>JBBSVJ010000059.1:0-16775 GCA_038233665.1 Lysobacterales bacterium
CATTGCTTCGCGATACAAATTGACCGCTCCGGCCTCGTCGACTGGCATGCCATGGCCGCTTTCCATCATCGAGGCAAGGGATAATTTGGCTTCGTTGGATCCGCCGTCGGCGGCCTTTCGATACCACGCCGCCGCCTCTTCATAGTCGGGCAATGTATCCATGCCCTTTTCGTAGATCTGACCGACGTAGAACTGCGCCTTGGCGTCTCCGCCCTTGGCCTTGTCCATCCAGACCGCGAGGCTGGATTGCATATTGGCTCTATCGTATTCGGTGTACTCGCCGCCGCGCATCGCGCATAGCTGGGCGGTGGTCTTCACCGGCAAACGCGGCCCCATATACGACATCGCCCCGGAACGTCGCATCTGACCGGGAAGCAGGCAATCCACCACCATCATCGAGTCGATCGGCTGGACACCAGCGAGGGCGCCTCCGTTGCTGACATAGGGTTGCCAACTTTCCGCAGCAAGCGACGGCGATCCAGCAAGAACCATTGCCATGGCCGCACAGGTGGTCAAGAACTTCATCAGCGCATCCTCCGATTGGGTAGGACTCAATACGTTCCATGCGCGAATCCAGACGCACATTAAAACGCAATCTGCGCTGAAGTGCTCGTATTATGAAAATGCAGTTGCTTCCGTGATCCAGTCGAACTTGTTGCGATCCTTTAGTCTTCTTCCCAAAGTTGAGCTTTTCCAACGACTTGCGCACGCAAGCCAGCAAGCTTCACCGCTTCAACCGCAAACCAGACTTTCAAGGCATCAACCGTGGCCGCGACATCATGTACACGGACGATGGACGCACCGCGCTGAATCGAGATCAGCGCGGCGGCGACCGAGCCGAAAATCCGCTCGTGCGGATTTTCCCGGCCGGTCAATGTTCCAATCATGGATTTCCGTGAGCATCCCGCGAGCACCGGCGCAATTTCGCCGAACCGTGCGAGGTTGGCCAGCAGAGCCAAATTGTGTTCAAGCGTCTTGCCGAATCCGAATCCCGGATCAACGACAAGGCGCTTCTTGTCGATGCCGGCCAACTGGCAGGCAAAAAGGCGATCGCAGAGAAATCGATGCACCTCACCCACAACATCGTCGTAGTGGGGGTGCTCCTGCATGCTCCGAGGCTCGCCCTGCATGTGCATCAGACAGATGACCGCTTTTGTTTCTGCGGCCGCCTCAAGCGCTCCCTCGCCACGTAATGCTCGCACATCGTTGATCATGCCCGCACCCGCGGCCACGGCCGCGCGCATGACCTCAGGATCCGACGTGTCGATGGAAATCGGCAGCTTTGTGCGCGCCACAAGCGCCTCGATAACCGGCACAACCCGCGAAATCTGCGTATCGGTTGATACGGGTGATGCGCCGGGACGAGTGGATTCCGCTCCGACGTCGATCAGGTCCGCCCCTTCCTCGACCAGACGCAAAGCATGCTCAATGGCAATTTCCGGATCAAGGAATTTTCCACCGTCGGAAAACGAATCGTCGGTGACATTGACGATGCCACTGACACGCGCACGATCAAGCACCAGCTCCCTGCCCGCGCAATCAAGAATTGTTGAAAACATACTCGGCTCCACCATGAAAAAAGGCCACCCGAAGGTGGCCTTTGTATCAGAACCGAGAGACGCGATCAGTGCAAACTGTTACTGCGCGACTGCGTGGCCGTTCCGCCGATCGGGCTTTCAGTACCACCGCCCTTGCTCGACCCGCCGCCCCCAGCACCGCCACCTCGCTTGCCCGAGTCGCTCTGCCAATCCTTCGGTGGATCCGGTTCGCGGCCATCCATGATCGCCGCAATCATTTCGCGATCGATGGTTTCGTATTGCAGCAAAGCCTGAGCCATCGCTTCGAGCTTGACGTTTTCACGCACCAAAATTTCACGTGCGCGCGCATAGGCGCGGTCGATTACCCCGCGAACCACTTCATCGATCCGGCGAGCGGTTTCTTCAGAGACATGCTTGTGCTGGGTCACCGAACGGCCGAGGAATACCTCATCTTCTTCATCGGTATACGTCATCGGACCGAGTTCTTCGGACAGACCATACTTGGTCACCATGTCACGCGCCAACTGGGTTGCACGCTGAATGTCATTGGAAGCGCCAGTGGTCACGTTGTCATCGCCGAAGATCAGTTCTTCGGCGACCCGCCCGCCGTAGAGGCTGGCTAAACGGCTTTCGAGCGAGCTTTTTGAATGACTGTAGCGATCCTGCTCGGGAAGAAACATCGTCACGCCAAGCGCACGGCCACGCGGGATGATGGTGACCTTGTGCACCGGATCATGATCCGGGACCGACAGGCCAACGATCGCATGACCGGCTTCGTGGTACGCGGTCAACTTTTTCTCGTCGTCGCTCATGATCATTGAGCGGCGCTCGGCGCCCATCATGATCTTGTCCTTGGCCTTCTCGAAATCATGCATGCCGACGTCACGTGAGTTGGTGCGCGCGGCAAACAATGCGGCTTCGTTGACCAGATTGGCCAGATCAGCGCCTGAGAAACCAGGCGTGCCACGCGCAATCGTCAATGGCTCCACATCATTCGACAGCGGCACCTTGCGCATATGCACTTTGAGGATCTGTTCACGACCCTTGAGATCAGGCAACGGAACAACGACCTGACGATCGAAGCGACCCGGACGCAGCAACGCCGGATCAAGCACGTCGGGACGGTTGGTCGCGGCAATCACGATGACCCCTTCACTGCCCTCAAAACCATCCATTTCGACCAGCAGCTGATTCAGGGTCTGCTCGCGCTCATCATGACCGCCACCGAGGCCGGCGCCGCGATGACGACCGACCGCATCAATCTCGTCAATAAAGATGATGCATGGGGCCTGCTTTTTTGCCTGCTCGAACATGTCGCGAACGCGCGCGGCGCCGACGCCAACGAACATCTCGACGAAATCCGAACCCGAGATCGCGAAAAACGGCACCTTGGCCTCGCCAGCGATGGCTCGGGCCAACAAGGTTTTACCGGTACCTGGCGAGCCCACCATCAGCACGCCGCGCGGAATCTTTCCGCCCAGCTTGGTGAACTTGGACGGGTCGCGAAGAAATTCGACGAGCTCAGACACCTCGTCCTTGGCTTCGTCACAACCGGCTACATCGGCAAAGGTGACCTTGATCTGATCTTCGCCTTGCAGCTTGGCCCGCGAACGCCCGAACGACATCGCTCCGCCGCGGCCGCCACCGGACTGCATCTGGCGCATGAAATAGAAAACCAGACCAAAAATGACGATCAGCGGCAGCCAGTCAAATAGCAAGCGCAAGATCAGCGGCATAGGCGGATCAGTCGCCTCGACCTTGACCTTTTGCACATCTTTTTCGATATCACCGATCGATTGCTCGGTCAGCAACGCCGTCGTGCGCACGCTCGTTCCATCCTGCAGCTTGGCCTCGATCGTGCGGCTGTCGTTGTGCACAAGCACTTCATCGACACGCTTGTCACGCACCGCCTGCATGAATTCGGAGTAAGGAATGTCCTTGGTTGTTGCCGAATGCGGATTAAAGCTCTGAAACACCGTCAACAGGACGACAGCGATCACCACCCAGAGCAACACCGTCTTTGCCATATCGTTCATTCTTTTCCGTTTCCTCCTGCAAGCCGCCGTCAGATCTTTCTGCCGGTCGCCAATGCATAGACTTCGTTGCTGCGCGCCCGTGACGCTTTGGGCTTGCGGATGCTGACGCTCGCATATTGATCGCGCAAGCGTCGAATGTATTCATCAAAACCCTGACCCTGGAACACTTTGGTCAGAAACGCCCCACCCTTGTTCAGGTGGGTACCCGCGAACTCAGCAGCCAGCTCAGCCAAAACCATGGAACGATCCTGATCAACAGCGCCTACTCCGCTCATGTTGGGGGCCATGTCGGAAAGCACAAGATCCACCCGTGATCCCGCCAGCACAAGCTCAAGCTGGGCGAGCACCTCGTTTTCGCGAAAATCGCCAACAATGACATCGACGCCGCCGATACCCTGCATGGGCAAAATATCCAGCGCGATGATGCGTCCTGCATCACCCAAACGCTCGCGAACCATTTGCGACCAACCGCCCGGCGCGGCTCCCAGATCGACCACAAACATGCCGGGTTTGAGCAGCTTGTCTCGTTCAATCAACTCATCCAGCTTGAAAACCGCCCGCGAGCGCCAGCCTTCAGCCTGGGCGCGCTTCACGTAAGGGTCGCTGAAATGCTCCTGGAGCCAGCGAGAACTGGTTTTGCTTCGCGCCACGTCGGTCCACTAGCGCTCGGTGCGCGTTTGTCAGGCAAGGGATTGGCCTCATAATACCCTGAAAGCCGTCTACACCCGTCGGCCTCCCATCAGCATTCGGACTCCATTCATGCCACTTACATCGTCTCAAAAACGTTTTCTACGCGGCCTTGCTCATGCCCTCAGCCCGATTGTCATGCTCGGCCAAAAGGGCGTGACGCCCGCGCTGGTTGCTGAGTTGAATTTGGCCATCGATCGCCACGAGCTGGTAAAGGTACGACTTTCCGGTGGCGACAAGGAAGAGCGCGGCGCGCAGATTGATGCTCTTACGACAGGCTCGGATTCCGAACTCGTGCAGACCATCGGCCATACTGCGACCCTCTGGAAGCGCAACAAGAAGGAACCCAAGTTGCCGCTACCGAAGTAGGCTCGGCCCTGTATCGACGACGCGCGTTCTCGCTCGCCTATTGAAGTTACACGCCCGTATCACTCGGCCGATGGCAGGCCCGACTAAGGGCTCGATCGCGAAACCTCGCGTGAAACTAGCGGCCCGCACGATCGTTGCGCGCATCCATGAATAATCCGGGATAAAGGATCCAATCCATGCAACTCATTCACGATCGAGCAGAAGGATATTTCTTCATTCGCGCGGTTCGCGAGCACTCGGTTGTGGTGATCGACCGCGAGCTGCAATCAAGCTTTCTTATCGCACCGAATCAGGTGATCGAAGACTGGCCGCCTGCGTCCGTCACCGATCTCGATGCAGGCGCCATCCAGGCCATTGTCGACCTCGACCCTGAGCTCGTCATCATCGGCACGGGCGTCGAGCAGAGGTTCCCGGAACAGACCGCCCTGCTGCCGTTGTTGCGCAAAGGGATCGGCGTGGAAGTGATGCACAATGCCGCCGCTGGGCGTACTTACAATCTACTCGCCGGAGAAGGGCGCAAGGTGGTTGCCGGGTTCATCCTGGGCGCTTGATCAGCCCGCCTGATCCTGAGATGAAAGCTGGCGCAGGCGCTTGAGCGCTTCTTCCTGGATCTGCCGCACACGCTCACGCGAAATACCAAGATCCACGGCAATTTCCGCCAAGGAATGCACCGCCTCGCCGTTCAATCCGTAGCGGCGCTCGACAACCAGTTGTTGACGCGGCTTGAGCGCCGCAAGCCATCCCTGCAGCTTGCCATTGCCGTGACTCTCGCCCGCATTGGCCGAACTGCCGTCGCCTTCATCGACGATATGCTCGATCAGAGCGCGATCATCGCTGTCGGACATCGGCGCATCTAGCGAGCTGATGCGCTCGCTGACACGAAAAAGCTCAGCCACATCGCGCGCCTCCTTGCCGACTCCGCGCGCGAGTTCTTCAATCGTCGGCGGCCGCGCAAGTTGTGCTGTCATTTCTCGTTTGACCCGCAGCACCTGGGCCAATTCGCGCAAGACATGTACGGGAATGCGTACCGTGCGACCCTGATGCGAGAGCGCATGCTGCACGCCATGACGTATCCACCACATCGCGTAAGTTGAAAAGCGCAGCCGCCGTTCGGGCTCAAATTTCTCGACCGCTCGAATCAGGCCGATATTGCCCTCCTCGATCAGATCCATCAGCGGCACACCACGGCCAACGTAACCCCGCGCGACCGTCACAACCAGTCGAAGGTTGGCCTCGATCATCGCCCGCCTGGCCTCACTGTCACCGGCCTGGACCTGCTCGGCCAGCGCCCATTCCTGCTCCGCACACAACAGCGGAATCAAGCCTATTTCGTTCAGATATGCGCCGGTTGACGTGCGCACTTCCTCATCCACGGGATCAATCGCATCGAGCAGCTCCAGCACTTCTTCAACCGCCGGCTCTTCGATCGCTTTCGGTTTCGCATCAGCGCTCATGCAAGTTGATCCGGGTAGCGGGAATACTCCCATCACCAAAACATGCCGCCGAGCGGGTCTGAGAGAGGTTCATGATCAACGTTTTGGCAGAAAACCCATCGGATCAATCGGCTTGCCGTTGCGACGAATCTCGAAATGAAGCATGTCGCGGGTGGCACTCGATGAGCCCATCTCGGCGATCTGTTGACCGGCCTTGACCCGATCGCCTTCCTGGACGAGACGTCGCCGGTTGTGTCCGTACGCCGATAGCATCGTCGAACTGTGTTTAACGATGATCAACTCACCGTAGCCGATCAGACCATTACCGCTGTAAACCACTTCGCCATCAGCCGAGGCACGCACCGGATCTCCCGACTTGCCGGCGATATTGATGCCTTGCCGGGTCTGATCTCCGGTCACAAAGCGCGCGACGAGTGGCCCCTCTGCGGGCCACCGCCAATTGCCGGTCGGCGCCGTTGCGGCCACATTGTCATCGCGCTGAGGCGCTGGCGCAGGCGCGACGGGCGGCAAAGATGGCCGAGCGTCAACGCTTGGCTTCGGCGCGGTCACTGATCGAGGCGATGATGCAGGCAACTCACGCGGCGGCAGGCGTGAGGAGGATGGACGCTCGGCGGCAACCACGGGTTGCGTGGCGCGCTGCCCGCCAAGTTGAATCAACTGACCAACATAAATGGTATACGGCGGGCCGATGCGATTGGCTTGCGCCAGCTGCCGATAGTCAATTCCGTTGCGGAAGGCGATGCTGTAAAGCGTATCGCCTTTGCGCACGCGATAACTGCCCTCTGGCGTCCGCGCCCCGCGGGCTTCCGACTGATTTCGATGCGAATACCGGTTGCCGAAACTTCGATCTTCCACCGGCGCCGGAGGCGTCGACGCACAACCGGCAGCAACCAGGATGGCGAGCGCAGAAAGCCCACGCAGGTCGATGAATTTTTTCTTTCTTGCGATCACTTATCGAATGAACTTGAGATAGACAATGGCAAACGCCAATACGCCAAGCATGGCCCAACCGATCCATTCAATCCATCGATGCAACGCAGCTTCGGCTTTCGGCCCGGCAATTCGGATGACCCCGGCAAGCAAATAGACGCGCTTGCCACGCCCCACAATCATGCTCGCGACAAAGGGTAGCAGCGGCACACCGACGATACCTGACGCCCAGGTAAAGATCTTTAGCGGAATAGGTAAAAACCCCGCAACAACCAGCAACCAGAACGCTGACCAAGGACTCTGCGCAACGATTGCACGCAGTTCGGCCACTTGGGCATCGATGTGCTCCAGCCAACCGAGCGAATCGAGCACCGGCCGCATCCACTCGAACGCATAGTGGCCGAGTGCGTAACCGACCAATGCACCAATCACCGAGAACACCAGACTGATCGTCGCGAAGCGCGCCCACCGCTGCGGCCGGGCAAGCACCATCGGTCCAAGCATGACCTCAGGCATCACTGGAAAAATAATCGCTTCAAAAAAACTCAAAACAGCCAGTAACGATTCGGCTTTCGGATGCTGAGACCATTTCAACGCGCGTTCGTAAAGCGGCTTGAACAGCTTCATGCGCGCTCTCCTCGCCGCTCACACGACATGATCAAACCACCCCGCCCAGCAATGGCACGAAACTCACGGCCGCAAGAATCTCTCGTTGCCAGCCCTTGTCGGTTTCGCGCACGCGCAATAGCTGCTGACGTCCGGGTGGTCCAACCGGCGCAACGAGCACGCCTCCGGGCGCCAACTGATCCAGCAAGGCGTTCTCAAGATCCGTACCAGCGGCAGTCACCATGATCGCGTCGAACGGAGCCTCTTCAGGCCAGCCGAGTCGTCCGTCATCGTGGCGCGAACGGATGTTGCCCAAACCGAGTTTACGTAATCGACGCCGCGCGTTTCGCAGCAGTTCGTCAATTCGCTCTACCGTGAAAACCTCTTCGACCAAAGTCGCCAGCACGGCACATTGGTAACCGGAACCTGTTCCGATTTCGAGCACTCGCTTGGGCAAGACATCCTCGATCAGCAGCTCGGTCATGCGCGCCACCACATAAGGCTGCGAGATCGTCTGGCCCTGGCCGATCGGCAGCGCGGTATCTTCATAGGCACGCGAAGCGAGCGCTTCATCGATAAACAAATGTCTAGGCAACTGGCGCAAGGTGTCGAGCACGCGGCGATCACGAATTCCCTCGACTTGCAGGCGCTCGATCAGACGATCGCGGGCGCGTTGCGAAGTCATGCCAAGACCACGTACTTCCGGGCGGCTGCGGGCAAAACCGTTCACCGGCTGGCATCCTTCGCGCCATATCTCGACCACGCCGTGCTCATGTCGCAGCACTCTCCTTGGTCAGCGAACCGACCCATCCGCCAACTTTTTCGAGTGCCTGATAACTGGTCAGATCAACATGGATGGGCGTGATCGACACATACCCTTCGCGGACTGCGTGGAAATCCGTACCGGGACCATCATCCTCGGCTTCGCCAGGCGGGCCGATCCAGTACATCGGCCGCCCACGCGGATCGGTCTGCTCGATACACGACGGCGCGCGATGTCGACGCCCGAGTCTGGCCACCGAAAAGCCGCGAATTTCAGACCAAGGCTTGTCCGGCACGTTGACGTTGAGAATGGTATCGGCCGGCAGTGGATCCACCAGCAACTTGCGCATCAGTTGCATCACGGCCAGAGCCGCCGAATCGTAATGCTGGCCTTTGTGATCATGAGTGACCAGCGAAACCGCAATGGCCGGCAGCCCAAGAAAGCGACCCTCCATCGCCGCCGACACAGTCCCGGAGTAGATAACATCGTCACCCAGATTGCCGGCGCTGTTGATGCCAGAGACGACGATATCGGGCGCCTTGTCGAGCAATCCCGTCAAACCCAAATAGACACAATCGGTCGGTGTTCCGGCAACACAATAGCGACCATCGTGCAGTCGTTTGACGCGGATCGGCTGATCCAGGGTCAGCGAGTTGCTGGCACCCGAACGATCGCGATCCGGGGCAACCACGACCACCTCGCCAAGCGCCGCCAGATGGCGCGCAAGCACGAGGATTCCGGGTGCATCGACGCCATCGTCGTTGCTCACAAGTACGCGCATGAATGGTTTCCTGAAAGGATGAATGCGACTCGGCCAACCGGATCGAACGAGAGCTGGAGCGCCTGACGAATCCAGCGCACAAGCATACCGGATTCACCTTCCGGGCTGAACGCGTCGGATCACGACTGCGTCAGCCGAGCTGAGGAGTTGTTCGAATGACCAAGCCGTGCAATTGTTTTGCAGTCGTGTCATTCACTTTGAACACCCGCCGATGAAACGAGATCGCCGCCCACCAACAGATCGCAGCCGCTCGACCGAGGTCGACAGCATCGACAGCGATCTGTTTCGCAACGCGATCGACAAGGTTCGACCCTTGTCCAGACCCAGCGATCTCCCTCCCGAAATAAATCGCCCGGAACCACGACCCAGGCAGTTCGAGTCCGACGAGGCTGCTGTTCGCGGTGAGCTGCTGACCCACACCTTTGACCCGGCTTCAATCGAACTCGGTGACGAAATCCTGTATCTCAAAGCCGGCCAGCCGCAACGATTGCTCAAGCAGTTGCGTCGTGGGCACTTCAGCATCCGCGCCGAAATCGACCTGCATCAGATGACGGTCGCGGTCGCCCGCGAAGCGATCAAGCTGTTTCTGGCCGATGCGCTCGCGCATGATGAGTTCTGCGTGCGCATCGTACATGGCAAGGGGTTGCGCTCTGCAGCACGCGGACCGGTGGTCAAACGCATGACCGAACAGGTCCTGCGCCGACGCGATGATGTTCTTGCTTTCGCCTCGGCGCTGCCCGTTCAGGGCGGAACAGGCGCCGTGCTGGTCCTCTTGCGTAGCAACCGTTGAACGATCAGTTCGCGGAATCACCATCGACCGACAGGCGTTTGGTCGGTGGATTCACCCAGGTTACTTGAACACTGGCTCGTCGACTGGCTTGATCGACGGCATCGACATAGGCCTGATCGACAACAAATCTCTGCTGATTTGCATAGCGACTGCTGCCGTTGCTGGCACATCCCGAAAGCAAAACCAGCCCGACCGAAATCGCACCGAATACGAACGTCTGTTTCATGTCGCTCTCCAGTGATGGATGGCATCCGCACATACGGCTGCCAAGGTGTGATCAAGGCAAGCGTGTCAGATTCGTTTCAAGTGGCTTGCCCGACTCTCTTGACGTACCTGACAGACAAAGCGTTGCGACGTATCAGGCAGACCCTGCTTGGATTGCGGATACCGGAGCGTCGGTGATTGAAAGGCTTGAGCGCGAATCGCAGATTTCCCGCACCACCGATGTGGCGAAACAACCGCTCGGGAGCGAAAACCTGAGCACAAGCGCATCAACCGACCATTCCGAGCTGAAATCGGTGAGCATCAAGCGCAATGTGCGGCGCTCCTGGCGCAGACCCGCCGCCTCCAGCCCCTCCTTGAAGCCGCTCGATATCGCGAGCTCTTGCTCGATTTCAGCCACCTCCGCAATGCTGCGCAACTCGCCGAGGCCCCAGAGCGGTCCAGTCGGATGGATATCGCCGCTTGCCAGGCGATCGCGCAGTGCATCGTCCAGCGCTTGCGGGCCGAAAATTGAATGCGTTCCGGCCAGCATCCACACTTCACCCGGCAGAGCCTGATTCCAGGTTTCATCCGCAACACGCCGGGCGAGCACCAGATTGAACAAATACGAACGGGCCGCGGACAAGGCAAAACCTCGCTGGCTACGGCCCATGCGTGCGCCGGCAAAGAGCCCCCGCGCGCTGTTGAGATTGTCACCATTACGCCCGAATCGCTGCTCGCCGAAGTAGTTTGGTACGCCGCTGCGTGCGATAGATGCCATCGCTTTGTCTGCCGCAGCACGATCACCGCTTACATCGGTCAGACGAATTTGGAAACGGTTGGCTCGATGGACGCCACGTTTGATCTTCCTGGAGTGGCGATTCACCTCAAGGATCTTGACGCCTTCGATATCCAGCGCATGCCAATCCGGATCCGCTCGTCCCGGAAGGTGCACAGAAAAAGTCTGACGAGTTAGCGCGTGACGATCCTTCAGACCGGAATAGCCGACTGACATCGGCGCCACACCGGCGGCACGAGCCAGTTGTTGCGCCACCCATTCGCTGTTGGCGTCGCGCTTTTCGATATGGAGCAAGGCGTGCTCGCCTTTTCCATCCGCCGCGAAACCGAGATCTTCATCGACCTCGAAATCATCCGATGAGGCGCGCATGCGCCCGCTCAAGCTCGGCCCACCCAATGCATAAGGAAGGTCGATCACGGCTTACCTTGCGGATCAAGGCGCGCTACCAGCGCTTGCAGCTCGGGATCTTCAGGAATTTCGGTCAAAGGCAGGCTTCGGCGCTGAAGCAAAACCACTGCCATGGCCGCAATCCCTTCTTCGCGACCGCAGAAACCGAGCTTCTCGGTGGTTGTCGCCTTGACGTTGACATCAGCTTTGGCACAACCCAGATCCACCGCCAGATTGTCACGCATCGCTTCGGCATGCGGCCCAACCTTCGGGATTTCGCAGATCACCGTGACATCGGCATTCGCCAGTGACCAGCCGCTCTCAATCATCAAGCCCGCGCAATGCAGGAGAAAATGCCGACTGCTGACATCCTTCCACCGCTCATCGGAGGGCGGAAAATGGCGACCGATATCACCAAGCGCGAGCGCGCCGAGTATCGCATCGCACAATGCATGGATGACTACGTCGCCATCCGAATGTGCCACCAGACCTTGTGAGTGGGCAATCGTCACCCCGCCAAGAACGACATGTTTGCCGGGCCCGAAGGCGTGAACATCAAAACCTTGACCGATGCGCATAGGACTGAGATTCGGGATACGAGATTCGGCACAAGATTACACGTAGCGGTGACGAATCCCGAATCTCGATTGACGGCTCTCAACAGCGGGCGTGGTGATCATCCGTTCGCAAAAGATACTCAACCAACGCAAAATCGGCAGGCGTGGTCACCTTGATGTTGTCGTCGCTGCCCTCGACCAGCAGCGGTTTGAACCCGGCGAGCTCCATGGCCATTGCCTCGTCGCTGACGACGACGCCATCGCGTCGTGACGATTCGAGAGCGGCTACCAACTCGCCACGACGAAACATCTGCGGGGTCAATGCGCGCCAACGCGATTCGCGCGACTCGGTTTCGATCACGACTCCATTTGCATCGGCGCGCTTGAGCGTGTCGCGCAGCGGTGCGGCAAGCAAGCCGCCACCAGCTGCTCCGCCTCGTTCAATCAAGGCGCTGATATCAGCATGTCGAACGCAAGGACGCGCCGCATCGTGGACCAGAACGAAATCAGTATCGGCCACGGACTCTGGCAATCCATGCAATCCCGCGAGTACAGAGTCCGCACGCTCCGCACCACCGACCACGCGGAGCAACGGCTTGCCGTTGAGCGTGGTTTCGGTATTCGCGCAGGCCTCGCTCGCTGCGACTACGAGCACGATTCCAGCGATCGACGCGTGCGTGGTCAGCCGTTGCAGCGTCCATTCGAGCAGCGATTTCCCGGCAATCTCGACGTGTTGCTTGGGCTTGTCAGCGCCAAAACGATGGCCACGCCCGGCCGCCGGCACGACACACCAAAGCGCGCGCTCAGCGTCTTTCATTGCCATTCGGTTTGCCTGGTGGCTGCGGCTCGACGACCTGATAGAAGGTCTCGCCGGGCTTGACCAGACCCAATTCCGAACGCGCACGTTCCTCAACGGCCTCAGTTTCACTCTTCAAATTGGCCACTTCGGCCGCCAACGCGTCATTGCGCGCTTTGAGCGCGTCGTTTTCGACCTTCTGCTCGGCCACGCTTTGCTGGAGACGTCGAACGTCGGCCATACCGCCTTGACCGGCCCAGAGTTTGACCTCTAGGGCAATCAGGAGAATCAACAGGATCAGGGCGACGAGTCGCAGCATTCGGGTGTTGACCTGGCGTCAATCGCAATCAGCGAATGAAATCGGGAAGGTTCGGGAATGCTTTCGCACCGGCGTAGCGCGCGCTCGAACCGAGCGCTTCCTCGATGCGCAGCAGTTGATTGTACTTGGCCACACGATCCGATCGGCACAGCGAGCCGGTCTTGATCTGCGTTGCCGCAGTCGCCACCGCCAAATCAGCAATCGTGGTGTCCTCGGTTTCACCGGAACGGTGCGAAATCACCGATGCATATTTAGCCGCTTCCGCCATGGCGATCGCATCCAGCGTTTCGGTCAAGGTGCCGATCTGGTTGACCTTGATCAGGATGGCATTCGCAATGTGCTTGTCGATGCCCTCGCGGAAAATCGAGGTATTGGTCACGAACAGATCATCGCCGACCAACTGCACCGTCTTGCCAAGCTTTTCAGTCAGTTTCTTCCAACCGTCCCAGTCGCCCTCAGCCATGCCATCTTCAATTGTGATGATCGGATATTTCGCACACCAATCGGCGTAGAACTCGATCAACTGTTCGGGGCTGAGCACCTTGCCCTCACCGTCGAGATGATAGGCGCCATCTCGGTAGAACTCCGAGCTGGCGACATCAAGGCCAAGCCAGATGTCCTTGCCAACGCCATAACCGGTTTTGTTGATCGCTTCGAGTATCGTTTCAATCGCTTCCTCATTGGATTTGAGGTTCGGTGCAAAGCCGCCCTCATCGCCAACCGATGTCGAGAGTCCTCGCCCCTTGAGTACCGATTTCAATGCATGAAAAATCTCGACACCGGCGCGCAAGGCTTCACTGAAATTCGGCAAGCCAACCGGCAACACCATGAACTCTTGCATATCGACATTGTTGTCGGCGTGCGCGCCGCCGTTGACGATATTCATCATCGGTACCGGCAACTGCGGCACGCGATCGCCAGCCAGATGTTTCCACAACGGTAATTTCTTCGATGCAGCGACCGCATGCGCGTTGGCCATCGAAACTCCGAGCAGCGCGTTGGCACCGAGCTTGCCCTTGTTCGGCGATCCATCGAGCGCGATCAAAGTGTCGTCAAGACCACGCTGGTCGAGCGCATCGAAACCCTTGAGCGCGTTCGCAATCGTCGTATTGACGTTGGCCACGGCGTTCTTGACGCCCTTGCCGAGATAGCGAGCCTTGTCGCCATCGCGCAATTCGACCGCCTCGCGCGAGCCGGTCGATGCACCGGAAGGAACCATCGCTCGACCAAACGAACCATCGGCCAGTGTGACTTCGGCTTCAAGCGTGGGATTGCCGCGTGAATCGAGAATTTCGCGTGCGTGGATGGAAGCTATTGCGGTCATGGCTTGCGTATCGCCTACAAGAAGGGAAGAAATTTCTGGCCGAGGTAGACCAAATAGCCAACAAGGATTACCAGCAGTGGCAGCAAAACAAATTTAGTCAGCGCGGCATAGCGTGCGTAGCGCCTTGTTGCGTCCAATTGCAGCGAAATCGCTCGTTCCGATTGCTCCTTGTACGCCAGCAGATGTTCACGTTGGGCGCCACGCATTTCCGTCAGCAAAGTGATGATTTTAAAATTTTCGTCCTGCACGGGTTACTCCACGCGAAACGCAGAAGTTTTTACAACGCGGTCAAGTTCGCGCAGCGATTCAAGCAACGCCTCCATCTTCCCCAACGGCCACGCATTCGGTCCATCGCTGAGCGCTTTGTCAGGCTCCGGATGCGTCTCCATGAAGATCCCGGCGATACCGACCGCGACAGCTGCGCGGGCGAGTACGGGGACAAATTCACGTTGGCCGCCGGACTTGCCGCCTGCCCCACCCGGCAATTGCACGGAATGCGTGGCGTCGAAGACAACCGGGCAATCGGTATCGCGCATCACGGCGAGTGAACGCATGTCCGAAACGAGATTGTTGTAGCCGAAACTCGCGCCGCGTTCGCAGACCATGAGCTGCGGGTTGCCGCTGGTTTTGGCCTTGTCGGTGACGTGTTTCATTTCCCACGGCGACAGAAACTGGCCTTTCTTGATATTGACCGGACGACCGACGCTGCAGGCCTTGATGATGAAATCGGTTTGCCTGCACAGAAAAGCCGGTGTCTGCAGCACATCAACCACCTCGGCGACCTCCTGCATCGGCGTGTATTCGTGGACATCGGTCAGCACCGGCACACCGATCTGGCGCTTGACCTCGGCAAGGATGCGCAAACCTTCTTCGATACCGGGCCCGCGGTGACCGTTGATCGAGGTGCGGTTGGCCTTGTCGAAACTCGACTTGTATATGAAAGGAATGCCCAGACGTGACGTGATTTCCTTGAGCTGGCCGGCGGTATCCAGCGCGAGCTGCTCGGATTCGATGACACACGGACCGGCAATCAGGAACAGCGGCTTGTCGAGACCGACCTCGAAATTGCAAAGTTTCACGCGGTGGCTCCGATTCGGGGTGTGAGGACATCATCGACGGAGGGTGCATCCCGCACCGCCTTGAACTCGCGGGCGGCGCGGATGAAACCGACAAACAGCGGATGGCCGTCGCGCGGCGTCGAGGTGAACTCGGGATGCGCCTGGCAAGCGATGAACCAGGGGTGGTTGGCCAGCTCGATCATTTCAACCAGCAAATCGTCCATCGACTTGCCGGAAATGACCAGGCCGTGATCCTTGAGCTTCTGACGATAATGGTTGTTGAACTCGTAGCGATGGCGATGACGCTCACGCACGACATCCTGCCCGTAAAGCTCACGTGCCAAGGTACCGGCCTTGAGTCGACATTCCTGCGCACCAAGGCGCATGGTGCCGCCGAGATTTGACGCTTCATCGCGCTTTTCGACATCGCCCGAACTCGTCGTCCATTCGGTGATCAAGGCGATCACCGGATCCTTGCAGGCGCGGTCGTTCTCGCTCGAATTGGCGTTTTCCAACCCGGCCACATTGCGCGCGAACTCAACCACCGCGGCGTGCATGCCGTAGCAGATGCCGAAGTACGGTACGCGGTTTTCGCGAGCGAACTTGGCCGCGGCAATCTTGCCTTCAAAGCCGCGCTTGCCGAAACCGCCCGGCACGAGAATGCCGTCGGCATCCTTCAGCGCCTCGCCGCCACGGCGCTCGACATCTTCTGATTCCACCCAGCGCAAATTGACCTGGGTGTGCTGCTTGAGGCCGCCGTGGCGCAAGGCCTCGCCAAGCGATTTGTAAGCGTCCTTGTGCTCGACGTACTTGCCGACGATGGCAATGGTCACCTCATCCTTGGGATGTTCGATCGCCTCGACCACGGCGTTCCATTCGGACAGATCGGCCGGCTTGGTCTTGATGTTGAGACGTTCGAGAACGATGTCGTCCAGCCCTTGCTCATGTAGCCACTGCGGCAATCGATAGATGATGTCGACGTCGACCGCGCTGATCACGGCTTTTTCCGGAACATTGGTGAACAACGCGATCTTGCGCCGGTCCGACTGCGGCAGAGGTTGCTCGCTGCGGCAGAGCAGAACATCGGCCTGGATGCCGATCGAACGCAATTCTTTTACCGAATGCTGCGTGGGCTTGGTTTTGATCTCGCCGGCAACCTTGATGTAGGGCACCAGGGTCAGATGCATGAACATCGACATTTCCTGGCCGTGCTCAATGCGGATCTGGCGGATCGCCTCCAGAAATGGCAGCGATTCGATATCGCCGACCGTGCCGCCGATCTCGACCAAGGCGATATCGTAACCACTGGTAGCTTCGTAGATGCGGTGCTTGATCTCGTCGGTGATGTGCGGGATCACCTGCACGGTTGCGCCGAGATAA
>JBBSVJ010000060.1:0-16715 GCA_038233665.1 Lysobacterales bacterium
GGCCTGAAGGCGCGCCAAGCATCACTCGGCAGTTGGGTTTCCGCTCACCACTGGCTGGCGCTCGGCAGTTTTTTCCTTGCCTACATCGCCGTCACCAGCATGTCTCTGCCCGGGGCCGCGATTCTCACCTTGGCTGCAGGCGCATTGTTTGGCTTGATCGAGGGCACGGTGCTGGTCTCTTTCGCGAGCTCCATTGGCGCCACCCTGGCGTTTTTGGTATCTCGGTTTGTTCTGCGTGACAGCCTGCGGAAAAAATATGGCAAGCGCCTGCAATCCTTCGATGAGGGGATCGAGCGCGATGGTGGCTTCTACCTGTTCACCATGCGTCTGGTTCCTGCGTTTCCGTTTTTTCTGGTCAACCTGCTCGCCGGCCTGACCGCGCTGAAGACCCGAGTGTTCTATCTGGTCAGCCAGATTGGCATGTTGCCGGGCACGATTGTTTTTGTGTATGCCGGCACCCAGCTCGCGCAAGTCGACAGCCTCTCAGGCATTCTTTCGCCGCCGTTGATCGGCGCATTCGTGTTGCTCGGCTTGATGCCCTTGTTGATGCGCTGGCTGACCCGCTGGCTCAAGGCACGGCGCATCTACAAGGGTTACAAGAAGCCCGGTCAATTCGATTTCAACCTCATCGTGATCGGCGCCGGTTCGGCAGGTTTGGTCTCCGCGTATATCGCGGCCACGGTCAAGGCCAAGGTCGCCCTTATCGAGCGTCACAAGATGGGCGGCGATTGCCTCAACACCGGCTGCGTACCGTCCAAGGCTTTGTTGCGTACTGCGCGTCTGATGGCTGAAGCGCGTACCTCGGAGCGCTTCGGCATCGCCAAGATGAATGCCGAAGTCAACTTCGCTGATGTCATGCAACGCGTGCACGAGGTGATTGCCAAAGTCGCGCCGCATGATTCCATCGATCGCTATACCGAGCTGGGTGTGAATGTGATCACTGGGGAGGCGCGTATCGTGTCGCCTTGGGAAGTCGAGGTCGATGGCCAACGCTACACGGCGCGCAGCCTGATTATCGCGACAGGCGCGCAAGCTCGCGTTGCAAAAATCGAGGGCCTCGATTCGGTCGACTTCCGCACCTCGGATACCTTGTGGGAAATCCGCGAGCTGCCGAAACAGCTGGTCATTATCGGTGGCGGCCCGATTGGCTGCGAACTGGCCCAGGCCTTCGCGCGACTGGGCAGCAAGGTCACCTTGGTGCAAAAAGACAGTCGCTTGCTGCCACGCGAAGATGCTGACGCCGCGGCTTTGATCGAGGCACGTTTCGCGGACGAAGGCATCGAGGTCATCACCGAATGCGAGGCCATCCGTGTCGAAGGCGACCAAAGTGGTGGCAGCCTGATCGGCAAGCGCGACGGCAAGGAAGTGAAATTCGACTTCGATCGCCTGCTGCTGGCACTTGGTCGCAAACCCAATGTCGAGGGCTTCGGCTTGCAGGAACTCGGGGTCGAGATCGACGAGCGCGGCACTGTGCAAACCGATGCGTTGCTACGCACGAATTTTCCGAACATTCTTGTGGCAGGCGATGTCGCCGGTCCGTATCAGTTCACCCATGTCGCCTCGCATCAGGCCTGGTATGCATCGGTCAATGCGCTGATCGCGCCCTTCTGGAGTTTCAAGGTCGATTACCGGGTGATTCCCTGGGCTACTTTCACCGATCCGGAAGTCGCCCGCGTCGGCTTGTCCGAGGCCGAAGCAAACGAGCAAGAAATCGAGGTCGAGGTGACGAAGTACGGCATTGATGATCTGGATCGCGCCATTGCCGATTCTGCCGACTACGGTTACGTCAAGATCCTTACACCGCCCGGCAAGGACAAAATCCTTGGCGCGACCATCGTTGGTGAACATGCGGGTAATCTGCTCGCCGAGTTCGTCCTGGCGATGAAGCACGGCATCGGCCTCAACAAGCTGCTCGGAACGATCCATATCTATCCAACCATGAGCGAGGCCAACAAGATGGCCGCTGGCGTGTGGAAACGCGCGCATGCTCCCGAGGGAATTTTGCGCATGGCCGGAAAATTCTTCACATGGCGTAGGAGCTGAACGAATGCGATTGATGATGGCGATTTTCTTGATGCTGGTTTTTCTGCCTGCGACCGCCGCGGAGCACGACGCCCTTGATCAAACCCATGCGGCCTGGAGTGCGCTTCTTTCGCGTCATGTGAGCTGGAATGCCGAGGGCACCAGCAGCACGGTCGACTATGCGGGCTTTAGCCAGGATTCGAAGGCGCTGGATGTTTATCTCGCTGCGCTTTCGAGAGTCGATCGCACGACATTCGACGGTTGGAATCAAAATGATCGTCAAGCATTCCTCATCAACGCCTACAACGCAGCGACAGTAAAACTGATCCTGAGCCGCTATCCGAAACTCAAATCGATCAAGGATCTCGGGACACTTTTTTCGTCACCCTGGAAAAAGGAATTTATTGATCTGCTCGGCGAGCGTCGCAGCCTTGATTCGATTGAACATGGTTTGTTGCGCGGTGCGCCAGATTATTCCGATCCGCGCATCCATTTCGCCGTCAACTGCGCGTCAATCGGTTGCCCGGCGCTGCGACCGGAGGCGTATATCGGCAAAGATCTCGATGCGCAATTGCAGGCCCAGACCTCACGCTTTCTCAGTGATCGCAGCCGCAACCGCTACGATACCGAGACTTTGACGCTCAAGGTTTCGAGCATCTTCGATTGGTACGCGAAAGATTTCGATACCCTCGCAGGCGGGGTGAACGTGTTCCTGGCGAATCATGCCGATGCACTGGGGCTCGATGCCGCTACGCGCGAGCGACTGCGCGCTGGTGACATTTCACTCAGTTATACCGATTACGATTGGAAGCTTAATTCCTCGACACCATGAATGATTCGCAGGCCCGATGGGTTGCAGACTTTCCGCGTGCCCGCGTCCATTCCCTGGATCATGACGCATCGCCGATGACGGCCCCCTCCTCTCGCATGTGCGCACAGAAGACGCTCGACTGAAGATGCTGCCCGTTGCCATCGTCATACCCGCCGGACCTGGCGATCACTCCTGGCATGAACTCCTGCCACAATTGGCGGCCGCGCAAGCGCAGGAAATCGTGCTGGCCTTGACCGAGCAGGATGACAACCGACCACACCCCGGCAAGGCGCGGATCGTTCGCGCCCGAGCTGGACGTTCCACTCAACTCAACGCCGGTGCCACGGCAAGCCAAGCCGATTGGCTCTGGTTTTTGCACGCGGATTCACGCGTGACTGAGCGAACCCTCGATGCCCTGAAAAATTTTGTCGCAGCAGACGAAAATGCCATCGGTTATTTCAGCCTTGGGTTTCTCGATGACGGCCCGCGCTGGATGTTTCTGAATGCTTGGGGTGCGGCGCTGCGCAGTCGCGTACTCGGCCTGCCGTTTGGCGATCAGGGCTTGCTTATGCCGCGACGGGTTTTTGAGGTGCTCGGACGCTTCGACGAGTCGGTCAGCAAAGGCGAAGATCATGCACTGATCTGGATGGCGCGCGCCAAAGGCATTCCATTACGCGCGATCAACGCAACAATCCATACCAGCGCGCGCCGCTATGCTGAGAACGGCTGGTGGCGAACAACCCGAATGCATTTGCGCATGACCCGTGAACAAGCCACGCGATTCTCACACGATTCCAAGATCCATGAGGTGATCGATCCACCATGAATTGCGCGATCGCGATTTTCGTCAAGACGCCTGAACTCTCCGCCGTGAAAACTCGGCTATGGCCGGGGATCGGTCGAGCGGCGGCGGAAAAACTTCACGTCAGCTCGGCAGCCGCGGTCTTTTCGATCGTTCGTCGGGTGAGCGAGCAAGCAAACATTGCGGGCTTTTGGGCACTCGCTGAAACGACCGAACTCAGCGTCGCGCATTGGCCGGGCCTGCTGCACGTTGAGCAAGATCAAGGGCCGTTGGGCGCACGCATGGCGTCGGTCTATCGACAATTACGTAAACACCATCGGGGCGTGATTCTGATCGGCGCTGATGCTCCGCAAATCAACGCCGAGGCGTTGATCGAGGCAGCAGACTGGCTATCGTCCGATCAGCCGCGTTTTGCCATCGGACGCGCCGCGGATGGTGGGTTTTGGCTATTCGGTGCCAATGAAAATCTTGCCGATGAACGCTGGGAGCGACCCCGCTACAGCAGGCCAACGACTGCCGATGAATTCGTCCGAGCGATAAGCACCGGCGGCGAATGGCTTGAGCTCGAAACCCTGCATGATCTCGATACCCCTGAGGACATCCAGCCGGTTCGTTTCGAACTCGAAAACCTGGTCAATCCAAGCTTCGAGCAGCGCGAAGTCGCACTGAAGCTTGCATTCTTGGTCGCAACGATGGAGTCCATGAATGAGTGACTGGCTGCTCACCCATGCTGCCATCGCTCGCTTCTGCTCTGTGGGCTTTGTCTTCCTGATTCTATTCGTAATCCAGATTCGTAAACCCAAACGCGGCGATCCTTCCGCGCGCGGGCGGCGATTGCGCAACCTTTCAATGCCGCTGATTTCAGCGCTGATTGTTTACCTGCTGATGCCACTGACTGCGGTGAGCTTCGCCGCCGCTGCGAGCGACATGCAGATCGGCCTGTTCAATCTGCTTGATTGGCCACTTGCGCTTGAGCTCGCCCTCACGATCATCCTGCTCGATCTCGCGATCTACTGGCAGCATCGCTGGATGCATATCGTGCCTTGGCTGTGGCGAGCGCATCGCCTGCACCATACCGATACCAACTTCGAAATAACCCTGGGTCTACGTTTTCACCCGTTTGAAATTGTCTTGTCGCTGCTCTACAAGCTTGCGGTCATTGCCGCGCTGGGCGCCGCCCCCTTGAGCGTGCTTATTTACGAGATCCTGCTGGCTTTATTCGCCTTGTTCTCACACGCTGATATCGCGATTCCTGATCGATGGGAACGACGACTGCGACGAATCGTGATCACTCCGGACTGGCATCGCGTCCATCATTCAGTCCATCGACACGAGACAGACAGCAACTATGGCAACCTGTTGAGCATATGGGACCGATTGTTTCGCTCGACCATCGAACAACCGCACGATGGACATCGGTTGATGAAGATCGGCCTTACTGAATTTCGCGAAGAATCATCACAGACACTTCCCGCGATGCTTGTGCAACCGTTTCTCGGCACTCGCAACAACCCAAGTCATTAGGATTTCGAATGCGCGATACCTGGCCAAAACTTGAACACAGCGATTTCCCCTCACTCGAGCGTGGACGCATCACCACGCTGCAGTTGAATCTAGGATATCGCTGCAACCTCAGCTGTATCCATTGTCACGTCGCCGCCGGGCCTCGGCGCACTGAAACGATGAATCGCGCCACCATGCAACTTGCTCTTAATGTCGGCAAGAAACTCGGTGTCAGCATTCTCGACATGACCGGCGGCTCACCCGAGATGAATACCGATTTTCGCTGGCTTGTGGAAACTGCGAAAGCGCAAGGTTTGCACGTGATGGACAGGCTTAATCCGACGATCATGGAGGAGCCGGGCTACGAATGGGTGGGTGAATTTCTCGCCGAGCACGAGGTTGAAGCCGTTGCCTCCCTGCCCTGTTACAGCCAGGCCAACGTTGATGAACAACGCGGTGATGGCGTCTTTGAAAGTTCGATCACAGCATTGAAAAAGCTCAACGCACTGGGTTATGCGCAGGCGGATTCCAAGCTCGTGCTCAACCTTGTCTACAACCCGAACGGTGCCTTTCTGCCGCCGGCCCAAGCCAAGCTCGAACAGGATTATCGTCGTCTGCTGGGAGACAATTTCGATATCCATTTCAATCGACTCTATGCACTGGCGAATATGCCGATTCAGCGCTTCGGCTCGTGGCTACTGTCCAAGGGACAGTTCGCCAGCTACATGGAGACCCTGCGCAACGCGCATCAGGATGCCAATTTGGATGGAGTGATGTGCCGTTCGACCTTGAGCGTCGGCTACGATGGCCGCGTGTTCGATTGTGATTTCAATCAGATGCTCAAACTGCCGCTCGCCGGACGAAAACACGACACGCATTTGCGTGATCTTCTGGATGCCGATTTGCCGACAGAGATCGGCGTCGCCGGTCACTGCTTCGGCTGCACTGCCGGCCAGGGATCGAGCTGCGGTGGTGCCTTGAATTGAACCATCCGCCGCTACTGCGAAGAAGTTTCGAATGAATAGCGCAAGCGGCGCGCCGCGCGCGGTGATCGAAGCGACCCTCGTCGCCATTGCCGAAAGAGTGCCGTGCGCGCTGGCAATCGTCGTCGAAACGATTGGCTCGACCTATGTGCGCAGCGGCGCAATAGCCTTGTTCAGATCCGACGCCAGACAGACCGGCTGGCTCAGCGGCGGCTGCCTGGAACCCGAGATTGCGCGTCGCGCCGATTGCGCGGCAGCGAACTCATGCATCGAATGGATGGAAATCGACACTCGCGATGACGAGGATCTGTTTGCTGGTTCCGCCGTCGGCTGTCGCGGACGCCTACGCATCGTTCTGCTACCGCTGCTTGCCATGCAAGGCTGGGCAGTGCTTGCTGAATCATGGCTCCAGCGCACGGGGAGTCTAGCAACGTCGATCGACGCTGACGGCCAGATCGAAAGCCGAATCGGTGATCGGGCTTTTGCCTGGAATCTTCCCTCAAACTTCGCTGGCTGGCTCGATCAGGATATTGCGCAGTCACGCTGGACCATTCAATGGACAGCGCCGCCGGCCGTGCTGATTTTCGGCGCAGGCCCGGAAACGCCGCTCTTGATTCCCTTGCTGCGCACGCTTGGCTGGATAACCTCGATGGTCGAATCGCGCTCGCGCTGGCAAGCCAACGCCGCGCTTGCCGACAAGCGCATCGAGGCGCGTCCGGAACCTGCGTTGGCCAACATCAACGCTCATTCATTTCCCGCCGCGCTGGTTATGCAACACAATTTCGAAATGGATCTTGAAGCGCTGCAGGCTTTGGCGACGACACCGATTCCGTTCATCGGATTGCTCGGCCCGAAGCGCCGACGTGACGACTTGTTCAAGATCATTCCTGGCGACCTGCACGATTCACTTTTGCCGCGACTGCATTCGCCAGTCGGTCTCGATCTCGGCGGCCATGGCCCGGAAGCCATTGCGCTCAGTATTGCCGCCGAGTTGCAGGCTTGCCTGCATCCCAAGTGACCACGCCCGCTATACTGGGGCGATCCGAAATGGGGAATTACGCTTGAGTTCGATGTCCCAACCCGACAGCGCCGCAATCCGCAGTATTGCCGACGTGCAGGCGCTCGCCGCTGGCGACATGCGCGCAGTGGACGCGCTGATCCGCAATCGTCTCGCCTCCGATGTGGTCCTGATCAACCAGATTTCCGGACACATCATCGGCAGTGGGGGCAAGCGCTTGCGACCCATGCTGCATCTGCTCGCTGCGCGCGCCTGTCGGTATGAGGGCAGTCAGCATGTGCCACTGGCCGCGCTGATCGAGTTCATCCACACCTCGACCTTGCTGCATGATGACGTCGTCGACGAGTCCGATTTGCGGCGCGGGCGCGAGACAGCAAACGCTTTGTGGGGAAATGCGGCCAGCGTGCTGGTCGGCGATTTTCTCTACTCGCGTTCGTTTCAGATGATGGTTGAGCTCGACAACATGCGCATCATGCGCATTCTTGCAGACACCACCAATCGCATCGCCGAGGGCGAAGTCCTGCAACTGCTCAATATCGGCAACGCCGATACCAGCGAGCAGGCCTACCTGGATGTGATCGAACGCAAGACCGCCGTGCTGTTTTCCGCGGCAACCCGACTGGGTGCCGTTTTGGCCGGGCTTCCCGCCGATCAGGAAGAAGCCCTCGCACAATACGGCCTCGATCTCGGCTACGCATTCCAGATTGCCGATGATGTGCTCGACTATGTTTCCGATGCCGATACGCTAGGCAAGAACATCGGCGACGATCTCGCCGAAGGCAAACCGACCTTGCCGGTCATCCACGCGATTGCCAACAGCCCACCCGAACAAGCCGCGAGCCTGCGCCGCGCCATTGAAACCGGTGGACTTGATTCACTCGACAATATCGTCGCCGCGATTCGCGATTCCGGTGCCATCGAACACGCGCGCTTGCGTGCCGAACAGTTTGCGCAATCGGCGCAATCGGCGTTGTCTTGTCTGCCTGCTTCACCAGCGCGCGATGCGCTTTCGCTGTTGGCGGATTATTCGGTGAATCGGAATTCCTGATTGGCGTTGCTGATTTTTCTCGTCGTTTCTTTTCCGTCGCGATTGCCATTGCGTGGCGAGGTCGCTGTTTCACTCGCTCTCACTCTCAACCTTTCGTAGCCCCTGCCCTTCGGCGAGCCCAGGACTGGCTCGTCTTTGCCGAGGCAGGAGCCCACCGACCATTCTCGGCTTGAGCTTTCCGGTGCTGCGTGCGGAGACATCCTGTCGGGTTCCACTCGCCATCCATGGCGAGCGTCCTACCTTCTCTTGCTCGGCCACTGCGCCGCAGGAGCGGCGCGAACAGCGAAGCTGGCCCGGAGGGTGGAGGGCAGGAGCCCGGAATCAGAGAACGTGGGCCAAGAGAAGGCCACCCCCACCCTCGCGCCCTACGCACAGTCCCTGTGCTCCAGGTTCGCGAGCCTGCTGCGGGGTTCGCCGCCAGTCCATCCATGGACTGGCGGCGAACTGGCCCATATCGTGTGGGCCATCCTTCGGACAAATCCTGCGCAGTCTCGCCACGATCGAGGGGCCCAGATAGCGCGCATCGTGCGCGCGTAAGTCAACGTCAAAAGCTCCCTCATCCGCCCTGCCGGGCACCTTCTCCCGCTGGCGGGAGAAGGAAACGTCGAAGCAAGTCTTAATCTCGCGGAGAGCTGCTTCGTCTTGGCTGCGCAGGATGCGCAGTAAACGGGTCCCCTGAGCGGCGGCGAAGTGACGTAGGAACGCCCGAAGGGTGAGCGCAATGGATTGCGCTCAGTTTGGCGCCAGTCCAGGGATGGACTGTCGACAAACTCCGGAGTCGCTTCGCGGACTCGGAGGACAGGAGGTCCGTAGAGCGTCGCTTTGGGGTGGCCTTTCTTTGGGCCATTTTTCTTTGGCCACGCAAAGAAAGGTGGCTCGCTCGCCTGAGGCGAGCGAAAAACGGCAGGGATGCCGCGCTCCAAAGGAGCGTGCTTTAAAAGCGAAAATTCACGAACAAAGTCGCTGGGCCCCGGCCTGCGCCGGGACGACGAGAAGTGGAATGAAGGTCAGAGAAGAATCCAAACCAAATCAATCCCCCCCCAACCTCTCCATCCGATAACTCCCATCCAACACTCGTCCCACCCAATCCTGATGGGCCAAATACCAGTCAACGGTATTCGCCAATCCCGATTCAAAAGATTCGGTCTGACGCCAGCCAAGTTCGCGTTTGATCTTCGAGGCATCAACCGCGTAGCGACGATCATGTCCCGGGCGGTCCTTGACGTGGGTGATTAGTGACTCACGCTTGTGACCGTCCGCCAGCGGTTGGCGCTCATCGAGCAAGGCGCAGATTGTCTTGACGACATGTATGTTTTCACGCTCGGCATCGCCGCCGACGTTGTAGACCTCGCCGACGCGACCGATCTCGAGTACACGCAGGATTGCGCTGCAATGATCCTTGACGAACAGCCAGTCGCGGATATTCCGACCA
Organism: Lysobacterales bacterium; assembly: GCA_038233665.1. Classification (GTDB taxonomy): domain Bacteria; phylum Pseudomonadota; class Gammaproteobacteria; order Xanthomonadales; family Rhodanobacteraceae; genus Dokdonella. The sequence goes on from JBBSVJ010000060.1 coordinate 9,620, forward strand.
TCACCGTAAACAGGGAGCGGCTCTCCTGCGAGCGCTTTCTGGATGATCAGCGGAATGAGTTTTTCCGGAAACTGAAAGGGTCCGTAGTTGTTGGAACAGTTGGTTGTCAGTACCGGCATGCCGTAGGTGTGGTGGAACGCACGCACCAGATGGTCCGAGGCTGCTTTCGATGCCGAGTACGGCGAATTCGGCTGATACGACGATTCTTCCGTGAATTTGCCAACGGGCCCAAGCGAGCCATAGACCTCATCGGTGGAAACGTGCAGAAAGCGGAATGCATCCTGACGATCGAGCGGCAGCGCGCGCCAGTACGCCAATGCACATTCAAGGAGATTCAGCGTACCGACGACATTGGTCTGCACGAACTCAGCCGGCCCATCAATGGAGCGATCAACATGTGATTCGGCGGCAAAATTGACGATCGTAGTCGGCTGATGCGTATCGAGGATTGCCTGCACGCGCTCGCGATCACCAATATCTCCATGTTCGAACGCGTAGTCCTGGTGCGTAGCGATATCGGCCAACGTGTCCGGATTGCCCGCGTAGGTCAGCGCATCGAGATTGACGATGCGATAGCCGCCTTTGGAGAGCACATCAAGGATGAAATTACCGCCGATGAATCCAGCACCGCCAGTGACGAGAATGTTTTTCATTGCTTTCGGCAATCCTTGTTGATTAGGTTGAAATCACTCTTGTAAACCATCCGATTACTCTATCTGGGCTTGCCATTGGCGCGAGATTCAAATGGATTCGACATCGCTGGTTCGCAGCGCATAAAACTCCGCAACAAACGCATCAAAACGCGACTCCTCGATCGCGGCGCGCAGCCCACGCATCAACTCCTGATAGTGAAACAGGTTGTGGATTGTCGCGAGCTGGCTGGCGAGAATTTCACCGCAGCGATCAAGATGACGCAAGTAGGCACGGCTGAATCCCGATCGGCAGGTGTAGCAGGCGCAACCTTCCTCGATGACGCGCGTGTCGCGGGTGAACTTCGCATTGCGGATGCGCAGCGTTCCATGACGCGTGAACAGGAAACCATTGCGTGCATTGCGCGTAGGCATCACGCAATCGAACATGTCGACACCGCGACGTACCGATTCGACGATATCTTCGGGACGCCCAACGCCCATCAAATAGCGCGGCTTGTCGTTCGGCAGAAACGGCTCGATCGTCTCCAGCGTTGCATTGCGCTCGCCTTCGGGTTCGCCGACCGCAAGCCCGCCGATCGCATAGCCATCGAAACCGATCTCGATCAGGCCGTCAGCCGAACGCTTGCGCAAATCCGGATAGATCGAGCCCTGTACGATGCCGAACAAGGCGTTCGGATTCTCCAGATCGTCAAATGCGTCGCGCGATCGCTGCGCCCAGCGCAAACTCAGCTCCATCGACTCGCGCGCCACCTGATCGGTCGCCGGATAGGGCGTGCACTCATCAAAAATCATCGCAATATCGGAATCAAGCACACGCTGAATGCGCATCGATTCCTCCGGACTCAAGAACACTTTCGAGCCATCGACTGGTGATGCGAAAGTGACGCCTTCTTCGGTGATCTTGCGCTTGTGCGCGAGCGAGAAAACCTGGAAGCCACCCGAGTCGGTGAGGATCGGCTTGTTCCAGCCGATGAAGCGATGCAGTCCGCCGAAGTCACCAATGACATCAAGCCCCGGTCGCAAGAACAGATGAAACGTGTTGCCGAGGATGATTTCCGCACCGATCTCCTCGACATCCCGCGGGGTCATCGCCTTGACCGTTCCATAGGTGCCAACCGGCATGAACGCCGGCGTCTCGATCGTGCCTCGATCGAATGTCAGACGGCCACGGCGGGCTTTGCTGTCGGTATTGAGGAGTTCGAATTGCATTGGTGTTGGATTGATTGGAGTCGAGATTCGAGATTGGGGATGATCAGTCGTTCAGCAGTTGAAAGCACGGCTTGGTCTAGCGGCCGTATGCGTTTTTCTTTTACACCTTTCTAATCTGGAGTCCCGGCTTTCAACCGCCGGATGAGTGGTTATCCTGGCCCGCAATCGGCCAAACCAACATCGCATCACCATACGAGAAAAACCGATAGCGTTGCTCGACCGCGTGTCGATAGGCATCGAGGATGAACTCGCGCCCAGCAAATGCAGACACCAGCATCAACAGGGTGGATTCCGGAAGATGGAAATTGGTCAGCAGCGCGTCGACGCTGGTGAACTTGTAACCGGGAAAGATGAAGATCTGGGTCTCGCCAGCAAACGGTTCGAGCACGCCATCGCGGCTGGCGCTTTCGAGTGCGCGCACGACCGTGGTGCCTACCGCGATGACGCGTCCGCCACGAGCACGCGTGTGGTGGATCTTGTCGACGAGCTCCGCGCCCACGTTGAGCCATTCGCGATGCATGGTGTGGTCAGCAAGCTTTTCTGCCCGCATCGGCTGGAAGGTACCGGCGCCGACATGCAAGGTGATGTGGCCCGATTCAATGCCGCGCGCGGCGAGCTGATCCAGCAATGCTTCGTCGAAATGCAAACCTGCAGTCGGCGCGGCAACAGCCCCAGGTTCGCGCGCAAACACCGTCTGGTAACGCTCGCTGTCAATCGCATCTGGCGCGCGCTCGATATAAGGTGGCAGCGGCATTCGCCCGAGCTTGAGCAGCAATTTCTCCAGCGGTTCCAGCGATTCAAAGCGCAGGCGGAAGAACTCACCGTCGCGGCCAAGCACTCGTGCAAAGGTGCCATCGGCCAGTTCGATCGCAGCGCCCTCTTTCGGCTTCTTGCTGACCCCGAGTTGCGCCGTTGCTTCGTGAGAACCCGTCACCCGTTCGATCAGGATTTCGACCGCGCCTCCACTTTCCTTGCGAGCGAAAAGTCGCGCAGGCAGAACGCGGGTATCGTTGAACACAAGCAGATCGCCAGCGCGCAGCAAGTCTGGCAACTCACGCAGCTGCCGATCCGACATCGACGCCTTTTCAGCATCAAGCAGCAACAAGCGACTCGCCGAACGTTCGGCAAGCGGTTGCTGGGCGATCAACTCAGGTGGCAGATCGAAATTGAAATCCGATTTCTTCAAGGCGGCAAGACTTTAAAAAGGGTGCGCATTGTAGCTGACAGTCATCCAACCCGACTTGGACGGATTCAATTCGACTACAACCAGCCCTTCTGCCGCGCCATGCGATAGGCCTCAATGCGGTTGCTCACGCCGAGCTTGCCGATTGCCTCGGAAAGATAGTTGCGCACCGTGCCGTGCGACAGATTGAGCTGCGTGGCTATATCGCCAGCACCTGTACCCTCGCCGGCCATGCGCAGCACCTGGCGCTCGCGCTCGTTCAACGGATCGGCTTCTGACCAGGCATCGACAGCGAGTTGCGGATCGATCGAGCGACCGCCGCGATGCACGGTACGTAGCGCCTCGGCCAGGTTTTCAGCCGGGGCGTCCTTGAGCAGATAGCCGACCACCCCGGCATCGAGCGCGCGACGCAGGAATCCGGGCCGGGCAAAGGTGGTGACAATGACAACTTTGGTCGCGATTTCCTGGCGCTGAATGCGCTGGGCCAGTTCGAGGCCAGTCAGGCCGGGCATTTCGATATCGGTGACGAGGACATCGGGCTTCAGGCGCTGCAAATCGCGCCAGGCGCTCTCGCCATCCGCCGAAGCACCGAGCACTTCAATATCGGATTCGAGGCTGAGCAGGGCCGACAATGCGCCACGCACCATTGCCTGATCTTCAGCCAGTAGCACCCGAATCATGATTCGAGAATTCCTTGGGAGATGGAAGAATTCGAAGGCATTGTGCCTCGATCCGACGTTGCAAACCGGCTCACTGCGAAGCAAGCGTCGAATGCGTGGACTCAATCTGCACGGGGACGGGAGATTCGACCAGTTCCATGCTGACCTCGATCTGCGTGCCTTTGCCATTTTCTGAATCGATTCGCAATTGACCACCGATGGCCTCGACCCGTTCGCGCATGCCGATGAGGCCGTTTCCGGCAACCATTGGACTACCTTTGCCATCGTCTCGGATTCGCAAGCACAATTCACCTCGAATCGATTCAAGGAAGACTGCTGCGTGGCGTGCCCGAGCATGACGCTGGATATTGGTAATGGCCTCGCGAACCACCAGGGCCAGCACGGTTTCCTGATCGGCAGAGATCTCGATCTCGCCCAGCGAGTACTCAAAGGAGATGCCATCGGACTCAAGCAGTTGCCGCGCCGAGGCCAGCTCGGCCGCCAGACCCGCCGCGCGGATACCGGTGACTGCGCGACGCACCTGGGACAGCGCGTCACGCGCGACCCGTGTCACTTCATCCACTTCGCGTCGCGCCGCGACAATATCGCGATCGATAAGCTTGCCGGCCAACTCCGATTTCAACGCGATCAGCGAAAGCGTATGCCCGAGCAGATCATGCAGATCACGACCAATGCGCTCGCGCTCGGCCAACGCGGCGAGCCGCCGAATCTCATCATGCGAGAGTTTCAAGGCTGCCCGTTTACGCGCGTTCTCGTGATAGAAATGATTGCTGAAAAACACCGCGAAAGTGATGATTGCGGTGAGTATAAATACGAAGATCGGCGCACCATACCAATTGAGTTCGAGCAGAAAAATGGCAAGCATTACGGCGACGCCTACCGTTTTTTTCAGCAGATCGGCCTTGATGAAGGCGGTAAATGCGCCCGCGTAGATCAAGTAGGTATTTGAATAGACATTCGCCGGCAGCAATGCATAACCGAGGGCGGCCATACCAAGCACGCAGAGGATTTCCCCGTGCAATCCCCGGCACTGATACGCCTTGAAATAGAGTGGCAGGAAGATTGCGATCGACAACAAGGTTGGCAACACTTGTGCGGCTGGAATACCAGCGCTCTTGATCGTTCCGGTGACGCTCAACAACATCGGCACAAACAGAAACACGAGGTAGCCCAAGGTAAAGATCGGCATCCAGCCGAGCTGGTGCTCTTCCGGTATCAGTCTGGCGCGAAGTCGCAGCAACTTTGACATCACAGCTCTGCTCATGAAGGCCGTCTCCTCATCAACGCAACTCTACCTGATCCACTTCGAGCCGATACTCGCCGACGGGCAAACCGGCACTGAAACCGATACCGCGAACCTTGCCCGAATCTGCACCCGAAAACGATGCCAGTGCCAGCCGGACTTCCCTCCATTCGGGTCCAGCGACAAAAGCTTGCATCGCCGGCAGACCTTGCTGATTTTCGCCCGACAGCAGCAGCACGTTGTACTCACGCCCATCGCCGCGCGTCTGGAAAACTATTTCGCGGCTGGCCGAAAGGTCAACCGCTCGCATCGGCGCGGATCCCGGGAAAAACACCGCACCCGCCCACGGGAACGCAAAACCCGGCTTGATCCAGCCACGAATCTCCAGCGCGCCTGCGCTGCCATTGGCGCCACCGGCGATGCGTTTCATCGTTGCGGTCGAGGATCCACCCATGAGGCTATCGGTACTTGACTGCCAACCGCTCCCGAAGCTTGCTTCGATCGATTCCCTATCGAAATCACTGATTTTGGATTGACTGGCGACTTTCTCGGCGGCAACACTGGATTGAACTGAGCCATTGGCATTGATCACGAATCCATTTTTCCAGATCATGTTGATGGCACGTGTGGCGCGGATATCTTGTGATGGATCTGCATCGATCAGAATGAGGTCGGCGCGCATGCCGACTGCAATTTTGCCGCGATCCGACATGCCGAAAATCTGCGCGGGCAGTGACGTAGCCGCTCGCAGTGCCTCCTCAGGGCTTAGACCCGCTTGCACCAGCAGTTCCAGTTCGCCGTGCAGGCTGGCGCCGTGCGCCGTGCCTGGATTGCCAGCATCGGTTCCGGCAAGGATAGGAACCCCTGCGGCGTGCAAGCGACGCACGTTGTCGATGGCCAAGGCGGGATTCAAGTCGTTTCCATCCAGCGAAGCGAATTTCGCCTTCAAGCTCGCCCTTTGTCCGGGCTCAAGTTTGGAGCTGATGCGCGAATCCTTGAGCAACGTGGCCGCATCACCCGACGCTCCAGCGCGAGAAATCACCGAAAGCGTCGGAATCACGAAGATTCCGTGCGCTTTTGCAAGCGCGAGGAAATCGTCGGAAATCGGCTCATCCGCAAACACATGGGCAAGACCATCCACGCCCGCCTCGACCACTTCATTCGCCGTGCGCTGCTGGGTCACATGGGCGATCGCCAGACGACCTTGCCGATGCGTGGCGGCGATGACATCTGAAACCTGTTTGGCACTCAAGGTCGGCAGACGTTGCGAGGCGGAATAGGCCGAGAGATCTTCGACGATGAGCTTGATGAAATCCGATCCGCCGGAAATCTTCTTCTCGATGAATGCATCGGCATCGGTTTCAGCATCGAGCACAGGAAACGAAAGCCCGTACTGCGTGCCATGGCCACCGGCGACTGTCACCGCTGCACCAACCGCCCAGAGATCCGCTTGATCGACGCGCGCCTTCGATTCGCGCTGACGTTTAAGCGAGGCGAGGCGCGATGGATCGCCGTGCATGTCGACGGCCGTGGTCACTCCGAACCGCATTGCATCCCGTTGGGCATCTCCCCAGGCGTGAACGTGCGAATCGATCAGTCCCGGCATCAAGGTGCGCCCTGCTCCGTTGATGACGGTCAAACCTTCATCAATCGAAATCTCCGGTCCAAGCGCGGCGACAATTCCATCGCGAACCATCACGTTTGTTCGCTCAATCATGTGTTCGCCATCAAATACCCGTCCATCGCGCACGGCGAAGCTGTTGCTGCTGCTGGCAACGCTTTCTGGCGATTCAGCCGTTTGGGTATTGCGGTTCTGGCGCGAAACGACGGCGATTGCCAGTACGCCAACCACAGCCGCAATCGCAATGAGGTCAGCCCTGCGTTTCATGCGGACACTCCTTCGGTGGACGGCTGAGTCATCGCCGCGATCATCCGCGCTCGACCAGGCCACGCCGGGCCATCGCAAAGAATGCGATCGTGATTACGACGAGTACGAGAAGATGCATCCACAACGAGCCACCCGCGTCGCGCCCGACCACCTTCAGCGCGATCTGGACTAGATGGTAGGAAGGCAAGACCGGGGCCAACGTATCGATGAACTTCGGCAGCATGGCCAGTGGAATCCACA
>JBBSVJ010000061.1:0-16635 GCA_038233665.1 Lysobacterales bacterium
GAGCTGATGGTTTCCCGACGCAACGACGGTCGAATCGATATCGGCGCCTATGAGACCGTGGGCGAAACGATCTTCGTCCAAGGCTTCGAATAGCGTTGCCAGGAACGATGAAGAAATCCTCGCCACCGCCGCATGCTGCGCGGACAGGGATTGATCTTCGCTATCGATGAGCCAGGGTGAATTCACGCATTGATCGTCGTCCGTCCTGTGGCATTGGATTGACCTATTGGAGGCGCTGCGCGGATTGCGCGACGTTTGCAGATTCAGGGTATTGCTATTGTCGTGAATCGGCTTCCTGGTCTGACCGACGCGATTCTTGATTGCCACCCGTTGTCCTGTTCTTGGCGGCTTACCTGGCCTTTTCCATCGCAGCATTGCTGGCCATCCCGGTTGCAGTTTTTGCAGCCTGGTCGGTCACCGGCGTCGGTTCCTCCGCAGACGAAACGGGCATGGCGAGACCTGGCTCGAAGATCGAAGCAGCTAGCGTCTGAGGAGAAAAGACTGTTCAAGGTACTTTGAAGTACCGGCATATCTGGCTTGTCTACATCGCTGATGTTCTTTTGAGCAACGCACCATGGGAGGTCATAACCGGTTCGGCTAAACTCAGCATGATGAGTACCCGCCAGATACCACCTGTCACCCATCCGTGGCTGCTTTCCGTCGCGCCGATGATGGATTGGACCGATCGACATTGCCGCTATTTTCATCGTCTGTTGTCGCCAAACGCACGTCTATACACGGAGATGGTGACGTCACCTGCGCTGATCCACGGCGACCGTGAGCGATTACTTGGATTTGATCGATCTGAGCATCCGTTGGCCTTGCAGCTTGGTGGTTCCGATCCGTTGGAGTTGACCAAGGCCGCGCGCATTGGTGAGGAGTTTGGCTACGACGAGATCAACCTCAATATTGGCTGCCCATCCGATCGGGTGCAGTCAGGGCGCTTTGGCGCCTGCCTGATGCATGAGCCCGCGCTGGTCGCCGATTGCTTTGTCGCGATGCATGAGTCGGTATCGGTTCCGGTCACGATCAAATGTCGACTCGGTGTGGATGACCAAGATGAGGTCACGGACCTTCAGCGTTTCATCGAGACCGTTGCGGCGCGTGGTTGCACGGTATTCGTCGTGCATGCACGCAAGGCCTGGCTGAAAGGTTTGTCGCCCAAAGAAAATCGGGATGTGCCGCCGCTCAACTACGAGCGCGTCTATCAGCTCAAGGAAGATTTTCCAGAACTGCAGATCATTATCAACGGAGGCATACAGACCGTTGTAGAGGTTCAGACGCATCTTCGGCATACCGATGGCGTCATGCTGGGTCGTACGGCTTATCACGAGCCTTACCGCCTTGCCGAGCTGGAAAACCTGCTTTACGGCACTCCGTTACCAGACCGCGAATCGATCATCGAACGGATGCGCCCCTACATACAGACGCATCTCGCCGATGGCGGCAAGCTTCAGCACATCACTCGACATTTACTCGGAATCTTCCAAGGGCTGCCGGGTGCTCGCGCGTGGAAGCGAAGCCTCAGCGAAAACGCCCATCGCCCCGATGCGGGAATCGAGGTGATTGATCGCGCGCTGGCGAGCAGTCGTGAGCACGCAGGCACGCACCTGGTCTGACTTGGCTTTCTTGAGCCGATTTCTCCGGTTCTTGCGCATCACCTCATCGGAAGCGCGATCTGTCCGTCACGTGCTGCAATGCAGCAGACAGACGGCGGCAAGCTGTCATAGGATTGTTAAGCTCGTGTTAACTTTCGACGCGTGTCTTGGCGTCGAATCTCATTCGTTAAACTGGGGAGTGCAGGAATGAACAAGTTATTGGCAACTGCTGTGGCGATTGGATTGGCTGGCATGACCGGAGATGCATTTGCAATTACTGACAACGAGGCCAATGCGAGCCTCCCTTTCAGTTTTTCCAATCCAGGCGCACGTGCACTGGGAATGGGTGGCGCGTTTCTCGGGCTTGCCGATGATGCCTCGGCGGCCTACAGCAATCCGGCTGGATTGACCCAGTTGGTCAGCCCGGAAGTATCGGCGGAATTACGTTCTGTCAGCACCAACACGCGCTGGCTGGATGGCGGTACCGTTCAGTACAACGGTTACGATTCTTCAGGGCTCAATTATTCGTCGCAGGATGATCGTACCAACTCGTTGCGATCGTTCTCGTTCGTCTATCCCGGCGAGCGCGTTTCGTTTGCCGTCTATCGCTATGAAGTCGTCAACTATGATTCTTCGTTTCAGAGCGCCGGTGCGGCGTACACGACAGGCGATGGTAGCGGTTCCATTGGCAACATTTTTCCGTACCGGGTCAATACCAGTGTCGGAATCGACGCCTACGGTGCGGCAATGGGTTTGAAGGTCAACGATCGTCTCTCGTTCGGATTTGGACTTAACTACTATTTGCTTAATATCAACACGGCGACCGACCGACTGGAGCTTGGCGATAACGGTGCCGTGAGGGGGCGTGAGGCGAATCTGGACGGCAGCGGAAAAGTTGGATTCACCTTGGGTGCGAGAATGGTCTTTACCGACTGGCTCAGTGGTGGACTTTCCTTCCGCCATGCGCCATCGCTGGGTTACGACGCCGTGCAATCTTCGCAAAATCAGCCAGGCCAGGCGGTAACCACCAAGGCGGAACTTAATGTTCCTGATGTTTTTGGTGTCGGTATCAGCATTCGGCCGAGCGACGCTTGGGTGATCAATTTCGATGTCAGCCGGGTGTTTTACTCGCAAGTGACTGACGATCTGGATACGACCTACGGGTCCGATCCGTTGACCGAGTTGGCACCTCTCGCGCTCGACGATGGAACCGAAATCCGTCTTGGTGCGGAATATACGTTCGCGACGACTCATCCGTTCAGTATTCGTGGCGGTGTCTGGCGCGATCCCGCGCATGAGCTTTTCTACCATGGCACTCCGCCCAATTTCGATCCGTCAACACAGAGTCCGATCGCCAACGCGGCGACGTTTAGCTCAGGTCGCAGTGGCAGCCAGACACACTATGCATTTGGCATGGGCGTGGCCTTCAACAAGTTTCAGATCGACCTTGGTGCGGATTTTTCCGATAGCAGCGATACGGTTTCGATGTCCGGCGTATTCCGCTTCTGACAAGCCTCAAGCGACCTCCCCGGCTATCGGGGAGGTCCGCAGTTGCGCTGCGCATCAACGCCCGTTGAAGAAGCGGATGAATTTTGGAGAAAAGTATCGACTGTCCGGTTTGAGCGACGGATCGGTGCTACGCGCTTGATCGGCTGCCTTCCGGGCGATACCTTGCGCGTCGTCGGATTGTCCCATCTGCGCCAAATCATAGGCAGCCGCGGCGCGTAGAGTCAGCATGTGCCAGCGCAGCCCAGCGGTTGGCGGCACTTGGTTGCTGAGCTTGATCACATCGGCATAGCGTCCGTCGAGGTAGGCGTCGACGAGTGGGCGCAGGATCTGTGCAGAAATCGATTTCGTGGGGCGTGTTTCGATCTCACGTACCGGTGCCGGTGCGGGCGCCGGCGCGATAACCACAGGTCGACTCGATGGCGGGCGCTGCGGTTCCGGAGCAGGCGCTGGCGTCGGCTCTGGAGCGGGGGCAGGTGGCGGCGTAGGAACTTGCGCTATCGGGACTTGCGCTACTGGGGCCTGGATTTTGCCGGGTTCACCTTGGCGCACCAGGGGACTGCCGCACTCGACGCGACCCTGGTTTTCCTCCGTTGTCAGCTCTGCATTGGCGCTGACAACGGCCTTGTTAACCGATTGCGACCAGAGGGCGAGCGCCTTGTTACAGTCTCCCAGGCGCAGCGCCGCCAGTCCGGCGTAGTGCTGCGGCGCGTACGCTTCGTAGCGCTGCCCATACAAGCGCACCCGTTCGGCCGGTTCGGCATTGTCAGCAAGCGCACTCTGCATGTAGCGTTGGGCATCTTCCCAGCGGCCATCTTTCGCAGCCTCCAGACCTCGCGCGTAATCCTGTTTCCAACCCGCCAGTGCCGGCATCGCCACGAAGGCGAGCAGGGCAATAACAAGGCGCAATTCAGAGCGCCGCATTCTTGATGTACTCCTCGGCGCTCAAGGTGGGGAAGCTGCCTCGGGATTGACTGCTCTTGCCGGCGATCACGCGGACGAACGCGGAAACCGTCTTGCGTGAATCGGGATGACTCAAGGTGACGTAGTAGCTGCCAGCGGGCAGAGTCAGGGACAACGGAGTGGTGCGATCGCTGGGTAGTGGCACTGGCTTGCGCGAGGCATCGAGGACCTGATCAACGGTTCCCCACGGCAGGGCATTGATTACCAAGGTTCCGGTCTCTGCAGCGACTTCTGCGTCGCGCTGTTTCTTGAGTACCTCGATCCTGGCAACTGCTGACGACTCAAGAGCGCTCAGGTTGCGATCATTCAACGCCGTGGCAGCCAACCGGATTGCATCCAGACTGGCATTGCCAGCTTCAAGACTTGATGCAACGCGTATGTCGTTGGCGAAAATATCAGCCAGTTGTCTGGTGTAACGATCCAGCTGATCAGAGCCCGCCGCGCGCAGGGCAAGCACCGCTTCGATGACAGACTTGGCGTTCTTGCCGACGAGGGGACGCTGCTGCAGCATTTCCACCAGACGCTTTTCGCCAGCCAGACGATCGATGTCTAACTGACGCGCCTTTTCGAGCTTGCGAACTTCGACAATCTGTTCGTCGATGCGCGCGTCATTCGGGTATGCCGCCGCGGCTGCCTCGGCGAGTGGTATGGCTACGTCGAATTCAGCGCGCTCGCCAGCGCCACGCAACGCATCAGCAATCACTCGCGGCAAGGCTTCGCGAAGCTTGAGCGCATCCGGATTCTCTGGGTCGTTTTCAAGCAACGCGTCGAGAACATCACGCGCATTGTCTTTAGCTGGAGGCAACAAACGCCCAGAAGCGATTGCGGATCGAGCGAGGTTCAACTGCGAAGCAATCGCGGCACGTTGTGAGCCCAGCGCCTGCTGGGCACTTTCTCGAATCGCAGTCGCCGCATCAAGGTTGGCATCGACACGCAAGGCGAGTTCGGCCCGATCCAACGCGGTTCCAAGATCACCCTCGGATTGCGCGGATTTGGCAACCGCCAGAATTCGACTTGCCAAGAGATCCTTGAAGCGGGCAACCGATGGATTGTCGGCATCAATTTGACGTGCTTGCTCAAACCACTCAAATGCATTGCTGCCCGCGGGTTCGCTGATCTGATTGGCATCGAGTGCGGTTTTGGCGTTTGCCAGCAGGCCTTCGATGCGGAGTTCCTTTTCCCTCGATTGATTTGCCTGGGTAACCTCCTTGCCAAGCTGGTCAAAGGCGGGATCCAGGCCGAACTCGGTCTGCAAGCTCTCGAGCGCCTGCCTTGCCTCGTCGGTCTTGCCAGACTGCAGCAACTCCCGCACACGTGCGAATTCCACGTCGGTGATGCGTTTGAGTTGGCTTTGGACCTGCTTGTTGAGCGGGTCAAGGCTCAGTGCGGTACGCAGCAGTGCGTAGGCACCATCGGGCCCACTTCGCTTCTGCGCACTTGCGGCCTTCTGCAGAAGGTCGTTGACCTTGGCGGCAACCAGGCGCTGTTCTTTCTCGGCGGCGATCCGCTTGATCAGCGCTTGTACCTCGCTGTCATCCGGAACCACCAGCAAGGCTTGATTGGCTTTCTCATCGGCGCTTTCAAAATCCGCCGACGCCAAAGCCTTCTCGGCATCGGCACGAAGCTGGTCGGCAATCCTCGTCAATAATTCAAGGCCTTGCTTGTTGGTGGGATCTTTCTGCAAGACTTTTTGCAGATCTTCGAAGGCATTGGCGCCCGGCGGAGCAAGCAAATCACCGCTGGCAACCAGGCGATCAGCCTCGCGTAGAAGCGTGCGCACGAGGTACTGGTCATCCTGACTCAAAGTGCGCGGCGCAAATGCGGCCCACAAAACCAGACCGAGAACAATCGCACCCAGGCAAGCCGCAATGATCGCCAGCAGACGTGGCCGCTGCATGACCTGGATGAACATCGAGGAGGTGTTGTGGCGCTGGATCGACGGATCCGTCTGCGGCATGCGCAGCAGGTCGAGCGCAAAGCCGCTGTCTCCCCCGGTGTATTCGCCGGAGAAACCAAGCGCACGCAAGCGCTCCGATGTACTCGCGGCAGTGATCGCGCCAAGCTGCTTGACCAGCGCATCGTTGCCGACGACCAGTCCGCGTAGCGCCTTGACGAAATCCTGCAGATTGGCAAAACGGTCGTTTGGCTCCTTGGCCAGCATGCGATCGAAAATCGGCTGCAGCGGTGCCAAGTCACTCGGCAGGGGAGGCGGCGGCTGCAGCGCGTGGCCCATCAAGACGGCCATCGGATTTTCGCCGGTAAACGGCGGCGAGCCGGTCAACATCTCGTAGAACAGTACACCGAGCGCGTATTGATCGGCGCGGCCATCGATTTCCCGGCCGCTGGCCTGCTCGGGGCTCATGTAGGTGGGCGTGCCAAGCACCATGCCGGTCTGGGTGATGCGCGACGCCAACACATCGGATTGTTTGGCAATGCCGAAGTCAGTCAATACCGGCGTGGTCGGATCGCGAAACATCACGTTTGACGGCTTCAGATCGCGATGGATCACGCCGTTTTTGTGCGCGTATTCCAGGCCATTGGCAAGCTGCACAATGACCCCGATGGCCTCACCCAAAGAAAGCCCGCCGAGCATGCGTTCGGCCAACGTGCCGCCTTCGAGCAATTCCATCGAAATGTAGGCGATCTCGTCGCGTGTGACGATGTCGTAAACAGCGACGATATTGCGGTGGGGCAGCTTGGCCATGGTGCGGCCTTCGAGCAGGAAACGTCGCTCGAATTCCGGCATCGGACCGCTGCTCTTGCGCAGCTCTCGACGCATGACCTTGATAGCGACTTTGCGATCCAGCGAATGCTGAATGGCAAGGAAAACGGTCGCCATGCCGCCCTCGCCCAGCTCGCTGATCATCTCGTAGCCAGGAATATCCTGGAAGCCGTCCATTGTTTCCCCTGCCCTCGTGCTCAGCGATCATATCAAAGGCGCGCGCGGTTACTGGCTCAGACTCGCGAAATCAACCCTCATGGTCGAGATACGTCGCACGACTGTGCGCAGATGCATCTTTCTGCGATGGCGCTGGCAGGCTGCTGAGTTTCGCTCAGTCGATGACAGGACAAAGCAAAATGGGCCGAAGAAGCTCGGTGTTCATGCGCTAAAAGAATATTTTGAGGCACTATTTGATGCGTTATCACGCCGACTGAGTGGCATTCCATAAGCACTGCTCGTGCTGTCCGGCCTTGTCCGCTGGTGCCCCGTGGACACTGTCCGTATGTCGAAAGTGCTCAGAAAAAGATATGAAAATCAGTGAGATGAATGGTGGCACAGGGTTTGCTATGACCCCTTGGAGGGAAGCCGCTTCGAGCATGCCCTGGAGATCTGGATGATTCGTGACACCTCGGCGCAGGATCGGCAGCTCAAGCATGAGCCAGGGCACACCAAGCGCTGGATCAAGTGGGCAGTTGGCGCGGGCGTGCTGATTGCCCTGCTGGCGGGGTTTGCTCCATTCGCTGCGCGCCTGTTCTCGTCTGATTCGTCGGCCAGCATGAGCCGTCTGCGGATTGCCGTGGTTACGCGCGGCACGCTGACCCGTGATGTCTCGGTGCAAGGTAGTGTTGTCGCTGCCGTCAGCCCGACTTTGTATGCATCCAGTGCCGGTACGGTCAGTCTGAAGGTCAATGCCGGCGACAAGGTGATCAAGCAACAGATACTTGCCGAAGTGGTCAGTCCGGAACTGAGCAACCACCTTCAACAGGAGCAGGCAACGCGCGAGAGTCTTGAAATTGATGTCCAGCGAGCGAGTCTCGATCATCGCAAACAGCAACTGGAAGCGAAGAAAGGGCTCGATCAAGCGAAGATCGATCGGCAGACCGCCAAGCGGGAAGTCGAACGTACCCAGCGCGCATTCGATGCCGGTGCCATGTCGGAAATGGATTTGCTGAGGACAAAAGATGCACTGGCCAAGGCAGAGATCACCGTTGGAAATGCCGAGGCAGGTATGCAACTTGATATTGAAAGCCTGGCCTTTGAATTGAAGAGCAAGCGCCTCGCGCTCGATCGCCAACGCTTGCTCGCGGAGGATCTCCAGCGACAGGTAGAGGAGTTGAAGATCCGTTCGCCGGTCGATGGTCAGGTTGGCCAACTGATTGTGCAGCAACGCGCGAATGTGGCCGCGAACGCGCCGATCCTGACGGTGGTTGATCTCAGCGCGCTGGAAATCGAGGTCAAGGTTCCGGAGGTGTTTGCTCACGATTTGAATATCGGCATGGCCGCGGAAATCCGTGACAATGCGGGGACGTACGCCGGTACGATCAGCGCGGTATCGCCTCAGGTGATTGATGGCCAAGTCAGCGGGCGTATCCGTTTTGGTAAAGAAAAGCCCGCTGGCCTGCGCCAGAACCAACGCCTGACAACGCGCATCTTGATGGACGAACACCCCAACGTGCTCATGGTCGAACGCGGCCCGTTCGTCGATACGGGAGCGGGTCGCGTCGCTTATATCGTTCGCGATGGCGTAGCGATACGCACCTCCATTGAGGTCGGCGCAACCAGTCTCAATGCGGTCGAGATCATTTCCGGCGTCAAGGATGGCGACCGTATCGTCATCTCCGGTACCGATCAGTTCAGGGGCGCGCAGCGCGTGGCGTTGAACTGACGGGAGTACGCAATGAAACGGCGGAGACAGGATGTCGACGCGAACAGCGAAGCTGGCCCGGAGGGTAAGCCGCAGGAGCGGCGAATCAATCGGAAAACGGTAGACCGAAATCCTGCCAAGTTGCTGCATTGATGCTCTTACCCATCCTCGAGCCCCTAATCCCTAATCCGCATTAATTCACCGTTCCCGAACAGAGGCAAAGCCGATGTTAAAGATGACCCATCTGCAAATGGTTTACAGCACTCACTTGATCGAGACGCATGCGTTGCGTGATTTTTCGATCCATGTACGCGAGGGCGAATTTGTTGCAGTGACTGGGCCTTCGGGTTCGGGCAAAACCACGTTCTTGAATATTGCCGGTCTTCTCGAAGAATTTACGGGCGGCGAATACTGGCTCGATGGCGTTGATGTGCGCGGCCTCAATGACAACGCGCGCTCGAAACTTCGCAACGAGAAGATTGGTTTCATTTTTCAGAGTTTCAATCTGATCCCCGATCTGAATCTCTTCGACAATGTCGATGTGCCGCTGCGCTATCGGGGTTTCGCAGCGGCTGATAGAAAGACGCGCATAGAGGAGGCGTTGAGCCGAGTTGGGCTGTCCTCACGCATGAAGCACTATCCATCCGAGTTGTCGGGTGGCCAACAGCAACGCGTCGCCATCGCACGAGCGCTTGCAGGATCACCGCGCCTGCTGCTCGCCGACGAGCCTACTGGCAATCTCGATTCGCTGATGGCGCGCGGCGTGCTCGAATTGATGGAAGAAATCAACCGACAGGGCACGACCATCGTCATGGTCACTCATGATCCCGAACTCGCCGCTCGCGCTCACCGCAATGTGCATGTCATTGATGGCCAGGTCACCGATTTTGACGAAGAGCCGCGCTTGCGTGGTGTCGCTGAAAGCGAAAGGAATCGCAAATCGGGCGGTGGAGACGGGACCTCGGATCGAACAGTCAGTTGGCCGGAAGGGCAAGCCGCAGCACGCGACGCGTCAATCGATAGTGAGAAAGCTGCGGGCGTTACGGACTAATCCTCGCTTTCCTCAGTGTCATTTTTCGCCGCCAGTCGCTTCACCTTTTGCGTTTACCGATTCCCAATTCCAGTTCGCAATTATCGACTCTCGGAACCCAATCCATGTTTACTTACTACCTCCAACTCGGCTTGCGCAGTTTGCGACGCAACCCCGTGCTGACGGCCCTGATGATCGTTGGTATTGGACTCGGTATTGCCGCGAGTATGACGACATTGACCGTCATGCACTTGATGGGAAGCGATCCGATCCCGTGGAAAAGCGACAAGCTGCACTATGTCCAGCTCGATAGTTGGAGTGCCGATGAAAGTTACTACGACGACGGTCGTCCGCCAGATCAGGTGACTTATCGCGATGCCGTTGCGCTGATGCAGGCGAGCAAGGCTGACAAACAGACTGCAATGTACAAGCTCTCGTTGCCGATCCAGCCTGAGAACAAGGAGCTGAAACCGTTTCGCTCGCTTGGGCGTGTTACCTACACCGATTTCTTCGGCATGTTCGAGCCGCCATTCAAGTACGGCGGGCCCTGGAACCAAGATCAGGACAAGAGCCACGAGCGCGTGGTCGTTCTCGGTTCCGAGTTGAACGAAAAACTTTTCGGAGGACAGGACAGCGTCGGCAAGTCCATGCGCATGGACGATATCGACTACACCATCGTCGGTGTGCTAGCGGACTGGAAGCTGCGTTCGCGCTACTACGACCTGACCAACGGCGCATTTACCGATGCTGACGAATTCTTTATTCCATTCACCTCGGCGATTGACCTCAAGCAGCATTCATCCGGCAACAACAGTTGCTGGAAATCTCCCGGCGATGGTTGGGATTCGTATCTCGATTCCGATTGCGTATGGATACAGATGTGGGTTCAACTCGATTCGCCTGCACGACTCGCCGAGTACAGATCCTTTCTCGATAATTATGTGACCGAGCAGAAAAAACTCGGGCGCTTCCCGCGGCCGCTCAACAACCGCCTGCTTAATGTCAATGAATGGATGGCCGATCAGAAAGTGGTATCGAATGACGTGCAGGTGCAAACCGGTTTGGCGTTCGCGTTTCTCATCGTTTGCCTGGTTAACACGGTCGGCTTGTTGCTGGCCAAGTTTACGCGCAAGTCCGGTGAGATCGGTCTGCGCCGCGCGCTCGGTGCGAGTCGCCGTGATGTCTTCAGCCAGTTTCTGATTGAGTCCGGTGTGGTGGGCCTAAGTGGAGGGCTACTTGGACTGGCGTTGACCGGGCTCGGTCTGATGGCGGTGCGTGCTCTTTATTCGGATTACAAGACGGTTGCCCATCTCGACTGGACGATGATTGGCGTGACGATCGCGCTGTCAGTTGTTTCGGCTGTGCTGGCCGGTGTGTATCCGACCTGGCGAGCCTGTCGGGTTCAGCCTGCAGCGCAATTGAAGCTATGAGAGGCCGTGAACAAGGAATGGAAACTAGGGAATGGCAAGCGCCAAGAGCTCGTCGTCCTCTCCGTCTTTTCTATTCCCTGTTCGCCATTTCCGATCCCCCATCCCCCATTCCCGGATAAAAAAAACCATGGAATTCCGCCCGATACTTTCCGCTCTCATGCGCAGCAAGGTCTCGATGATACTGATCGGTGTGCAGGTTGCACTGACCCTGGCGATCGTTTGCAATGCTCTTTTCATTATTGGCCAGCGCCTCGATCACATGGGTCGCCCAAGCGGCATGAACGAAGCAGATACGTTCTATGTCAGCAGCTCCGGATTTGGTCAGGGTTTTGACGCCCGAGCGGCGATTCGCGAAGATCTAGCCATGCTCCGCCAATTGCCCGGTATCGCCTCGGCGACCACGACGAACACGGTGCCAATGAGTCAGGGTGGTTGGAACTTGGGCCTCAGTCTGCAGCCCCATCAAAAAAGTTCGACTGCTGATACGGCCATCTACATTGTCGATGAACAAGGACTGGATACTTTTGGCGTCAAACTCATTGCTGGCCGGGATTTCAAGCCGGAGGAGGTCATCAATGCAAAGTATGGCGACAGCCTGCGGCCAAGCGTCATCATCGTGACCAAGGCCGTGTCCGACAAGATGTTTCCCGATGGCAATGCAGTGGGGAAATCCGTCTACCTCAACGATGATCCGCCGACGAGTACGATCATCGGCATTGTGGAACGTACGCAGCAGCCGTGGATGGACAGTGAATCAATCGAAAACTCTACCTTCGTGCCCGCCTACATGCCGAACGCTAATTCTTCCCGTTATCTCATTCGCGCGGAACCCGGTCGACGCGATGAAGTGATGAAGGTGGTCGAGCAGAAACTATCCGAATCCAACACGGGCCGTATCATTGGCAAGGTTCGTACCATTGAAGAGACACGCCAAGTGGCCTACGCCGGTGATCGGGCCATGGCCATTATTCTTGGCGTGGTCATCTTCTCGCTGCTCGCAATCACCGCACTCGGCATCGTCGGCATGGCCAGTTTCTGGGTCGCCCAACGAACCCGACAAATCGGAACAAGGCGCGCGCTCGGTGCATCGCGGGCTGACATCCTGCGCTACTTCCAAACCGAGAATTTCATCATCACGACATTCGGACTAATCGTCGGCGCTGTTCTCGCCTACGCTTTCAGCTTGTGGATGATGCAGACCTACCAATCGCCGCGATTGCCTTGGTATTACGTGCCGATCGGCTTCATCTGCCTGTGGACACTCGGTCAGCTCGCTGTACTCGGCCCAGCCATGCGCGCCTCACGCGTGCCACCGGCGGTGGCGACGCGGAGTGTTTGAAGTGAGCATTTGGGGATGGACACAAGAGCCCGGAGTAGAGAATAGGGCGACGGGAATCGCCGAAGCGAAGAGCAAAAATGTTTTTTCTCGAAACCCATTCTCTATTCCCGACTCTCTTTTCACGGCGCCTAATCGTTTCCCGTAACATCGTGTAACCCTTTTCCGCATGCCTGCATCCAAGCAGGTATGCCTAGACAGCAAACCCGGAATCAAACCATGCGCACCGTTCTGGTGATTGACGACAATCCGGCAGTCGGAACGGCACTCGATGTGTTGTTTGGTCTTCATGACATTCGCACCCTTGTGGCGGAGTCACCTGCACAAGGTCTGGACGTGCTCTCGCGCGAAAGTATCGATTTGGTCGTGCAAGACATGAACTTCAGTACCGATACCACCTCGGGCGAGGAGGGCATGGCGCTCTATCGCTCGATCCGACGCGATTACTCCGACCTGCCGATCATCTTGTTGACTGCCTGGACACGGCTGGAGACTGCCGTCGAGCTGGTCAAGGCGGGGGCGAGCGATTATCTCGGCAAGCCTTGGGATGACAACAAGCTGCTGGCCACGGTCGAGAACCTGCTCGAACTGTCGGAAGCGACTCGCGAAGTATCACGCCATCGTGACGAACGCCGTCGCCGTCGCCGCCAGCTGGGTGAGCGATTCGATTTGCGCGGAATCGTTTTTGCCTCAAGCGGTCTGGAGCGCGTGATCGAGTTGGCTTGCCAAGTTGCGCGCGCCGATGTGCCTGTCCTTATCACCGGGCCGAATGGCGCGGGCAAGGAGCGCATCGCTGAAATTGTCCAAGCCAATTCGGCACGTGCCAAGGGAGCATTCATTACGGTCAATTGTGGCGCGCTACCTTCGGAACTGATCGAGGCGGAATTGTTCGGTGCCGATCCGGGCGCCTACACCGGCGCACCGAATCGTACGCGTGAGGGTCGTTTTGAGGCGGCTGATGGCGGTACGCTGTTTCTTGACGAAATCGGCAACCTGCCACTGGCCGGGCAGATGAAGTTGCTGCGAATTCTCGAAACCGGGCAGTTCGAGCGACTCGGGTCAAGCAAGACGCGCAAGGTATCAGTGCGCGTGATCAGCGCAACCAATTCGGATTTGCCGACGCTGATTCGTGATGGGCAATTTCGCGAGGATCTGTTTTACCGGCTCAATGTGATTGAGCTGAAACTACCGTCGCTGGCTGAACGCACTGATGACATCCTGCCGCTGGCCGAACATTTTCTTGCAAGCAGAGCGAGCTTCGACGCCGCTGCTCGCGCGGCGCTGACCGTGCATGCGTGGCCCGGCAATGTGCGTGAACTCAAAAATGCGATTGATCGGGCCAGCCTGTTGTGCAGCGATGGCATCATCACCGTGCGCGACCTTGCTTTGGAGCCGGCGCGAGGAACGAATCGTCGATTGTCGGCTGATGAAGAGCCCGACAAGGGCATGATCGAGGCCGCGCTGCAGCGTGCCCGCGGTGTGATCAGCCAGGCAGCGGCGGATCTGGGGTTGTCGCGTCAGGCCTTGTATCGGCGAATGGAAAAGATGGGTATCGAAACCTGACAAGATCTCAGGCGCGAAGATGTCAAAATTAGCCTCGTCGGTAGCTAGGCAATTAAATGCAATTACTTCACAAAAATCTGGCCAACTTCAGCCGTTCGTCCTGAGCTTGTCGAAGGGCAGCGCCCCGTTGATTCGCCGCGGCAACTTCCGATGATGGTTCGACAAGCTCGCCACGAACGGAAGTTGACCAGGCCTTCCGCAAACAAAAACGCCTGCGATAATTGCAGGCGTTTTGCTTGTCGCTCAGATCAAGCGAACTATTCCAGATCGAGGAAGCTACGCAGCTGTTCCGAACGACTCGGATGGCGCAGCTTGCGCAAGGCCTTGGCTTCGATCTGACGGATTCGCTCGCGGGTGACGTCGAACTGCTTGCCGACTTCCTCCAGCGTGTGATCGGTATTCATGTCGATGCCAAAGCGCATGCGCAGCACCTTGGCTTCGCGGGGAGTAAGCCCTCCGAGAACGCCGTGAACGGTTTCCATCAAGCCGATGTTGGTCGAGGATTCGATTGGCGAAACGATCGACAGATCCTCGATGAAATCGCCGAGATGCGAATCCTCGTCGTCTCCGATCGGAGTTTCCATCGAGATCGGTTCCTTGGCGATCTTCAACACCTTGCGGATCTTGTCCTCGGGCATTTCCATCTTGATTGCGAGTTCTTCCGGGGTCGGCTCGCGGCCCATTTCCTGCAGCATTTGACGACTGATGCGATTGAGCTTGTTGATTGTCTCGATCATGTGCACCGGGATACGGATGGTGCGCGCCTGATCAGCGATCGAGCGCGTGATCGCCTGGCGAATCCACCACGTGGCGTAGGTCGAGAACTTGTAACCGCGGCGGTACTCGAATTTGTCGACGGCCTTCATCAAGCCGATGTTGCCTTCCTGGATGAGATCGAGGAATTGCAATCCGCGGTTGGTGTACTTTTTCGCAATCGAGATAACCAGACGCAGGTTGGCCTCGACCATCTCTTTCTTCGCGCGGCGTGCCTTGGCTTCGCCAATCGACATGGCGCGATTGATTTCCTTGATGTCCGCGACAGTCAGGTAAAGCGTATTTTCGATGGCGACCAGCTTGTGTTGCTCACCGACCAGCGCATCCTTGTGCGTCTTGACGGCGGCTGACCATTTCTGGCGCTTCTTCATCAAATCATCGGCCCAGTCGAGATTAGTCTCGTTGGACGGAAATACCTTGAGGAATTCCTTGCGCGGCATCTTCGCCTGCTTGATGCAGACATCCATGATCAGACGCTCATGGTGACGAATATTGCTGACCACTTCGCGCAACTTGCGCACCAGCGCATCGATGAGGACGGCGGGCAACTTGAGCTTGAGGAATTCTTCGGCAATCTGCTCACGCAGCTTCTCGGCCTTCTTGTCGCCCAGGCCATTCTTTTCGGAGATTTTCAGGTACTTGGCATAGCCGGTGCGCAGCAAATCCATGCGGCGTGCGACTTCGAGCGGGTCCGGTCCGGTGTCGACCGGTGTCGCATCTTCGGCATCGTCGTCAGAATCACCATCACCATCGCTGTCGTCGTCTTTGTCCTTCTCTTTTTCAGCTTTCTCGGCGGCTTCCTTGGCGGCCGCCGCAGCGATTTCCTCAGGCGTCGGGACCTCGATGTCGAGGAAGCCGGTAACGACCTCCGACATGCGCTTCTTGCCTTCGGTGAACAGGTCGTATTCCTCGACCAGCAACTGAATCGACCAAGGGAAACTGGCCAGCGCTGCCTGAACCCGGTTGAGGCCTTCCTCGATGCGCTTGGCGATGACAATTTCGCCTTCGCGGGTCAGCAACTCGACCGTACCCATCTCGCGCATGTACATGCGCACCGGATCGGTTGTTCGGCCGACCTCGGCATCGACCGCCGAGAGTACGGCGACCGCTTCTTCGGTGGCGGTGTCATCATCGGAGGAACCGGCGGACTGGGCACGCAGGGTCTCGGTATCAGGTGCGACTTCATGCACCTCGATACCCATGTCATTGATCATGCCGATGATGTCTTCGATCTGTTCCGGATCGACGATGTCATCAGGCAGGTGGTCATTCACCTCGGCATAAGTCAGGTATCCCTGCTCTTTGCCCTTGGTGATGAGCGCCTTGATGTCGGTGGTTTTCTGCTCCTGGATATGCTCGGTCGCCATGGATGATCTGCTGTGCCTAAACGAAAGACTCGGAAGTATAGGCGGCCCGTCAAGGGCAGCCCAAGTGTTTGAATGTATTGAAATCGCGATGTGGGCCTGAATGCCGCATCAGGTCTCGGGGGCCACGCGTAGATGAAACGTGACGGGGCCGTCGTTGACCAGTTGAACCTTCATGTGGGTACGAAAGCGCCCAGTTTCCACCGTGGGATGCGCGATTCGTGCCAATTCGACCAATTGATTGAAAAGGAGCTCAGCGTGTTCAGGACTGGCAGCGCCGCTGAATCCGGCG
The DNA here is from genome assembly GCA_038233665.1 of Lysobacterales bacterium. Classification (GTDB taxonomy): domain Bacteria; phylum Pseudomonadota; class Gammaproteobacteria; order Xanthomonadales; family Rhodanobacteraceae; genus Dokdonella. Next base: position 16,443 of record JBBSVJ010000061.1, read on the forward strand.
CGCATGCCGCTTGATGTGTCGGCGGCCAGAGTGAATTGCGAAACCAGCAACAGGTCTCCGCCCAGTTTGCGCAAGGATAGATTCATGCGTCCGCTCTCGTCGCTGAACACGCGGTAGCCGAGGATGCGTTCGAGCATACGTTGCGTCTGCGCCTCGCCGTCGCCGCGTTCGACCGCAATAAATGCAAGTAGGC
>JBBSVJ010000062.1:0-16539 GCA_038233665.1 Lysobacterales bacterium
AGGGCAGGAGCCCGGAGAGCGTCGCTTTGGGGTGGCCTTCTCTTTGGTGCCTTTCTCTTGGCCACGCAAGAGAAAGATACTCGCTCGCCTGAGGCGAGTGAAAAAAGGCATGGATGCCGCGCTCCGGAGGAGCGTGCTTTTGGAGGAACAAAATCACTGCGCTCCGCTTCGCCGAAACGATGCCTGTCTTCGGATTGCCGAAGCGCAGGTGCGACGAACTTTCAATCCAGAAATCACATCCTGCCGATCAATAGCGATCGGCAGGAGCAATCAAAAAAAGCCAGCGTCAGCGAATCATCTTGCCATTCGCATCCAACACCTTGACCTCGCCGAGTTTGAGATCGCGGATTGGTTTTTCGATCTGTTTGAGATCGCCGACGATGACCCAAGTCAGCGCGTCGGGTTGGATGATCTCCTTGGCGGCGGCTTCGATATCGGCTTTCTTTTGACCTTGCATGCTTGCCTTGAGGGTTTGCACGTAGTCATCGGGGCGGTCGTAGAGGGCGCTGCCGGAGAGCACGCCGAGGACCGAGCCTGTTGTCTCGAAGCTGCCGGGCAGGGCGCGGATGCGCTTGTCTTTGATCTTGTCGATCTCGGCATCGGTTATTGGCTGCTTGCCGATAATCGCACGCGCTTCTTTCAACACTTCGGCGGCCGATTCGGCGGTCTTGTCGGTTTGCACCGAGGCGTAGGTCATGAACGGGCGTTGGCCAATGGCATCTTGCAAAAAACTGGATGCGCCGTAAGCCCAGCGCTTGTCTTCGCGCAGATTCATGTTGAGACGCGAGGTGAAGGTGCCGCCAAAGATGCCGTTCATGGTCTGGATTTCGATGTTGTTGGCGGCCTTGGTTGAAGGTGCCAGCGAACCGGTCAGGATCAGCGTCTGCGGCGAGTCAGGACGATCGACCAGAAAGACACGCGAGTTTTTCTGCGCCGCAACCTTGCCAATGGCCTTGGCGGGAATCGGCGTTTCGGCTGCTTGCCAGTCACCGAAAACCTTGTCCAGTTGCGCGGTGATGGCGGGCAAGGTGGTGTCGCCGGCGATCAGGATCTTGACGTTGTCAGGACGAATGAAATCGCGATGGAAGCGACGTAAATCCTCGATCGTCAACGATTTGATTGAGGCTTCGGTACCGCTGCCGGTGAACGGAATGCCGTAGGCGTGCTTTGTGCCGTAAAGCAAGGGCGGCAAGGTACGCAGGGCGATACCGGTCGGCTGGGTTTTCTCCTGGGCGATATCGGCCAACCATTGGCCCCGAATGCGCTCGATATCGGCTTCACGAAAAGCCGGGTTGCGCACGATGTCGGCGAACAGGGCCAGCGAGGGCTCAAGTTTCGAGTCGAGTGCGTTGAGGCTGACAGATGAGGCGTCAAGGCCGGAGCCTGCGCCAATGTAGGCGCCAAGGAGCTCACTGCGTCGCGCGATTTCGACCGAATCAAGATTCTGCGTTCCTTCATCGAGCAGGGCCATGGCGAACGAGGAAGTACCGAGCTTGTGGCCCTGATCGCTGGCGTATCCGGCATCGAACTGAAATTGCATTTGCACGACCGGAATCGTATGCCGTTCGGCAAGCACGATCTCGATGCCGTTCTTGAGCATGCCGCGTTGAATTTTCGGAAAGCTCAGGTCAGGGAAGTCATTGACTTGCGGAACGCCTTTGCTGCGGTCGAGATCACTTTTTTTCGTGCTGAAATCGCCCGTGGCCGGAGTAATGGCCGGCGGTTTCCCCTCGACAGCAGGCAGACCCTTCGGCGCGCTCTCGTCGATCTTCGCGCCCTCGTCCAGCGGCAGCACGGTCAAGGTGTAGTCGCCTTTGGCTAGCCAGCGGTTGGCCGCCGCCTTGACCGTTTCAGGCGTTGCCTGCTGGATGCGATCCAGATCGAGTTTGTAGGCAGCCGGATCGCCACGAAAAACCTGTGACTCGGCCAGCACGGTGGCCTTGCCGCCAAAGCCGCCGACTTTTTCCAAGCCACGGATGAAACCCGAACGGCTGGACATGCGCGAGCGCTCCAGCTCTTCGTCGGTCGGACCCTGCTTGAGAAACTTCGCCCATTCCTCGGCAATCGCTTTCTCGACCTTGGCCGGATCGACGCCCTGCTTCACATCCGCCGTCAGCACAAACTGGCTGGCCAGAGCGAACGACTGCACGCCGACCGAAACACTGTCGACCAACTTGTCCTGGTAGACCAGGCGTTGATAGAGACGTGAGGTTTTGCCACCACCCAGCGCGTCGGCGGCGAGCTCAAGCAGCGGCTCGTCGGCGGCTCCAAGCTGAGCCACATTCCACTCACGGAGGATGCGAGTCTGTGCGACGTGATCTTTCTGTTCGCCGCGCGTTGAGGTATCGCGCGGGGCAACCCAGGGTTGCTGCCGCGGGACCGCGGGACCGGCCGGAATATCGCCGAAATAGGTCATCAATTTCTTGCGTGCGATCTCGGGCGTAATGTCGCCGGCAAGCACGATCGTGGTATTCGCAGCACCGTAGTAATCGTTGAACCATTGCTTTACATCGGCAAGCGAAGCGGCATCGAGATCAGCCATCGAGCCGATGGTGTCGTGCTGGTAGGGATGGTTGGCCGGAAACGCGTTGGCCAGAATGTTTTCGTCCGTGCGGCCGTAGGGTCGATTTTCACCTTGGCGTTTCTCGTTCTGCACAACGCCGCGTTGGGTGTCGAGCTCTTTCTGGCCGATTGCGCCGAGCAGATGGCCCATGCGATCCGATTCCATCCACAGCGCCATGTCGAGCGCAGTCGTCGGAACGGTCTCGAAATAATTGGTCCGATCAAACCAGGTCGTGCCATTCATGTCGGTGGCGCCGACTTGTTCGAATGGTTGGAAATACGTGCCTTTGCGATTTTCCGAGCCGGAAAACATCAAATGTTCGAACAAGTGCGCGAAGCCGGTTTTGCCTTTTGGCTCATCGGCGGAACCCACGTGGTACCAGATGCTGACCGCTATCACGGGCGCCTTGTGATCTTCATGCACGACCGCCGTCAATCCATTGGGCAACGTGAAACGGGTGAACGGGATGTCAACGCTGTCACTGGCGGCAAGCGCCGAGCCGGCCAGGCCGAATGAGAGCAGAGTGGTCAGGGCGAGCTTGAGCATGCGGAGTCCTTGGGGGAGCTTCTGACAGAATCGATAAAGTGTCGCGGGGATGGCGCAACCTGGCAACCGTCAATCGTAATGGCGGGTCATTTCACCTGCGCTGCCCTAGACTCGAACTTGCCTATGAAAGTTCGTTGCAAGCATCCAATGGAGGATCCCATGACGCAGTATCTTGTGACCGGAACCAATCGCGGCCTCGGCCTCGAGTTCGTCCAACAGTTGCTCGACCGTGGTGACCGAGTCATCGCCACTTGCCGCCAGCCCGCCCGTTCGGCTGAATTGAACCAGCTAAGTGGGCGCTTTCCGGGTCATCTGAAGGTGCTGCCAATGGATGCCGCCGAGCCGCGATCGATCGTCGAGCTGGCGCGTGAAGTCCAGATGCTCGATCTGAACATTGATGTGCTGGTCAATAATGCAGGCGTGCTGACCTCGGGCGAGACGTTTGGCGAAGTCACAGCGACGGCTTTGGAGCAGGCATTCAAAACCAATGCACAGGGACCGTTTCTACTGACACAGGCGCTGGCACCGCGGCTTGCAGACAAGGCCAAGGTCGTGGCGGTCAGTTCGGGACTGGGTTCCATCGAACGCGCCACACGCTTTGGTACGCCGAGCTACAATATCAGCAAGGCAGCGTTGCACATGGCCATGCGCATGCTCGGCCATGCACTCGCGGAACGCCAGATTGCCGTGCTCGCGCTGAGCCCTGGCTGGGTCAAGACCGACATGGGTGGAGCCGCTGCCGATCTCGAACCCGAGCAATCGGTCTCCAACATGCTCAAGGTCATCGACGCCTTGAAATTCGATTCGGCCAAGATCGGCCAGTTTCTCGGCAACAGCGGGAGTCCGGTTCCTTGGTGATGTTGCGCTTCGCGCCTGTGCAATCGAGGTTCATCGCATCGGCGTAGGCTGAGCAACCCCGAAACCCAAGGAGTCGACACATGACAACCGTACGCAAAGGTGAAGCAGAGTGGAAAGGCGGTGTGCCCGAAGGCAGCGGGACTGTCTCGGCGGAAAGTGGTGCGTTGAAGGCAACCTATGGCTTCAAGTCGCGCATGGAGGACGGCCCGGGCACCAATCCGGAGGAGTTGATCGGCGCGGCCCATGCGGCTTGCTATTCGATGGCGCTGTCGCTTGCGTTGGCGCAGGCGGGCCACGTACCGACGCGCGTGCACACGACATCGAAAGTGCATCTCGAAAAGCGTGACGATGGCTACATGATTCCGCTGATCGAACTGGTCACTGAAGCTGTAGTTCCAGGCATCGACAATGCAGAATTCCAGAAATTGGCAAGCGCCACGAAGACCGGGTGTCCCGTGTCCAAGGCGCTCGCCGCGGTCGAAATGACGCTCACTGCGAAATTGCTGTAATTGGAACCGAGCTTACGCAGGTGTCGTCAGGCGGCGTACTGATGAACGTTGATCAGTGCGCCTCCTTCGCTGCACGCTGGGGCAGAATCGCAATCAGCAAGGCAATCAGCACAAGCATCACCAGCGATGCAGTGTAGCGGCTCAGAGCAAGGCCTCCATCGGCAACGGGTTTGTCGAGCAGATCACCGACCACCGCACCGAGTGGGCGGGTCAGGATAAAGGCGGCCCAGAACAAGCCGGTGCGAGAAATACCGGTCCAGCGCCAAGCGGTGGCGATTGCCAGCAACATCGCCGAGAAAATCAAAGCGCCGCCGCCGAAGCCCAGGCCTGCCGTATCCGCCGTCCAATCCCCGAGTGCCGTGCCCAGCGTTTGCGAAAAGAGGATGGTCAGCCAGTAGAACATTTCCGATTGAGGCGAGCTGATTGACGCCACGGAAATCGTGCCAGCGACGCGGTACCAGATGCATAGGCTTGCTAGCAGCAGGCCCAGTAACACCGCTGTTCCGCCGGCGTAACCGATACCGATCGAACGCGTGGCGAAATCGGCCAGCGTGGTGCCGACGGTGGTCGTGGCGATGATCGTTAGCCAGTACAGCCAGGGCCGAAACCGCAGTGCCTTGATCTGCAGCGACACGGCGATCGCGAACAGCACAGCAAAAATTACGCTGCCGATCAAATAACCGAGGTTCATCGACATCGACACCGCATCGCCCCCGGTTTCGCCAAGGGTCGTGGCGAGTATCTTGATCACCCAGAATCCCAGAGTGACCTCAGGTACCTTGCTGATGATCTCTCTTGTATTCGGACTCATGCTTATCCTCGACGATTGGTTCCGGGCCGCGCCCATCGTGACCTCACCAGGCATCAAGCATGCGGGTTTGAATGTCGAATCGACGTGACGCTGGGAATATCACGCTGTTTCGCGGACACGCCACGCTGCCGCCAAGTCGGTGAGGTCGTCGTTTTGTGCGTGACTGCATTCACAAGGGCATGCGTGGTTAGCCACAAGATGGCAAAAATAGTCGTGTTTCTACAACGGAGTATACGAATGACTTATAGGGTATTGGGTCATGCGTAAATTAGCAGGCGCATTCGTTTTTGCCTTGGCGAGCGATGGCATTGAACTCACCTGCTCGGTTGCTCACTGGTACAGACGGCGCGGCGCGTAGATCGTGCGCCTGTGCGGCTGATGTCAGCGCTGGATCGTGACGGCGAATCCGAGTTGGAGACAAGCGTTTTCACCAGTCGGCGCTGCCAACTCGAAACGCGATTGTCAGACTCGAAGTAGAAACGGCAAATTGCGCTGGCCGGAAGACGATCTGCGATCGGCTATTCTGGGCAGATTCCAAGCACAGGATCAGACATGCAGACTTCGAGCCTCGACGAGACACCGCGCGTTCGCCGATCGCGCACACCTTGGATCATTGGCGGCGTTGTGGCGTTCGTCATGCTGCTGTTGCTCGGTGCCGTTGCCAGCGTCGCCTGGTTTGGTATCAGTACTTTCAATGATCAGGCCTATGCCGCGATCCGCGCCGATCCTGCCATTGTCGATGCCATGGGCTCAATCAAGGACATCCAGTTTGATTTTGAGAATACCGGCGATGCGCCAGGCGCCGAGGAATTCGCTTACCGGATTATCGGAGAGCGCGCCAGCGGACTACTGGTCGGGCGCTTTGTTACCGTCAGTGCCGACATCGAGGATCTGCGCGAGGGCAAGTTGACTCTTCAGGATGGCCGCGTCATCCAGGTCGGCACGGCCGGTCGATCGGACTGAAATCAGAGTCGCCACAAGCGATGCACTTATCCACAGCGGACGCCTGGTTTCGGGCGGCTTTCGACGCTGATCGTTTTGCATCGTTCGGCACATGCAACAGATCGCCGATCTGGCAGAGCACTCGCATGCATTCAAGCTTGATCTGCACCCGGCACATTCGTGATTCCGTGTTTTGTTCGGCCGATGGTCATTCACATCCTCGCGTGAAACAGAGCACCGGCCTAACGTTGGTGACGGGCGCTCTGGAACCAGCTCATGCGAATGCTTCGCCTTGAGCACTTGGAGGTTTCGCCGGCTTGAGTGTTCGCAAGCAGGGTTGTGAAGGACGGTGACTCTCCCTTCGCACTTCTCGCGGGTGTTGAATCATGAGCAAACCGGGCCGTGCATCCCGCGAGAAGGGCTCAACCCGTTATGCTCGGAGCACTATCAAATGATCCGTGTCTATGTCGTTCGCGCGAGCCGATGATCCCGCCACCAAGAAACCGCCTGTAGTCAGAACCCGCGGGCAGCTGACTTTGCCCAGGCGAACCTATCGCTTCCGCGTGCTTGGCATGGGTTTGGCCAGCCTGCCGCTGATGGTGGTCATGACCGATTTGCAGTCATCGGGGCTTGCCTGGTCTTGGGTATTGATAACGTGTTTGTTCTGGCCGCATCTGGCATATCTGCGCGCTATTCGTAGCAAAGATCCGTTCCGTACCGAGCTGCAAAATTTTGTGTTGGATTCCGCGTTTGCTGGCAGTTGGGTTCCGCTCATTCATTTCAATCTGTTGCCTTCGGCCATCCTTCTTGGCGTAACCATGGCGGACAAGGTCAATACCGGCGTGCGCCGACTGTGGCTGTATTCGATACCGGCGATCATCGGCAGTCTGCTGACGGTAGGCGTGTTCACCGGATTTTCGTTTGCGCCTATTACGAGCATGCGCGTGATCCTCGCCTGTCTACCAATCATGATCATTCACACGCTGGCCGTGAGCCTGAGCAGCTACAAACTGGTTCGGCGCGTGCAGATGCAAAACCAGCGTCTTGAAGAGCTGAGTCGGGTCGATGCATTGACTGGACTTTCAGGTCGCCGCCATTGGCAAGCGCAGGCTGAATCGCTGCGACAAAAAGATTGCGAAGGCGCGGACATTGCGGTGCTGGTTCTGGATATCGATCAATTCAAGGACATCAATGATCGCTACGGTCACGCGGTTGGCGACGACGTATTGCGCGCTATCGCCGGTCTGATCCGACGCGAGATTCCGACGGGAAGTCATGCCGGACGTCTCGGTGGCGATGAGTTGGCGATCCTCGTTTCCCTGTCGTTGCATGAGGCTGAAAACCTGGCCGAGCGTATTCGTCTGGCCACCTCGCAACTCGTCTTTTCAACCGCACCCGAACTCAGCTGCTCCGTCAGCATTGGTGTCGTCGGCAATCCGAATCCAGCACAGGGTTTGCGCGAATGGATCGAAAGCGCCGATCGTGCCTTGTACCGGGCCAAGCGCAGCGGCCGCAATCAATCGATGTCAGCGACGCTGATCGAATCAGTTGGCCAATAGGACGATCTGACCAAGCGCGTCCGAGGCAGGTGCGCTAAATCGTGTTTGTTTCCTCGCGCTTCAATCGGTGCATGTGCGGGCGATCGATGGACAACTGACCGGCCTCAATACCGCACCCAATCTCGATCCGTTTTGCCTGGTAAGGTAGTGATCGCTACGAACGTGGCTGGCGATGTTGTTGTCGTATCAGCATGTTGCGATCGGGGCAGTACGAATCGATCGACGCCGCGATTCAAGACTTTGGTCCGCGACTGGAGTCAGCGATCGGCGAGGCAGCTTCAGCGACGGTATCGCGTTCCAGCCCAACCAATAGCAGGCTGGCGGAGATGCCCACGGCGAGGCCAATCCACGGTGGGAACATGGCCAAAGCCGCACCGATCAGCAAGGCCGTGCCGCGTGCCGCATTGGATTTCGGAATCGACATTGCGATGTACGCACAGGCAAAACCTGTCAGCAGCAAGGTCAGTGACAAGGCGATGCCAAGCAGCGGCTTGAGTCCGGTCAGCAACGGCAACAAGAAATAGATGAACGGTAAACCCATCAGGTAGTACGAGATCAGTCCGCTGTTGAGATCGCGCATCGATTTCGGTCCTTCTCTCCAACGCTGCACGATGACCACATGCACGCCGGTCCAGAGCATGCCTTGGGTACTGAAGAACGGTGCGATCACTGCAGACAAGGCATTGCGGATGCCCAGCGCCAGATGTGATCGGCGCACATCGATGTCGATCGGATCATCTGTTCGCGAGGATTGCGCTTCGCGCAATACTTCGGTTCCGGTGACGATGTCGCCGAACTGGATGACGTAGGTGATCAGCACGAGCGGAATCGCCGAGAGAAACATCTGTGCGGACGGCCAGCCAATCGAGAACGGCGACATTTTTGCGACCGTCTCGCTGACCGGCGGAATCAGCCACGCCCACTGGATGTCGTAGTGCACTTCGCCGACCATTGGACCGACGATTGCGGCGACGATGAAGCCAGGCAGCAAACCCAGTGCGGCGAGGAGTCTGAGGCTCCGATATCGCGCCTTGAGAGCCTGGAACGGCGCCGAGAACACTAGGATCAGACAGACAGCGCAAGCCAGCGTAGTCGAGATCGGTTGCTGCAGCAGAAACCTGTCGGCATCGTCGATGAAGACTTTCTTGAATGCGGCCAGTGCTGCGCCGAGGATGATGCCCGCGCGCAGACTCGAAGGCAGCCAGCGCATCAGCCAGCTGCCAAGTCCTGATGCGCCGAGCACGAAAACGAGACCGGCAAACATAAGAGATAGTGCGGTCATCACCTGGAAGCGCTGCACCGGATCAGGATAGCCGGCCAGTACATAGGCCAGAACGAGTGGCAGTGCGGGTGTGTTCCAGCCCGGCGCGTAGGGTTCGCCGAATGTGTGCAGCGATGCAACGATGAACAGGCTGTAGAACAACGAGCAGGTCACGCCTTGCTCGAACGTCATGCCGAAGTAGGCTTCAAGGATGGGGACGAGAGCCAGTCCGGTCGCGGTCGAGACGAATACGCCCTGCAGGAACTCCGGCCAGATCAGACGCGTATGCAGAAATGGCACGCGCATCGTGAAAGGTCCCCAGCGCCAACCTGTCGCCTGATTGCTCATGCCACTCCCCGGTGGTGAATTCGTGATGGATTTCGTCGTTCAACAACGCCGTCAAAGCTTCATCATTCCGGCGCAACGACAGAATGACGTTTCAATAAGTCGGCGATTCTTTAGCGCCGATACCCGGTGTCCTGCCGATCCAGCTTGCGCAGCAATGCGGGCCAGACGAACGCGCCACCGCTGCCATCGGTCTGCTTGCGCATCGATTCGGCGACGCCATCGATAATGCGCGGATCGACTGTCGTCAGCTCACCACCGGCTTGCGCGGCAATCTGAATCTGGCAAGTCGTTTCAAAGATATACATGGCGAGGAACGCGTCGGCTATCGAGCTGCCAACCGTGAGCAGGCCGTGGTTGCGCAGCATGAAAAAATTCGCCTTGCCAAGGTCAGCCTGCAGACGCGGCTTTTCCTCATCGCGCAGGGCGACGCCCTCGTAGTCGTGATAGGCCAAAGACCCGAGCACGAAGGTCGATTGCTGCGAGATCGGCAACACGCCAGCTTTCTGCGCACTGACCGCAACCCCGGCGCGCGTGTGCGTGTGCAGCACGCAGTGCGCATCCTCGCGCGCCGCATGCACGGCGCTGTGGATTACGAAACCGGCCTTGTTGACGTTGAACGGCGATTCACTGAGCTTGTTTCCCTCCTGGTCGATCGCGATAAGCGAGGAGGCGGTGATTTCCTCGAACAACAGTCCGTACGGATTGATCAAAAATTGATGACCTTCGCCGGCTAAGCGCGCACTGATATGGGTGAAGACCAGATCGCTCCAGCCGTACATCGAGACCAGCCGATAGCAGGCAGCCAGATCGCAGCGCAACTGCCATTCCTCGGCGCTGACCTTTCCTTCGAGTGATGCAATGTGCATGCAAAGTCTCCTCAGATTCGGTTTGTCGGAAGCCGTCGCCGAGGCGGCGGCTTGGCGCTCAACCTGCCGACGCCAGCGCATTTTCCTGAAGCATGCGCCAAAGCACTTTGCCCGCCGCGTTCTTCGGCAAGCTGTCGACGAACTCGACCGCGTGCGGCACCTTGTAGGCGGACATCTGCTCACGAGCCCAGGCGATCAGGCTTGCTTCGTCGATCGCCTGGTCGGGTCTGCGCACGATCAACGCCTTGACGCTTTCTCCACGATGTTCATCGCGGCAGGCAATGACGCATGCTTCGAGTACGGCCGGATGCGCATAAAGATAGGCCTCCACTTCGGCTGGCCAGACCTTGAAACCTGACGCGTTGATCATGCGCTTGAGCCGATCGACCATGAAGAAATAGCCTTCCTCGTCGACGTAGCCCAGATCGCCGGTGCGGAAATAGCGCACGCCGTCGATATCGATGAACGCCTCGGCGCTGCGCTCCTCATCGCCGTGATAACGCAGGAATACCTGCGGCCCATTGACAAGGATTTCTCCACTCTTGCCAACGCCAAGGGGTTTCAATGTGTCGACATCGATGATGATCGCGCGCGTATCGAAGATCGGCAGGCCGAGACACTGGGGTTTGGGACGATGCGGTGGATTGATGTGTGTGGGGGCGATGGTCTCGGACAAGCCATAACCTTCGACATAATCGATGCCCCACAACGCGCGGATGCGCTCAGCAACCGCCTTGGGCATCGCCGCACCACCGCCCGTCAAACTGTGCAGCGAGCCGAGATCGCGCTCGCCGAGATCGGCCTGGTTGAGAAAATCAAACAGCATGGTCGGTATGGCGGTCCAGGTGGTGATCCGATAGCGCTCGATCAACATCGCCGCGCAGCGCTTGTCCCAGCGCGTCATGATCACGATCGAAGCGCCGCCGAAGATCGGTGAGTTGACGCCGTTCTGCAGGCCGGTCACATGAAACATCGGCAGAGCCGCGAGCACCGTGGCGTCCTTTGGAATCTTGCACCACTCGGGGCCGGCCAAAGCCGTGTGCATGACGCTGCGATGGGTATGCACGCAGCCCTTGGGCTTGCCGGTGGTGCCCGAGGTGTAAGGCATTACCGAGAGATCTTCGGGACCGGCCAGATGCGGCCCTGGCAGGCAAGCTTGATCGAGTGCCGCACGCCAACTGATGGTTTCATGCACGCTTTCCGCTACCGCACTGACGATGTCGGGCAGTGGCAGATCGGTCTTCGCATCGATGTAGTCGGAATACGTCGCCACCACCGCATGATCCAGATCGCGGCCCAACAGCGGTGCGATCTGGTCTGAGAGCTCCTGGCCGAAAATGGCCACTCGGCTGCCGCTGTCCTGGACGATGTGGGTGACTTCCTGCAGCCGGTTCATTGTGTTCACCGGCACCACCATCGCGTCGGCGCGCAGGATGGCGTAGAGCGCAATGATGAATTGTGGACTATTTTTCATGAACAGGGCGACGCGATCTCCTCGTTTCACAGCGCAGTGTTGCTGCAAAAATCCGGCCATCACGTCGACTTGGTGCTTGAGCTCGCCGTAAGTCAAATCAGCGCCGTAGTATCGCGTGGCTACCTTGCCGGAATAACGCTGCGCAGTGACTTCAAGGTTGTAGTAGAGCGAGGTCTCTGGAATATCCAGGTGATGCGGAACGCCGAGCGGCCAATGAGTACGGTTCATGATCGGTGGAAACCTCTCGGGTGCGGTGTCGTTGGAGTCGGAACGGCTCAGTCGACTTGCTGCGGCAGGATCACCACTTTGCCGATCGCTTGGCGCGCGAGCAGGGCATCCAGCGCCGCCGGTGCTTGCGACAGCGGATAGCGTTTCGAGATCAGTGGATTGATTTTTCCCTCGTTGAGCCAGGCGAACAGTTGAGCCATGTTGGCGGCGTTAAGTTTCGGTTCGCGACGCACGAACTCACCCCAGAACACGCCGACCAACGCACTGCCCTTGAGCAGCAGCAGGTTGATCGGAATCTTCGGAATATCGCCGGCGGCAAAGCCGACGACTAGATAGCGACCGCGCCAGCCAACACTGCGCAGCGCCGGTTCTGCAAAGTCGCCACCGACCGGGTCATAGACGATGTCAACGCCCTTGCTCTCCGTCAGCGCTTTGATGCGTTCGCGCAAATTCTCACTCGTGTAGTCGATGACCTCATCTGCGCCCAGCGCGAGCGCCGCGTCGCGCTTTTCCTGACTGGAAGCTGCGGCAATTACGCGCAAGCCCATGAGCTTGCCCAGCTCTACCGCGGCGAGGCCGACACCACCGCCCGCGCCGAGTACGAGCAGGGTTTCGCCAGCCTTGGCTTCGGCGCGATCCTTGAGTGCGTGGAACGAGGTGCCATAGGTCAGCATGAAGCTGCCGGCGAGTTCGAGATCGGCGTCGCTGATGTCGGCGGGTAGCGGAATGATATGGCTGGCATCGACCACCGCTTCCTGGGCGTAGGCACCATGACTGGCCAGTCCGACCACCTTGTTGCCGACCGCCAGATGCTGGACCTCAGCGCCGATTGCAAGGATCTCGCCGGACATCTCGCCGCCCGGCGAGAATGGAAATTCCGGGCGGAACTGATATTTGCCCGCGACGATCAGCGCGTCGGGAAAATTCACTGCGGCCAAACGCACGCGAACCAAAACCTGCTTCGGACCCGGCTCCGGTGATGGCACGTCACGTAATTGCAGGGAGGAGGGTGCTCCCCAGTTCTCGCAAATGATGGCTTTCATGTTTTTCCTTATCGCTTGATTCTTTCTTTCGTCATCCCAGGGCAGAGACCTGCGTTTGAATTACGCGTTTGCTATGAATGAAATCTCCTGAAACGTGTCACTGCAAACCGGTTCAGCGCACCACGGCGCAATTATCGCCTCTGCTACGTTCTGGCTGCGGCGCGGTGCGCTACGTGCCTCAGCCGTTGTCATATCCGCTTGTCGTCCCTGCGCAGGCAGGGATCCAGCGCCTTTGGCTTCCTGCGATTTCGTGAACAAAGCCATTCCGCTCAGATGCTCTGCACGCTTCTGAAGGCTGAGTCTCGTGCACGTCTTGCTGAAACGAAGTTCAAAAGCAGAGGCGCTGGACCCCTGCCTGCGCAGGGGCGAAGAGTTACTGGAAAGTGTCTTCTCGATTTGCAGTAACATTTTTCAGGCTGTCCCATTCAGAGCGCAAGATCGGATCAAGAGAAAGTGCCTGCGCAGGGATGAGGAGAGGTTTGGATGGGGTGAGCGGCATGGCTTCAGCATTTTCTGCGGGTTTGGTCCTTTGTAAGGCGCATGTCCACGCAACGAGAGGAAGGCAACGGCTTCATCTAAAACCGTCCCTCCGTCCGTTCAAAAACCGTATTACGCAAGGCAACCAATTTCGGGCCGAAATCGTGGATCAATTTTTCGCGGGTCATCGCTGACACGCGCCCGCTGCAATTGAAGGCGAGCACGCGGCTGCGATCGGCTGAGATCATCGGCACGCCAACCGCGAACACATCGGGATTCCAATCGCCAAGCGAGAAACAGAAGCCGTAGTTCTCGTAATCCTCGCGCGCACGCACGATGCCGGCGCGAACTTTTGGCCACAGCGCCGGTTCGCACTCCTGTTCAATTGTCAGCAAATGCGTTTCGAAGAGTTCTGCTGAGCGCGCGGCAAGATCAGCGCGACCGAGCGCGGTCGAGCCATGCGGCACGCGTGCGCCGGGATCGAGTTTGAGATGAAATGTCGCATCGCCCTGGCAGACTTCGAGCACGACCATGCGCATGCCATCGGCCGCGCCGAGCATCACCGCCGCCTGGGTGTACTCGGCTAGTTCACGCATGAGTGGCCGCGCGATGGTGACCACATCGTGGGTCTTCATGAAGGCGTGGCTGAGCGAGAGGATGGCCGGGCCTAGTGAATATTTTTCAAATTGTGGTGAATACTCAAGATAACCAAGCGCGGAAAGCGTGAAGGTCATTCGCGATACGGTCGGCTTCGGAAGGTCGGTACGTCGCACGATGTCCTGATTGCCAAGATACTGTTCGCCGTGCTCGAAGCAGCGCAGAATTGAGAAGGCACGCGCAACCGAGGTCACATACTGTGGATGATCCTCGTTGACCGAATGGCCGTAGCTGCCGGCTGCGCGTCGTGGACTGCCCATGGCGGTTACTTCCTCAAGCCTGATCGGGCGTGTTCGACACCAGCGCATGGCGGGCCAGTTCGAGACGCGCAATCGTGCCGCGATGCACTTCATCCGGGCCATCTGCGAGGCGCAACGTGCGCACCGCGGCATAGGCATGGGCGAGGAAGAAGTCAGCGCTGACGCCGGCACCGCCGTGCGCCTGGATCGCCCAGTCGAGAATCTGCAAGGCCATGTTCGGTGCGACCACCTTGATCATCGCAATCTCGCTGCGCGCGGCCTTGTTGCCCACCTTGTCCATCATGTCGGCGGCTTTCAGGGTGAGCAGGCGCGCTTGTTCGATCATGCAACGCGCATCGGCGATGCGCTCATGCCAGATCGAGAATTCGCTGATCCGGCGACCAAATGCAACACGCGAGCTGATGCGTTGGCAGAGCGCTTCGAGCGCGCGTTCGGCGACGCCGATCGTGCGCATGCAGTGATGGATGCGACCCGGGCCGAGGCGGCCTTGGGCGATTTCAAACCCGCGGCCTTCGCCCAGCAACATGTTCGATGCCGGTACGCGCACATCGGTCAGCTGGATCTCCATGTGGCCATGCGGTGCTTCGTCGTAGCCGAACACGGTGATCGGGCGTAGTACTTCGACTCCGGGCGTGTCGGCAGGCACCAGGATCATCGATTGCTGGCGATGCCGATGTTCGCTCGGGTCGGTCTTGCCCATGACGATATAAACCTTGCAGCGCGGATCGCCGGCACCCGATGAAAACCACTTGCGGCCGTTGATCACATACTCATCGCCTTCACGGCGGATCGCGCATTCGATGTTGGTCGCATCTGATGAAGCCACGGCCGGCTCGGTCATCAGAAAGGCCGAGCGGATCTTGCCGGCGAGCAGCGGCTCCAGCCACTGATCCTTTTGTTCCTCAGTGCCGTAGCGCTCGAGCACTTCCATGTTGCCGGTATCCGGCGCCGAGCAATTGAAGATCTCCGGCGCCCACAGGGTGCGTCCCATGATCTCGCAGAGTGGCGCGTATTCGAGATTCGAAAGCCCTTGCGGCGCGCGTTCCGAGCGCGGCAGAAACAGGTTCCACAAGCCTTGCTCGCGCGCCTCAGCCTTGAGTTCATCGAACAGGCGAATCGGTATCCACGGATTGCCGGCACGTCGATTCGCCGCGATCTCTTCCTCGACGTGTGCTTCGTTGGGGCTGATGTGGCGGTCGAGGAACGCCTGCAAGTGCGTGCGCATGTCCTCGACCTTCGGTGAATAGGAAAAATCCATACCGGTTCCCATTGAGTGATGAGTTGCTAGTTTTGACTAGCGAAACAGTGTTTCATTGAGAACGAAATAGTAGGCGGGTCACCGACGATGCGCAAGTTGGCCTGGCACCGGTTTGTGTTGCGTTGCAGCAATCCATTCTGGCCGTTTCGACGGCTTGTGTCCTCAGAAGCCCCAAGCTAAAGTGCTTGTGAAATAAGGAACTTAGTTCCGTATCGTGAAACTAAACGTCGCGAAGGACCCGATTTGACTCATGCCGAAACTCCACGTCCTGCTGAAAAGGGAAGAGCTCGATCCGGCCCGACTGGAGGGCAAGGTGATCATCGTGCTCGACATATTGTTCGCGACGACGACGATCGTGCATGCCTTCGCCAGCGGCGCGCGTCGCGTTCGCCCGGTGCGCAATCGTGAAGAAGGTCTGCGTGCCGCGGAAGGTCTGGCAGCCTGCGTGCTCGCCGGAGAACACATGGCGCGACCGATCGAGGGGTTTTCCCCGGCGACGCCGATCGCCCTGGCCGAGGTCGGTCTCGATGGCAGCGAAATGGTCTATTGCACGACCAATGGCACCCAGGCCCTGGTCTCGGTCGCGCACGCCGCGCATGTCTACGTGGGGTCCCTGCTCAACGGCAAGGCGCTGGTCGAGCACGTTGTCGCGCGGCATGCCGGCAACTCCGTGCTGGTCATTTGCTCGGGCTCGCTGGATCGTTTCAATCTGGAGGATTTCCACGGTGCAGGTCACCTGATTGCGCACTTCATCCAACGCGGCGACTACGCGATGACCGATGCTGCGCTCGCCGCACTGCACGCGTACCGCGGTTGCGATACGCGTACCGCGCTCGGGGCTTCGCGGGTTGGCCAGATGATGCTCGCGCATGATCTCGG
>JBBSVJ010000063.1:0-16504 GCA_038233665.1 Lysobacterales bacterium
AAACGCAGGAACCAGGCGCATGGTGAACAGGTAGAAGCCGCCATCGCGCTCGATCCCCTCATCAAAGGATTGCAGGCGCTTGCCATATTTTTTCCGCAGGCTGTCTCGCAGAACAAACCGAGAGACCAAAAACGCCAGGGTGGCGCCAATGGAGCTCGCGAAAGAGACCAGCACTGTGCCCTCGATCAAGCCAAACAATGCGCCTGCAGCCAAGGTGAGAATCGCGGCCCCGGGCAGAGACAAGCTGGTGACGGCGATGTAGGCAAGGAAAAAACTGCCGAGCGCCAGCCAGTGGTGAGCGGAAACCCAACTGCCGAGTGATGCTTGGCGCGCCTTCAGGCCCTCAAGGCTGAGCTCTGCAAGCAGCCCGCTGCGCCACAGCGCGAACGCAGCAACGACAATTATGGCAAGCACGATCCAGCGAATCATTGATCGGGACACATTATTTCCTCAAGTCAAGCAAGGCCGGCCCAGCCGCTACGGGTCGTGGGATTAGAACGGTGCAAGGCGGAAAACCATTCGCGGGCGGATGGAAAAGATGCGGGGAAGTATCTGCCGATTGCCTGAATGATGTTCGATTTTCGACGAAATAAGGCTAGCCCGCATGTGATTCACGACGGTATGAGTTCAACCCCTCGACGTCACTCAGATCACAGGGATATCGATTTCTCTGGCAGCAAGATCGAATCTGCTTTTCAATACAAGAAGTTGGAAGCGCGGAATGCATACGTATGAATCATTCTACAAAGATGGGGGTTGAAAAATAGATATGTCTGATCCATTCGATTGCTGATTCTGTGATGCCCCTGATCCTGCAAAAATTTCGCATTTCGTGGGGAAATCCATGTTTCACGAACGGTCGGTCACTGCCGCTGCGCTTGTTTCAGCTGCGACTCCCTTATTGACCATGGCTGGAGCGCTGGCGTCCTGGACTCCGTTGTGGGATCGATAGGGTCATTGACTTCAATTTGTCTATATGGATGCCTTCGGGACGGAAAGAGTATTGAGGTATTTGCAGCCCTAATGGCCCAACTCCTCCTGGCCAGTTGCAGCATGATCAGTGGCGCTGAACCCATTGATGCGGACCCCACTGATGCGGGATCCGATTGGGTTGGGGTGGCGGGCTGAATACGTATTCCTACGTTGGTGGGAATCCAGTTCTGAATATCGATCCGCTCGGGATAGAGCTTTGTCATGCGACACTCAACGGGCTAACCGATCCACACTTGATTCCGATTTCTCGCCGCTTGTTTCGGCTTGGGACACCCTCAATCAAGCTGACGGAATTTAAGTCACTTTCACATCTGCATTTCGAACGACTGCTGCACAGGATGGGTTGAATGGAGGAACCGCAATCACTCCAGCAGGTGCTGGAAACAGTCTCCATGAAGCTGGTTTTGCTGTCGACATCAGGTGGAGAAGCCTGACTTCTTCGCAGCAATCAACGGTAACGACAAACGCCGCCACAGCAGGGTTGAGCTGGGGTGGCAATTTCAGGAGCCGTGACAAGGTTCATTTGTTCCACGATCCCGGCAATAGATCGAGCCTCATAAGGGATGCTCAAGATGCAAATACAAGCAGTTCATTCAACGATTGTTCGTGTGGCGGTTAGTTGCGTTTTCATTGGTTTACTCGTGATGTCCGTCACCAGTTTCGCTTCCTCAACAGTCGGCTCACGTCAAATCAGGGGGACGTACTCTTCACTCGAGTTCAACAGTGAGGGAGGGGATCTATTGGGTTATGAAGTGAAATTTGTCCCTACAAACGGTGGCACAAAAGCCGTAATCCAAGTTGCCGAAGGAGACGCTGGGAGACTCCACGTGGTCGATATCAGGCAAGATGGCGAAAAAATATGGTTTGATGTTGAGTATGGATCTGGGGTCGTCGGAAAGTTCGTCGGAAGAGTTACCGATTCGGCTGTTTCAGGCTATATAGAAACGCAAGAAGGTGGGCGAGAAAATGTGATTTTAGAGCGCAAAGCAAGCTATTGGGATCAGGTTGGTCAGGATTAAAGAAGTCCGATCCATTGATTTTCCTCGCAAAGCAAGGTACTCGAAACCAATCCATCGGGCCTGAAAACCAATAATTCGTTCACGGATGCCCAAGTGACCAACGTCTCAGGCGCGGCCAGTCCGCATTGCATTACTCGATCCAGCGCGCGCAGCTATGCCACAAATGGCAATGAGAGCCAAGTCGCCGATATCGACAACAACAAGATCGAATTCGTGTTCAACGCTCAGAGCCAGATGCCCCGGCGAGTCAAGGACTATTTTTCGAGTTCCTTGCGACGAGGTGAGCTGATCTGGGACGCCTTATTCAATAGCATCAAGCGTTTCACGGTCGCAGTTTCACCATGTATGAAGCTTGGGGTCTAGGAGGCTCAGGCACGTCTGGCAAAGTAGCATTGGAACGGATTTTTTGAATCGCGTGCTGGTTCGACATGAGCGGGAACGTTTATTCGAGACCTATTGACGAACTTGGGAGCAAATATGAAAACGCCTCGAATTGGAATTCTTCTTGTGGCGCTGATTGCCATATTCGTCTGTCAGGCGGCGACAGCGCAGACTGTTCGCGGCGAGGCGCCGCCGGATGAGCTGGGGATGGATAAGGACAAGCACGAGATCCGCGTCAGCGATTACCGTGGCAAGGTTGTGGTGCTGACGTTCTGGGCAAGTTGGTGCGGGTATTGCCTCAAAGAACTGCCGATCCTTGAGAACATGCAACGCAAGCTTGGAAAAGACCGGATCGCAATCGTGGCTATCAATACCGACAAGGAGCGCTCGGATTATCTAGCCATGCGTCGTCGCATGAAGGATTTTACGATGACAATGACCGAGGATCGACGTGATGGCAGCATTGCCAAACGCTATGGCGTCACCAGCTATCCGCATCTGCTGATGCTCGACAAGCAAGGCTTGGTCGCCTTCACTCACCATGGCTATTCCGAAAAGTCGCTGCCCGGTATTGTTGAACAGATCAATGAGCTGCTGGAAGAGTGATTTCTGAGCGGTGGGCGATTCAGCATCCTGGCTCGAAATTCGTTGTTCAGTTTATTTTCTGATGAGTCGTCTAGGCATGCGGCTCAGACCGAATATTAGTGCCTTTGGGCCATTTCGGCCGTCGTTCAGCGGGTTTTGAAGAGCCAGATTAAAAGCAACGCGTCGCGATGTATCATGCAACGTTGAAATCATGCTGTTCGTTCGCAACTTCTGAGACTGCGAACTGTTTCAGTGCATGAATACGGATCGAATCGACAAAGAGGAGCGATGCAATGGCAAGGGGCGTGAACAAGGTCATCCTGGTGGGCAATCTCGGCGCAGACCCCGAGGTCAAATACACGGCCGGCGGAACGGCTATCTGCACGCTCAGCGTGGCAACCTCCGAATCCTGGAAGGACAAGCAATCTGGCGAACAGCAAGAGCGTACCGAATGGCATCGCGTGAAGATGTTCGGTCGGCTCGCCGAAATTGCTGGTGAATACCTTAAGAAGGGTCGCCAGATTTATGTTGAAGGCTCGATCCGCACTGACAAGTACACCGACAAGGAAGGTATCCAGCGTTACAGCACCGATATCATCGGTAATGAAATGCAGATGCTTGGTGGCAATGAAGGTGGTGGGAGTGGCGGAGGCGGAGGCGGAGGCGGCAACCGCGATCGAGGCGATGATCCCCCTGCGCGTGGCGCGCCACGTGGCCCGCAATCAGCACCCGAGCGACAGAGCGCCCCGGCACCCTCGCGCAATGACAGCTTTGAGGATGACGAGATTCCGTTCTGAGGAACACATAATCGAGAGTGTTTAGATAGAACCAAGAAAAGCCCCGTTCGTTCGGGGCTTTTTGTTTTCTAGAGTGTCTACCATAGTCGAGACCCACGGACCCGTGGCTTGAGCTGCCTGGTCTTTCCGATTCTCCTGGTGGATATCGATTGCGTTCGGTCACAAGCTGGTCTTCCGCATCTGAGTTCTTGCATGCGCTTCAACAAAATATAATTAATGGTAAATACGTATTGGTATATTGTCTTCGATAGACGGCGCGGCGCCGTCGGCTATTGCACGGACATGCGTTGGCACTCGATTGCAGGGTCATGGCGTTTCAAAGCCATCGGCAAAGATCGTGTCATCTGCCGGTTCAAGCACAGTCACCTCGGCAAAATCGATGCTGTTGTCCAGATTCGGATCGAAGGCGGCTGACGATCCGCTGGCGAGATTGGCGTGATCGCCGGTGGCATTGAGGGTTGCCAGCACGGTCAGTTCGCGCGTACTCGCCGCACCACTGTTGGCCAGCGTGCCGACGGACCAAAGGCCGCTGGCTGGGAGGTAAGTGCCTTGGGTCACAGTGTGGGATACGTAGTTGTATCCGCTGGGCAGAAGATCCTGCACTGCAGTCTCCGCCGCGATATCGGGGCCGAGGTTTTTAACCTGCACGGTGAAGGTCACCGGATCGCCGGCTTCGGCGGCCAGCGGAGCGACGCTCTTCGTGACCGAAAGATCGGCGACGACAGTGGGCGCCGGCCCGCCATCCATGCGGACGATGGGTGACTCGTACAAGCCGCTGCCCTTGCCGTCGCCGATGCGCGCACGCGTTCGCAGGTAGTAGGTGCCGAAGACGGTCGGGAAAGAGTCGTAGCGCCAACTGCCACCAAGCAGCGGCGACCAGGTCATGCTTCCCGGCAGCGCAGTGAAGCTGGTCGAGGTGCAGCAGCTCGTCGACATCAATAATTGCGGAGCGCCCAGCAAAGCTGGGCTGCCTCTGGTACGCCTCCACTGCACGCCGCCGGCCTGGGTCATGGACACCACTTCGTCGGCCACGCGCTCCCGGTTGCTGATACGTCCGATATGCGAGCGTGACACGCCACCGAGAAGGTCGAAGCGGCCACCGACCAGCAAGCGACCATCACCCTGCAGGACTTGGGCGTTGACCCAGGCGGGCTGCAGGGAAGGTGAGGTCGCAGCAATATCAAAGGTATCGTCGACCGTTGCATCGACACCATTGATCAGGATCCGCGCCATCCCGCGTTTTCTGTTTGGTCTTGATTCGAGGCCGAAAAAAGTAAATGTTCCAGCGATGTTGAGCCGACCATCATGTAGCAGTTGTATCGAAAGTATGGAGCTGTTGGGCCCATGCAATATTTTCAGTCCGACTTCGCCTTCCTCCGTGAGGCCAGCGATTCTGGAGCTGTGAAATTCTTCTCCAGAAGCGGTCAAAAGACAGCCGAAGTCGCCGCCAATCAGCACGCCGCCTTGCGCAGGAACCGCGATGGTCCGTACGATTTTTGCGCTCGCCGAGTCACTGCAGATTCTTGCCCCGTAGGCAGAATCGACATTGCCATCCGACAGCATGCGTGCAAATGCATATCGTGTTTGATCGTGAACACGGGTGAAGTCACCGCCGATGAAGACTTTTTGATGGTCGGCCGACATGGCAATCGCGCGAACCGTGTCATTGACGATACGGTAGACAAAAGCGCTGTCGACGCTGCCGTTGGCGAGCAAGCGCACGAGATGGGGGCGCGAAACCCCATCCACATCCTGGAAACTGCCACCGACATAGATTCGGCCAGCGGGATCCAGTTCGATCGCGAGTACGCTGCCGTTGGTAATGTCGGCGGGGATGAATCCTGCATCGAGCGTGCCGTCGGCGTTGAAGCGTGCGATGCGGCGGCGGATCACGCCGTTGACGAGGGTGAAATCGCCTCCGACGAGGAACTTGCCATCCAACTGCACGACAACGCTATGCACCACCCCGTTGAGGGTTGGCGAAAAACTTGATGACAGCGCTCCGGTTGAACCGATGAGTCGCGCAAGGTAAGTGCGTGCGTCGCCTGCGATGCTGGTGAATGAACCGCCTACCAGCACATCTCCGTTGACCAGGACCGCCATCGCGTTGACATCGCCCGTGGTCGTACCACCTGGCGTGAAGTCGCGATCAAGCCCGCCGGTTTTCGGAATGCGTGCGACACGCAGCGCCGCGCCGGCAGCGCTGATCGAGGTGAAGTCGCCCGCGAACAGCACGCCACCGTCGGCCTGCACGGCGACGCTGCGGACGAGATTGTCCGGATCGATGAATGGCGAGAATGAGTTGTCGACGCCACCGTCGGCATGCAGGCGTGCGATGTCGTTGCCCAGTCCGACGCCGGTGAACAGACCGGCGATGACAATGCGGCCGTCGGGCTGAACCGTCATGTCGAGGATGTCGCCGTTGAGCGTCGGCCCCTGGAATGTCAGATCGACGCTGCCATCGCTATTCAGACGCGCGATACGCCGCCGTTGCTGCGCGCCAACGCTGGCCGTGAAGTTGCCGGCGATCAGTAATTTGCCATCGGCTCGCAGCGCGATAGCGTAGACGTGTTCCAGACCCTGTGGAACGGCATCAAAGCGGAATGTGGTATCCAGCGAGCCGTTGCTGTTAAGGCGAAACACCGCATAGCCCGCTCCCGTATTGCCCGTAATGCCAAGGAACGAGCCGGCGACCTAGACCTTGCCGTCGGGCCGCTCGAGCACGTCGTAGATGGTGCCGGTGAAGACTGGCGGATTGAAACTGGTATCCAGCGTGAGCGCGGAGGTCAGCCGTGCGACGTGGTTGCGGGTAACGCCGTTGATCGCGCTGAATTCGCCAGCGATTAAGTAGCCGTTACCGATGTTGCGTGGCGCAATTTTGTAAACTGCAGCATTCACGCTGACGCTGAATCCGGCGACGTTGGCGCCACTCGCATCGAGTTGGGCCAGATAGTTGCCTGAGCTGCCGCCCGTGAACGTGCCGCCGACCAGATAGCCGTTGCCTATCGGAAGGATGCTGCGTGTGAAGCCCGCACTCGAGTTGATGCCGACCGCGAAATCGGTATCTCGCGAGCCATCGGGAAACACGCGGGCGACCCGCCGAACGACGGCAGGCGTGCCGGAAGCGAAGATGAATTCGCCTCCGAGAAGGATCTTGCCGTTGCCGTCGACCACCACCTCGTGCACCGCCCCTGCGCTGATCTCGGCGGCAAAACCATCATGAACGGTTTGTGCCCGCGCCTCAGTGACGCCGGACAATGTTGCCGCCAGTCCGAGGATTCCGGCAAGCCGTACGAATCCGCGTATTCCGATATTAAACATGCTCACTCTCCATTTCATCGAGCGGGGTTAGACACCGCCCGTCAGCTACTGCGACGGACGACTGACGGCGATCAGGGGGTGTCGAAGCCGTTGCGGAAGATTCGGTCGGCGGCTTCGGCATCGCAGACAAACGTGCGCACCCCGCTGCCGTACTCGGCGAGGGCGACGATGCCGTTGCGTACGGCGACCTTGCGCGACTCGCCTGAAGTGTTGCGCTGTTCCACGAACTGCGGCATGACCGGGTCGGTGATGTCGTAGACGAGCAGACCACCGTATTCGTTGGCGGCGATATACAGCCGATCCCCTTCGACCGCGATGCCGAAGGCCGTGGTCATTCCGACATCGATGCTGGCCACTTCGATCATTGCGCCCGGCACGCTGTTGTCGAGAATGCGCACGCCCGAGACCTGGGTCGCCACATAGACGAAGCCGTCGGCGGCGGCGATATCGGTCACATCCGACGGTATTGTCAAATCGTCGATCAGCGTGGGTGTTGATGAGCCATTCAATTGCAGCACGCGCAACACCGAGCCATGGCTGATGTAGGCGAACTGATCGTCCAGGGCCACGCGCTGCACCAAGACGCCCGGTGATGTCCATTGCCAGAGCGCTTGTGGCGAAGCCGGCACCGCCAGGTCAAAGGCGCGCAGGCCGGTCAGTCCTGTCGAAACGTAGAGCCGCGTGCCGCGGGCAGCAAGGTCGCCGACGAACTGGTTGCTCAGGTCAATCGAGGCGATCTCCACCGGACTGGTCGGGGTGCTGGTATCGATGAGATGCACGCTTCCATAGGTGGCGGCCGCGGCGGTGCCGTTGACATATTCCACTTGATTGACTGCGGTCGCCGGGAAGGTGATGCGGCCAGCGAATGTCGGCGCGAACGGATTGGCCGTATCGAGCACGACCAGACCCCGCTCACCGTTGGCGACTAGGACCTGGCCAGCACCCACGCGCACGTCCTCACTGTTGCCGTCGCCGTTGATGGCGCCACTTAGCGAAGGACTTGCCGGGGCGGTGAAGTCAAGGATCTTGACGCTGGGAAAGGTATCGCCGCTGGCCGATGTGTAAGCGAAGTTGCCTTGGGTAGCCAGACGGTAGTGCCAGTTACCAATCTGGCTGACCAGAGTGGGTGCCGAAGGCGTGCTGATGTTGTAGATGAAGGTTCCGGAAAACGAGGAAACGGCGACGTGTTGGGTGCCGATCAAATCGGTTTCGAACAGGTAGTTGCCGCTGGCGGCGAATGTGCTTACGCGCGTGGGCGCGGTCGCATTGGACAAGTCGAGGATGTCGACGCCTTCATTGCCACGGGTCACATAGGCGCGACTGCCAAAGATGCGCATGTCGGCCGCACCGACCGATGCGGCAAAGGCGCCGGCCACAGTCGGTGTCGCGGGATTGCTGATGTTGATGATCTGCACGCCGTCGTCGCGCTGAGCCAGATACGCGTAGTTGCCACGTACTTCCACATCGAACACGTAGTCGCTGACCGCGCCGTTCGAGACACCGAGCAGGACAGGCGCATCGGGATCGGCGATATCAAGTATGCGCATGCCAACCCCGCGCACGGCGATGTACAGACGATTGCCAACAATGTCCATGCCATAGGGCTGCTCGTTGGTCGAGCTGTAACTGCCGCGCCTCACCGGCGCTGCGCGGTTGCTGATATCGACCAGATGCACGTGATTGCGATGGTCCGAAACGGCGGCAAGCTGGCCGTCGGGTGCGAAGTCGATGCTGCGCACCGGGTCACCGATCAGTACTTCGCCAAGCTTGACCGGGGCATTCGGGACGCTGCTGTCGTAGAGCTGCAATACGGCGCCATCGCCGATCGCCAGGAGTTCCTCGCCACTACCGCTCCAGTGCTCAACGGCCTCGGGAGGGCCGCCACCCCAGTGGCCCTCGCCAGCGGCACAATTTTCCTGGGCGAACACGTTCGGCACAAAGGCCAGGTTGGCGAGCAGCAACGCCAGAATCCGGCAGCGCGAAATGACTGATGGCATGGGAACTCCTTTGGCACGAACTGGAGTTCCAATCTTGGGTGTCGCAACCCCCTCAAGACTTCAAGGAGTTATCTAATTTCGATTAAATGATGCGTTTTTCGTCGATATCTCCGCTGGAAAACCAGCGCTGTGCCCGTCACCGCAGTGAATTCGTCAGTAGTAGAACGAGGGCGGCAAAGGCTTGACCCGCACTCCGATACGCTCGAGTGCAGTTATTGCCGCGTTCGCGGCGACACCGCCCGCGAGCAGGTCGGCTTGCAGCGCCAGCCACTCGAACCCGCTGTCGCGTGCCCGCGCAGCGACGCGGCCGAGTGCGCCTTCACGGTCATCGCCTGCGATGCCAGCACGGATCAGATCAGCGCGCAGGGCGAGCTGGGCTTCGGGATGCTGGGCCAGCGCGGAATCGAGTTCATCGAGCAGTCGCTCGGTGGCATCGTTGGCCCTTCGTGCCAGCAGCACACTGGCGAGTAGGGCGCCTGCCTGGTTTGCGGCTCCAATATCTCCGGATTCCAGCAATTCGCGGCGTAGTCGCCGGGCTTCGTCCTGCGCCTCGCCAAGACGTCCCTGGCGTGCAGCCAGCTCGGCCAGATCGAGCTCGCTCATACGCACCCAATCAGCGAGGCCCGCTGCTTCGCGCAGACGCTTGGCGTCGTTGAAGTCGGTTTGGGCGCTTTCATATTGGCCGCGCAAGGATGCCAGACGCGCCCGAGCGCTGAGAATGGCGGCTAGCCGCTGCGGTGGAGCGGCTTGTCCGGCCATGGCGGCATCCAGCAGCACTTGTGCCGCGTCGAGATCGGCGCGGGAAAGCAGCAACTCGGCAAGGCTGGCGATCGCCTGCAGGCGAAAATCCTCGTTGCCCATCCGCGTGAAGCCATCGAGCGCTTCGCGCATGCGCGCTTCCGCGGCGACAAGGTCACCACTGCGCCGATCCTGCAGAGCGAGGTTGAACTGGATTCGCGCCACATCGGCGATGGCACCGATGGCACGAAAGTCGACCAGTGCTTTTTCGTTGGCTTCGCGCGCTGCTTGTGGATTGCCCTGGCGGGCGAAAATCGTTGCAAGGTTGCCGCGTACTATCGCGGTGCCGCGACGGTCACCAATCTGCTCAAATGCGGCCAATGCCGTTTCCCAATGGTGCTGCGCGTCGTTGAATCGACCGGTACGGGCGAACAGCATGCCGAGTTGATTGCGTGCCGCTGCCTCACCCAGGCGATCGCCGGCGGCTACATACAGCGCCAGTGAGCGCTCGCCGAATGCCTGTGCTTCCTTCATCGCGCCGGCTCGCTGCTCGGCAAGGCCGGCCACATCGAGTGTGCTGGCCAGCTCGCGTGGATCGCCGAGTGCAGCGTGCTCGTCGACCAGCGGGATAAGTCGTGCCAGCGCTTCCTTGTGCCGCCCCGCCAAGGCAAGCACAAAGCCGGCCTCGCGTTGGGCGTTCGCCGCGATGGCGCGCTCGCCGCTTGCGGCAGCCCGCGTTGCGACGCTATCGAAAATCCCGATAGCCGCGTCGAAGGCACCCTTTTCGCGCCGCAGCGTCGCGCTCAGAAGGTCGCGGCGCAATGCGAGAGGAACATCCGGCGTTGCTGCGAGGGCCTCGTCAATCTGCGTCATCAAGGTGTCAGCCGCATCAGGTTCGCCGATCAGCGCGTGTGCCCACGCCTGCTCGATCCAGGCGGCGACCTGCTGCGCTTCGCCTTTTGCGTTACGACTGGCCAGCTCAGCCTGAGCGAGGCGCTCGCGCTGATCGCCACGACTGGCTGCCAATCGGGCGCGCAAAAGAGCAATGCGAGAGGGTTCCACGAGCGCTGAGGGGAGGCGTTCGATCGCAGTCAGTGTGACCTCAGCCGCTTTGCTTTCGCCGGCAGAGATTTGCACCGAGGCGAGACGCATCGTACTGCTCGCATCGCCAGGATCAAGCTGCGAAACGGCCTGCCATTTGGCCATAGCGTCAGGTAGGCGGTAGTCGAGCTCTGCCTCGAAAGCACCGATGCGCAACTGCTCGACACGCGGCAACGAGGCCGATTCCTTCGCGGCGCTGCGTGCAAGTTGCAACGCCTGGCCGCGCTCACCCGACCTTGCCAGCGCCTCGGCCAGTGCCGCTTGCGTCGCCGCTGCCGTGGGTTCGCGATGCAGACTTTTTTCAAGCCGTTCCCGTGCCAAAACTTCATTGGCGCCATCGAGCGCAAGCAAACCTTGCCGATACCAGTTCAGCGCCTCGGGCTCACTCGGCCGCCCGTCATGCAGCAGCTCGACGTTGCGCAGCGCATCGTGGCGTTCAATGTCATCGCGGTTGAACTCCCACCACGCGATCAACGCAACCACCATCGCGATCACGCCGATGACGACACCCCATGCGGTCGAAGGTCTTCTTCCGGCAATGGAAGTGGATGGCGCGGCTGACGGTGAATCCTCATCACCTGGCGGTGGCTCCTTCGTGACCGAAGGCGCGTCGTCGACATCGTACTGCTTCACTTCGGCCAAGAATCGATAGCCTAGACGGTGCTTGGTTTCGATGTAACTTGGGTTTTGCGCAGAATCACCCAATGCGCGGCGCAACTCCAGGATCGACTGCGAGAGTACGCCTGGCGTTACTTCCTGCCGCCCCCAGACCCTGTCGAGCAACTGCTCTTGCGCGATGACGTTCGGGGCATCCTTGAGCAACTCATGCAGCAAGCGCAGCGTCATCGCGCGCAGGGGGATATCACCTTCAGAGCTACTCAAGCTCAGATTGCGCGCATCAAACCTGAAAGGGCCGAAGTGGAAATGCATGCGCCCATTCTAGCGGACACCTAGACTGGGTTTGTCCACTGGACGCGACTGAGGATCGATGCTATCGCGCTATTGATCCTGCGAAGACCGCGCATTGCTACCTTCGCGATAGACGGTACATCGATAGGGCAAGTTCGGGCGGGCAATGCATTTTGCGAGATAAACCAGTACAGCAACATGTGGCTGCTCGCGAGTCGCGGCAACTGGCTGCGCTTGAGTTTGGCGCAACTCAAAAGCAGCATCGTGTCGATCGTTTCAAAACTTGTCGGGCGCTGCCCGGTACCTCGCAAAGAAGCACGCGTCGACGGCCACCAACGTGGTGATGATAGGCAATGTCGTAGGCCGTCCGCGAATTCAGCCAGCCTCCGCGGTGTAAGTTGAAGAACGCATGTCCGCGACACGTGGAATTCACGCCTAGATCACCCAATGTTCTGTACTTTGAAATTACTTGGTCCAATAACGCATTGTCCACGTGTACTACCGTATCTGCCGATCGCAGTTCAAGCTGCATTTTTGCCTTCATCGCAGTTACTTGGTCGAGATTCTTCGGGTAAGTCATCAAATGTAGTTTAGAGTCAAACAAGCTGTTTCGATCACTTCGCATCGGCAGCGTGCAGGCAGCGTTCGAGAAGTTCGGGGCAGGCGCATGAGGGTTGAAGGACTCTCATAAGATGCCCTATTCCATCCAAGTGTTCCTCGATCGATTCCGCAACGGCATCTTCGTAGCCATACCATCTAGCGATCCGGGAAGTCCTGGCATCGAGGGCGACGCACTCCTCGACGACACGATTTCGGTGGGCAAAGGGAATGCCTGGGCCAAGAATTCTTGAGTTTACGATTCCTTTCTGCAAAAGATTACTCTCGGCGTCGACAGTTCGCGCATGACTCGATGCGATCACAGCGCGAACGATGGCTCGGGCGCCGACTCGTAGACCTAGGAAGTCGAGTGCGTTTCGTAACGTCGCAACAGGTTGGGCTTTTGCATCTTCGAATCGCACGATAAGAGTGGGGCGCAATTCCGACGCGGCTTTCCACGCGCCAAGATAGTAACCAAGCCAGACACGTGGCGGCAGCTCTATCCCTGTCGTGGGTTTGAGCAGAAACTCGTTCAATGAGTGACCGGACTCAATGCCGATTCTCCGCAAGCGTTGCCAGTTCGAGTAGAGCGAATCCCGGGGGTCGCGCACAAATAGGATCAAGCGGGGAGCGAGCGGCAATTGTCCCGGCCAAGCGTGGGTAAACTGCGGAACCGGACTGCTCAGGAAGCGAAATTTCCGTTCGTCGATGAGTCCCGGTACGAGTCGTGACCAGGCGCTGCCGGGAAACTGGTAGCGCCAGCGGCGCCCCTGAATATGCTGCCAGCTTGAACCATCGTCGATGCCCCAAGGTTTCCAGAGCGGCACCCCGAGTTCGAGCAGACAACTGGCGAGCCAGGCGGCGCCACAGGGAAGCTCGGGGGAGGCGATGGTGACGTCGTAGTGATCGTAGCCTTCTCGCTCGGGTTGGTGTTGCCGGTTTGTGTCAGCGATGAAGGGTGACATTGATGTTTCCGAAAAATTGTATAATGGCCTCAGCATGACAATCGAGGGTTTGCGTTGAATCGTCGTTGCTCAAGTGAAGATGCGGCAGCAAGGGGAACTGTGCCGCGATCTCGTCACCGACCCGAGGTCCACCGGTACGGTCGTTTGATCGACGGCTGCGCAAAACCGGATCGGCATCAATGAGTACTTCCAGGTAGCGGCCTGACTGTTCGCGATTGAAGGCATGAATCGCGTGACGCAGCGAGATGGTCGCAACGACGGCGATCAATCCTTGATCGGCGAACAGCCAGGCCAGGCGCGCGTAACGGAAGGCCAATTGCTTGCGCGAGTCTTGATCAAGCCCCGTTTCGCCCAGTGCTTCACGCAAAGCATCTCCATCCAGCAAGATCGCGGCGATCGATCGTTGGCGGAATCTTGCAACCACGCTAGCGGCAATTGTGCTCTTGCCAACCCCGGAAAGACCCGTGATCCAGATGACTCCGCCTTGCATCAACGTTGCCGCCAGTCATGCGACCAACGCGCAGGCCCTTCGATTGCCTTGCGGTAGCAAGCGAGGTCGCGTTGGGTATCTACTTCGCACCAACGCCCGTCGATATAGAAGACATTAATCGGGACGTTGGCTGCGAGGGCGCGCGCGAGCAGTTTGGTGGTGTCGTCACCGGTTTTGTACAGCGCTCTCAGACGCTCGAATCCGTGAGCGCTGAGCTTCATCATGCCGATGAATTGTGCCTCGATTTCATCGGTGCTAGTCGCTTGGCCTCCAATCTCGATCAGCAACGTTCCGTTTGCTCGAAACGATTCGGCGTCATCCAGCACCATGTCGAAACGTGATGACCACAAGGCCAGCCAATGGCGATCAGCGACGATGCAGATATCGCTGCCCTCGACATCAAGCAAGCCAACTACGATTTCCGGGTGGAACACGATGTCGGCATAGCTGACGATCAGCCCGCCGTCGGCATCGTTGTTGTCAATTGCGAACAGTGAGTCCATGGGCCCGCCGTTACCCGATACGTGGATGCATCGCTCATCGTCATCGGGCGTCGGTGTTGTTTCTGCGCGCACGACCAGCAAGCGCTCGTGCAAGCCAGCCCGCACGAACGCGACACGTTGCCAGTCGAGCAGGGTTTTGCCGCCGAGTTCGGTCATGAATTTTGTTTGACTCTGCGCCTCGATTCCAAGACGCGAACCGCGTCCCGCGGCCAGTGTGACAACACGCAGGCTTGAATTCATCGTCGGCGCTCGGCGAGCCAGAGGCGAGTCAGAAACGGAATCCTGATGAGCTCATTTGCATTGCTATTGGTATCGATGGCGGCCTCGATGGCGCTCAACACCTCGGGAAATTTTTCGCCAGCCTGGCGCGCGAGTGTCGCATGAGCGCGAAAACCGGCGACAAATTCGTCACGCGAACTGCCGTGATCGAATGCCAGTTGGTGGTGCGCACTAACCCGGAAGCGCTTGCCGATTTCAATCGTGGACGTCGGATCCTGCCGGCGGCTGCCGTAGGCGAAGCCTGGAATTATGTTGCGGATGCTCGCCTCGATCCGGCGCTGCAACGGATCACTTAGATCGCGATGGTTGTAGAGCACAAGCAGTTTGCCATCCGGGCGAAGCAGGCGCGCGGCTTCACTGAGAGCAGATTCGTGTCGAACCACGTTGAGACTCGATCCGAAACAGACGGCTGAATAGCGTTGCTCAGGCAAACCCGTATGTTCCGCTTGCGTCGAATGCCATCGAATGCGTTGTTGATTGAGGGTTTTGCCCACCGTCGCCATTTCCACGCACGGCTCCACAGCATCAACCGTGCAACCGAGCGCGGCGAACGCACGCGCAACTCGCCCCGTACCGGCACCGATATCGGCAACGTTCGCGCCGTCAACAAAGCGTGCTTCGCGAAATACCCAGGCAGCGAAATCCGCATGATAGGGCGCGCGCTGTTCGTAATCCGCCGCCAGATTTGAATAGTCCCATTCGATCCCCTTGGGCTGCTTGCCTACACCATCCATTCATGCCACCTGTTTGACGGGCGTTTGCTCGAGCCGATGCGTAATTTGGATTTGAGCCTGCTCGAAATCGACGCGTAAAGTTGATGCTCCAACGAGTTTGTGAAATCGTTCAGTGCCCAATCCAAGGACGGTGCCGCAACCCGCATCCGCGCAGCGCAAGGCCATGTGTGAGTGCGGCCCACCATACGCGGTGATCAAGGCCACGGGTTGGTGCAGGAATATCCATTCGTAGCCGGGATCAGCACTATGGATGGCGACGATGGAGTGTGCGGGAAGCATATCCGGGGTACTGCTTTCATCAATCAGGATGACCCTAGCTTCGACCGTGCCTTGCCCGTAAAAATGGCCGCTGGATGCAGGCAGGTGGGCCGCGCGAAGATCCTGAATATTCTCCAGCAGCATAGGCATCCGAAGGCGTGCCTCGTCTACGTGTTGGTGTTTTGCAAGCATACTTCGCTCGATTGCCGATGCCGACGTGAGTGACGCGTCGATAGCCGTTTCCCAAGGCAGCCAACTCAAGCTCTCAGCGTCAAGGTGGCGGCTCTCCCCAAACCCTTGTGCTAGTCCAAGCCAATCGCCAAGCAGGGCAGCCAAAACACGCTTGCCGAGTTCACGGGCGCGCGCGGCGAGGCGTGAAATTTCGAGCAGTTGTTCTGGACTCCAGGCTAGCGAACTCTCTTCAAGCAGTTCGATCATGTTTCTGCTTTCACTAAGCGCCAGGTAGGGGCGATCACGTTGTTTCGGTACTTGCTGTTGGTATCTTTCTGAGCTGCGTTCGAGGGAACGAATATCGAATTGGCTGGGACGCGCATGCCTGCCCGCAGCCGATCCTCGCATCGAATCCTCTTCATTGAATATCGCCAGCACATCGAGACATCGATGAGATGCAATGGCGCCACGGCGTGATGCAGATCGCCAAAGCGCTTGAGCGAGGAAGTCGGAGCGGGCAACTCGCGCAAACCGTTGGGCGACATGATCGCGCAAAAAGGGGATTCGATCCTTCAGCGAGCCACGCGTTGGCGCTGGTGTCATCAGGAGCTGTGAGAAGTACCGGATGGATTGGCGCAAATTCCCGGCATCGAGCGCGCCTGTCGT
>JBBSVJ010000064.1:0-16487 GCA_038233665.1 Lysobacterales bacterium
CAATAATCACCGCCAGTGGGCACTGACCTTTGTTGGTCAGTGCCATGCGCTGATGCTGTTCCCCCACGCCGAGCAAATGCGTTCGATCGTAGACCGAACGTGAAAAAAATCAGAAGCAGCCGATTGCTCTAGCTTCCGCTAAACACCGGTTTGCGTCGTTCCAGAAACGCGTTGGTACCTTCGCGCATATCGGCCGTGGTGAAACACAGAGAAAAGGCCTTGCTTTCATAGTCCATACCTTCTGCGGCATTGCATTCGCCGCCGACGAGAATCGCGTCGAGGATGCTGGTCAGGGCGTGTGGCGCAGACATGGCAAGTTGATTGGCGATGCTTGCGACCTCCTCGTCAAGCTTGTCGGCCGCGACTACTCGGTTGAGCAGTCCGAGTTCGCCGGCGCGTTGCGCACTGATCGGTTGGCCGAGCAAGCACATCTCCAGCGCCACGGAGCGACCGGCGAGTCGCAACAGACGCTGCGTTCCGCCGAAGCCTGGCAGTAGACCCAGGCTAATCTCGGGTTGGCCGAGTTTGGCCTTTTCACTGCCAATACGCAGGTGGCAGCACATTGCCAGTTCGAGTCCGCCGCCGAGTGCGAAGCCCTGAATGCGTGCAACAACCGGTTTTCCGAGCATCTCGATCGTGCGCATCATCGATTGGCCGGCGCGCGAAAAGGCATGTGCCTCGACAGGCGAGAGTGCGCTCAGTTCGGCGATATCCGCACCTGCGACAAAGGCTTTTTCGCCTGCTCCTGCGAGTACGACCACGCGTACGGCATCATCGTGGCGAGCCTGCTCGAAAGCGACTTGCAGCTCGTTGATGGTCTCGCGATTGAGCGCATTGAGCTTGTCGGGACGATTGATGGTCACGCTGCGCACGGCACCGCGATCCGCGCTGATCAGGTTGCGAAAGGCCATAGTGTGTTCCGGTTCATGATGAACGCGGATCATAGCAGCGCGCATTCACCGCGAACTTTACCCGCCGTCCGAACTCTCAAGCGCCGCTTGTCGGCTCAATTGGCGTTAACAGGCGGCTCGGTTACACTGATCGGCCTTTTGGCGGGTCAGTACACAGCTCAGCCCGCCGCAACATCGGTTTTCCATCCGTTTCAGATTCTTATCGGAGGCAGCA
The DNA here is from genome assembly GCA_038233665.1 of Lysobacterales bacterium. GTDB lineage: Bacteria > Pseudomonadota > Gammaproteobacteria > Xanthomonadales > Rhodanobacteraceae > Dokdonella. Next base: position 1,126 of record JBBSVJ010000064.1, read on the forward strand.
TGAAATTTGGTTTGTCACTCGCCATGATGGCGTTGGTGGTATCAGGGACCGCTCTGGCCCAGGACACGACGTCCGAAAAGGGCAAGCTCTCGTACTCGATCGGTTTCCAGGTCGGCAAGGATTTTCAGGACCGCAAGATGGATGTTGATATCAACACCGTCATCCGCGGCATCCAGGATGCCTATGCCAAGCGTGCTTCGGCTGTGCCCGAGGACAAGATGCGTGAAACGCTGACCGCGTTTCAGACCAAGATGATGTCGGAAGCCAAGGCTGATTTCGACAAGGTCGCCAACGCGAACCTCGCTGCCAGCAAGAAATTCCTGGCCGACAACAAGACCAAGAAGGGAATTGTCTCCTTGCCTTCAGGCCTGCAGTACCGAGTGATCGAAGACGGAACCGGCAAAAAGGTCGGCCCAACCAGTGAAGTCACTGTGCATTATCGAGGTTCGCTTTCCGATGGTCTGGAATTCGACAGCTCGTTCGCCCGCGGCCAGCCGGTCAAGTTCAAGGTGGATGAAGTGATCAAGGGTTGGCAGGAATCACTTTCGCGCATGAAGGTGGGTGATCACTGGCAGGTTTTCGTACCACCAGATCTGGCCTATGGCGAGCGCGGACAGGCGCCGCGAATCGGCCCGAACCAGGCCCTGGTTTTCGATATCAAGGTTATTGATTCGAACTAATCGAAAGCATTCGCTTTCATCGAAACGCCGCGGAACTCCGCGGCGTTTTCGTTTGTACATCAGGGGAAATCACGCATTTCCTCTACCGCTCTTTCCATGTCCAGCTTGATCTGGTTGATGATGCGCATCGCCGGCTCCGTACTGGCATCATCCACATTGACATTGGTTACGCTGGCCTGGCCATTTTTCGCCAACTGAGCCTCCTCATCGCCGACAAACTGGGCGAGGTAGACATAACCTTGGCGCAAGCCTTCCTTGACTTCCGGGTGTTCGATTCCCAATTGCCTAAGCAAGGTCAGAATGGCGAAGCGGATCGACTCCCGCGGGTGCGGCAACAAACTTTCCGGCAGTCCGTAGACGCCGGGTTCCACCATCGACAAGACCTTGCCATAGTCGCTCACTACTTTTGTTGCCATTCCAAGCATGCGTGGCACCATGTTCAGGATTCGGCCGTAATGTAACAGCAGGCAGACAGGTGCCAACAGGATTGCTTTTCTCATGCACATCGATTTTCCCCAACCCGTTCTCAGTCCCTGCATTGGTATCTGCCAACTCGATGACGAGGGCTTGTGCGTTGGCTGCTTTCGCACCAGTGATGAGATTGGTCGCTGGCTCGGCATGAGCCACGCCGAGCGAGAGCGATTGATGAGCAGCGTATTGCCTCAACGCGAAGCGAATCTGGCGTGAACGAGCACATCGATATCCAGCGCCTGCGTCGCGCATCGCGCGCTCTGGATGATCCGCCCAGAGGTCCGGGTTGGAACGCGACCGAATTTCCGGAGCTTTGGTCGGAGAAGACGCCGCTGCGCCAGGCCGCCGTTCTGCTGCCTGTGATTTGTCGTCCCGATGGGCTGAGCATGTTGTTCACGCGGCGCAACGAAACCATGCGCCATCATGCCGGCCAGATCAGTTTTCCGGGTGGTGCGATTGAACCGGTTGATCGCGATGCGATTGACGCGGCCTTGCGTGAAACCGATGAGGAAACCGGCATCAAGGCAGAATTTATCGAAGCGTTTGGCTATCTCGATTGTCTGGAGACCATTTCAGGTTTCAGCGTAACCCCGGTCGTTGCCGTTGTTCGCGAAGGATTCCAGTTGAAGCCTGATCCCACCGAGGTCGCCGAAGTGTTCGAGGTACCGCTCGATATCATTCTCCAACCTGGCTGCCTGACGCGATCGGAAATTATCTGGAAAGGCCGTGGTCGCGAAATTTTCGAATTTGATTACGACGGCAAGCGTATCTGGGGCGCCACTGCCGCGATTCTTCAAAACCTGTTGCGACGTCTGGAGGCACACGCATGAAGCCCGTGATTTCTGTTGCTGAACTGGCCGAGTTGATTGGTGAAGGTGATGCAATAGTCGTCGATTGCCGCAAGGAATTGAGCTCGCCGGACGCCGGAAAGCGTGCCTGGGCGCAGGCCCATGTTCCTGGTGCCCTCTACGCGGATCTCGATTGCGAACTGTCAGATCTCTCAAAACACGGTCTCGGTCGTCACCCACTGCCTGACGCAGCAGATTTTTCCCAGCGCCTTTCGCGGTGGGGATGGACACCAGATCGCCCCCTTGTTGCCTATGACGATGCGGGTGGCGCGCTTGCGGCGGCACGCTTGTGGTGGATGCTGCGCTTGGTCGGCGCGCGCCATGTCAGCGTGCTCAATGGTGGCTGGTCAGCCTGGAAAAGCAGCGGGGCACCCGTTGAATCCAGTGAGCAAGTACCTCCCGCCAAACAGGTCTCGGTTCACTTCGATCTTGGCCATTTGGTTGATTACGCTGCATTGCAGGCAGGTGTCGATGACCAGTCGATCGTACTTGTCGATGCTCGCGCCGGGCCGCGCTACCGTGGCGAGGTCGAGCCGCTGGATCGTGTTGCCGGGCATGTGCCGGGCGCGATCAACCGCCCGTTTACTGAAAACCTTGATACCGATGGATTCTTCAAGTCACCGGAACAGCTGGCAGCGGAGTTCAAGCGGATTCTCGGATCGCGAGCGCCGGAATCCGTCGTTCACATGTGTGGCTCCGGGGTCACCGCCTGCCACAATTTGCTCGCCATGGATTTCGCTGGCCTGAACGGATCTCGCCTGTTTGCGCCGTCCTGGAGTGGCTGGAGCAGTGATCCCTCGCGTGCTGTTGGCGTCGGCGAAGCGCCGTGAATCGTGTCGCTTTGTCGACGCCTCATTCGTATGGCGCGTGGCAGCGCATCAAAACCCGCAATCCTTTTGGCTCTATACTGTGCGCTTCGCCAACACTGGCGCGCCCCTGCAATGAGGTTGATTTCACTTGAGTACGTCTGAAACACGCGTCCGGCCGCGCCGGGCTGGCAATACGACTGCGGCGAAAAAAGCGCCGGCCACGCGCAAGGCAGCGGAAGTCAAAAAAGATCCCACAAGGCTGTCTGCAAAGTCGCCTGCCAAGGCCATGGAACCTGCCAAGACCCGCGTTCCGAAGCCGAAAGCCAAGCCTGCCGCAAAAAAAATCGCGTTCAAGGCAGCGCCGAAAAAGCGTGTAAAACCGGATCTTGAGCAGGATGTCTTCGCCAAGCTGCGTGAAATAGTGATCAAGGCGATTGAAGATCTCAAGGCGCGCGAGACCAGTGAAATCGACGTTCGCGGCAAGACGTCGGTGACCGATCTCATAGTCATCACCAGCGGCACATCGACCCGGCACGTCCGATCGATCGCTGACGAAGTGGTGCGCGCGGCCAAAAAGGCCGGCCTGCCTCCGATTGGCGTTGAAGGCGAGCGCGAGGCGGAATGGGTGCTGGTTGATCTCGGCGACATCGTGGTCCACGTCATGTTGCCGCGCACCCGAGAGTTCTACGGCCTCGAACGCCTGTGGACTGTCGGCGACGATGAACATCCCGAAAAACTCGATGGTTGATTTGGAACTGGCGTGCGCACGCGACTGATTTCAGTTGGCGAGCGCATGCCAAGTTGGGTGGCACAAGGCTTCGCCGAATATCACAAGCGGCTCTCCCGGGAGCTGCCGCTTGAACTGATCGAAATCCCCCTCGGCAATCGCGGCAAAAGCCGTGACCCTGTTCGTGCCAAAGCCGTTGAGGGTGCCGCCGTACTCACGACGATCACGGCCGATGCCCACGTCGTTGCCCTCGACGGTTGCGGAAAGCCTTGGACCAGCGAACAGCTCGCCGAACAGCTTGGCGAATGGCGAATGCAAGGTCGCGATCTCGCGATTCTGATCGGTGGCCCCGACGGTCATGCCGACGACGTTCTGAGGCGAGCCAATCAACGCTGGTCGCTAGGCCCACTGACTCTGCCACACATGCTCGTGCGTCTGATTCTCGTCGAGCAACTCTATCGCGCAACGACGATCCTGGCCGGTCATCCGTATCACCGCGCTTGATCGGTTTGCGCTGATCGCTCGGTTCAAGTCGAGCGCGAATTCAAAATCCTCGCCAGATTGCTGTCACCGTGATCCTTGGCCCGTCATCTTGATCAGGCTTCAAAAAGATTCTTGATTGTCCTGTTGCGGTCATGTGAGCCGCTGCGTCAGTGCGCAGGCATGCCTGACTGGCTATCATCGCGGCATGAAAAAAGCGCAAAGGTCCAAACCGCGGACGAGTAAGTCAGGCCCACGCTATCCACCGATCCCGGCAAAGGCTGTTGGCGTCTTGCGTGAGGTGGAACACGCTCTCCAATCGAACGATTTGCCAGTCGCCGAGCGCGCATTGGCGCTGGCATTGGTGCTAGCGCCGGATCATCCGCGAACCTTGCGCCTGCTTGGACGTGCTCAGTTTCAGCGCGGCGACTGGGCAGAAGCAATACGCCACTTCAGCGCCGTCGATGTTGCCGTACCAGGCGACATCGACAACTTGGTCGACCTCGGTCGCGCGCAAGGTGCGAATGGTGAATCCGCCAACGCAGCTATCACGCTGCGCCGCGCATTGGAGTTGCGCAACGACGCGGCCATCCTGATTGAGCTCGGCATCGTGCTCGATGCAGGCGCGAATGCCGAGGCAGCGCTCGACGTCGCCGACCAATTGATCGACCTGAATCCCGACCTCGCCCGGGCGCGACTCTTGCGCGCACGCAACCTGCAGGCACTGGGACGCATCGATGAAACCGCCGCCGAATATCGCGAATTGATCCGCCGCAAACGCGAGATTCCTGCGGCATGGTTTGGCTTGATGGACATCAAGACGATTCACCTCGATGCCGTCGAATATGCCGCCTTGAAAGTCGCCTACGGCGATCCACGCTGGAATGACGTGGAGCGATCAATGCTCGGATACGCCGTGGGTCGCGCCAGTGAAGATGCGGTTGACTATGCCGTCGCAGTCGATGCGTTCAGTCTGGCCAATCGACTCGCGCGTCGCCGGGTAAGCTGGGATGGCGACGCGTGGTCGCGCAAGGTTCGCGAAATCGCCGATGGTTTCGAGAAAGTGACCGAAACCGCGCCAGCTGAGCTGGGCAGCGAAGTCATTTTCATTGTCGGCTTGCCACGCTCGGGCACCACCTTGGTTGAACAAATACTGGCTGCGCATCCGCGAGTTGAGGGTGCCAATGAATTGCCCGATCTCGCTGTCGTCATCGAGCAGGAATCGCGACGTCGCCGAATGCCGTTTCCTCAATGGGTGGTCACGGCGAGTGCGTCGGATTGGGAGCGACTCGGTCGCGAGTATCTTGAGCGCACCGCGAAATGGCGAGTCGACAAGCCGATCCACAGCGACAAGATGCCGGAAAACTGGCCTTACACGGGCGCCATCCGGGCGATGTTGCCGGCAGCACGAATCATCGATTCAAGGCGCGACGCTGTGGAAACCGCATGGTCGTGCTTCAAGCAATTGTTTGGCCCCAATAGAATTGCCTACAGTTACGATCCTGCCGAGCTTGCGCAGTATTGGCGAGACTACGACGGCTTCATGCACCTGCAGGCGCAAAGGCAGCCGCGCCTGTTGCGTGTGCAGTCGCACGAGGATTTGACTGCGAATCTCGAAGTCGAGGTTCGCTCCTTGCTGTCATTTTGTGGATTGGACTGGGATGCCGCTTGCCTGGAACCGCACCGGGCAAAACGCGCCGTGCGCACTGCCAGTGCTGCCCAGGTGCGGCAGCCATTGCGGCAAAAGACGGCAAGTACGGCCAACTATGGGGTTAGCCTTGGCGCATTTCGTCGCCACTTCGCGTCTTGCCAGCCACCTGCGGATGGTAAAGAGTTGACCGCCAACTAAGGAGGGGGCAAGCTAGGCCGAAGGGTGCATGACAATTTTATTCGAATCAAGTTCAACGCATGCTTCTCTGCGTGAACTACTTGAACAACCCGGTCCGGACGGATCGGCAGATCCTTTGTCCATCTCAACCACTATCGGAACAGCCATGAAAAACGTGAAATTGAACGTCCTCGGTTTTACCCGCTTCACCGGCAAAGCCGGTCTTGCTGCCGTGGTCGCCGCTGCGTCCATGACGGTCGCTTCATCGCCGGCAATGGCCGCACCGACCTGCTTCACCACACCCATATCGGTTCCCGTGACGACATCCGGTATTTACGTGAATCTCTTTACCGGTGCGGCCGGTACCGCCGGTGGAACCGCTAGTTGGGATTTCAATCCCTGGGGCTCCACGACGGCGAATTTCTGGGTCGGAACATCGACGCCATTGACCGGATTTGTCGATGGCGGCGCTGGCGTCATTGGAAATCTGAGCAGTGGCGCGGTGGTCGGCCCTGCGAGCACGTTCCTCACCGGCAACTCGAGCACGGCCTCCATGGCGACTTGGCGTGCGGGTGTCACCGGCGGCAACGTGGGCATGCGTTTCGTTGAAGGCGGTAGCACCTATTACGCGTGGGTCAACATGACCTCGGTAGGGCCGAATGGCACTCCGGTCACGATCAACAACTGGTGCTTCGACAACACGCCCGATACCGCGATCTCCGTCGGCACCACACCGGTTTCGCTGCAGAAATTCTCGATCGACTGATCCGATTGGCCCGTTAGTCCAAAAAAGCCCCCACCGTGGGGCTTTTTTGTTGAACATAACGTAGACGTCTCGGTTGACAGTGTCCGCTGCGAACAACTCTTGATACGCCGACATCGTCCCTGGCTAGCCAACCACTGGCCTGTGCTCCAAATTTGCAGCGCCGAAAGTGTGGATCAAAATCTGACCATCGGCACGCGTGCAAATAGCGGGATAGAGTTTGCCAACTGCAAGCAACTCGGTATTGAATCGGCTTGGCTGCGTCGAGTCAGAACGCATTCCTGATGGCAGCACGTGAATACAGTCCGCGTGTTTGAAATGGTGCTCGGGCTGTTCTTTTCCACTTGGAAATGGGTGCGGTCCCGATTTCTGCGGAGAAATCGCTCCGCCTCTCGAAGGAGCTCCAATCTTGTATTTTCTCGCTTCCAAATCACCGCGTCGTCGTCAGTTGCTTGAACAGATCGGGGTGGCTTTCGAAGTGCTGGATGTGGATATCCCAGAAGTTCGGGCCATCGGTGAGCCTGCTCTGGATTATGTGAGCCGGGTGGCGCGGGAGAAGGCGGGTGCGGGCTTGCTGCAGGTGGTTGGAGTGGCGAATGCCGTGGTGATCGGTGCGGATACCGAGGTGATATTGGACGGCGAAGTGTTTGGAAAGCCGGTTGGCGCCGAAGAGGCGGAGGCAATGTTGGCGCGTCTTGCGGGGCGCACGCACTCGGTTATCAGTGTGGTCTGGTGCGTCAGTGCCGGGCGCGAGGAGCGTTCGGTGTCGGTATCCGAAGTCAGCATTGACGCGATCGACGCGCGCCAGATTTCGACCTATGTCGAAACCGGGGAGTCGTTCGGAAAAGCCGGGGCGTATGCGATTCAGGGCAGAGCTGCGGCTTTTGTGTCGCACCTGAACGGCAGTTATTCCGGGGTCATGGGCTTGCCCCTGCACGAAACGTCACGATTGTTGGCGCGATTCCCACTCGATTAGCGGGCGTTTGAAATTCCCTCAGGCGAGCGCCAAGAAAAGGCGAAATGGGCCGAAAAATCGTAGTTTTCATGCGGTAGATGAGCATTTCGAGGCACGATTCGCTGCCGCATCGCGCCAACTGAGCAGAATTTCAGCAGCCTGTCAGGCGCTCAAGCACCACCTCCAGCCCTTGTAAACCAGCGAATTACGTGTCCTATATATTCGACAAGATGTGTCCGCGCCAGCTATAAATCACTTCAACTTCTTGTGCCAACACCTTGTCGTGACCGAAGAAATCCTGATCAACGTAACTCCGCGCGAAACCCGTGTCGCGTTGGTCGAGAATGGCATGCTGCAAGAGGTGCATATCGAGCGTGCCAGCCGGCGTGGCTATGTGGGCAATATTTACAAAGGGAAGGTCAGCCGGGTCATGCCCGGGATGCAGGCCGCCTTTGTCGAGATCGGTCTGGATCGCGCGGCGTTTCTGCACGCCTCGGACATCATGCGGCCGAATTCGATTCTGATCGGCGAAAATGGCGAGGCGGCACCGTCGCCGACGCCGCCAATCAACGAATTGTTGCGCGATGGACAGGAAATCGTCGTCCAGGTGGTCAAGGATCCGTTGGGAACCAAGGGCGCGAGACTGACTACGCATTTATCGATTCCCTCGCGTTATCTGGTGTTGTTGCCCTACAGCACGGTACTCGGCGTTTCGGTCCGCATCGAAGACGAGACAGAACGAATGCGCCTCAAGGAAATTCTTGCCGAGGCGATCGGCGAGAATCCGCTCGGCTATATCGTGCGGACGAACGCGGAGGGACACTCCAGCGAGGCACTCTGTGAAGATATCCATTATTTGGGAAAATTGTGGACGACATTGCGCAGCCGAATGGAAGGCGCAAAGGTGGGTTCGCGGATCTATGAGGATCTGCCGCTGGCGGTACGCGCACTCAGGGACTTGATGCGGCCGAGTATTGAAAAGGTCCGCGTCGATTCGCGTGAGACGCTGGAACTTGCGCTGGAGTTCACCCGACAGTTCATGCCGGATCTTGTCGATCGGGTAGAACATTATCCAGGCGAGCGCCCGCTGTTTGATCTTTACGGTGTCGAGGATGAGATCCAGCGGGCGTTGAAGAAAGAGGTGCCGCTCAAATCGGGCGGCTATCTGGTCGTCGATCAGACCGAGGCAATGACGACGATCGATGTGAACACCGGAAGTTACCTCGGTACGCGCAACTTGGAAGAGACGGTTTATCGGACCAATCTTGAAGCGGCGCAGGCGTCCGCGCGGCATCTTCGTCTGCGCAATCTTGGCGGCATCATCATCATCGACTTCATCGACATGATTGATGAGGAGCACAAGCGCCAGGTCATCCGTCAGTTGGAAAAATCGCTGGCGCGCGATCACGCCAAAACCACCGTCTACGACATGTCGCCATTGGGTCTGGTCGAGATGACGCGCAAGCGCACCACAGAGAGTCTGGAGCGGCAATTGTGCGAGCCGTGTCCCGCCTGCAGCGGACGCGGCACGATGAAAACAGCGGAAACGGTTACCTACGAGATATTTCGTGAAATCACCCGAGCGGTCCGTCAGTTCGATGCGGAAAAATTGCTGGTTCTGGCGACGCCGGATGTCGTTTCGCGCATCCTCGATGAAGATTCCGTTGCCGTCGCCGAGCTTGAAGAGTTCATCGGCAAGACAATCCGATTCCAGCCGGAGGAGCACTACTCCCAGGAGCAGTTCGATGTTGTGCTGCTGTAAGGAAGCGCTGATCAACGGGCGCAATCGCTTCAAGGATGCTTCGACCGCGTCGATGCAGGCGGATTGATGAATGGCTTGATCCATGCTGCGACGGGCGTCGGTTTGAAATGACTCCATTTCGCCGACGCTTGCACAAGCTGCGTATGTTCCTGCAAGCCGCGTTTGTCACTCTGGTGATCACGTCGGCGACCCTGGTTGCGTTCGCACAACTGGCGTTGCCATGGCTGGCGGACAATCCTCAACGCATTGAGCAGTGGTTGTCCGAGCGCCTCGGTCGTCAGGTCAGTATTGGTCATGTAAGCGGACTGTGGACGCAGGCAGGACCGCGCTTGGTGATCGATGATTTGCGCATCGCTCCCTCGGTGACAGGCGAGGGCGAACTGCGTTTGCCACGCAGCGAGCTGGCGTTGAATCTGTATGCCGCGTTCCAGCGCAATCGCTCGTGGAATGAATTTCGTGTGGTGGGGCTGGATCTTGCCTTGAGTCGCAGCGCTGGCGGCGAGTGGAAGTTGCGCGGCTTCGATTTGGGTGCACCTAGCGACAACGCCTCAATGGGTTCTCTCGGCGTTGTCGTGCTGGTCGACATGCGTCTGTCGATAAGCGATCCGCAGCACAAGGTCGATCTGGCCATGCGCATTCCGGAGCTGCGTGTGGTCAACCTCGGTCGAACCACACGCGTACTCGGACGCATCGGCAACGGAGTCGGCAGTGACGCACCGCTCTCGCTGGCCGCTGATATCGACATGCAACATCGCTCTGGACGATTGTATGTCGGTGCCAATGATTTGAATCTCGCCGATTTGCTCTCAGCGCATGCCCTCGACGGTATCCAGTTGGTCTCGTCCAGCGGCGATCTGCAAGCCTGGGCAAGCTGGCAGAACGCTCGCGTGGAGGATGTTCGGCTGAAGCTGGCATTGCAGCAGGTGATCCTTCAGGCAGATCACGATATTGCGATCACCGAAGATCTCTCCGTGCAGCCTCGATCAGCGTTTGAGGCGCTGTCGGTGACTGCGCGCTGGCAAAGAAGCGAAACCGGCTGGCGTCTCGATCTGGCCAACCTGAAAACAACCCGGCAAGGCCAGACGAGTGCAGAGGGACGTTTGATCGCCGAATTCGCAGAAGCTGAAGCGGGCTCCTGGAAACTGGCCGCGAATGGGCTCGATTTCAGCAGTTTCGCGCCGATCGCGATGCTGGCGAACTCAACGCCTGAATCACTGCGCCGCTGGTTCTATCGGGGCAATCCCATGGGAACCATCGATGCCATTGATGCGCATGGCGTATCCGCACAGAATTTTGATATTGATGCTGCGTTGTCAACGTTCAGCAGTCACCATGACGGTGCGATTCCGGGCGTTGATTCGCTCAACGCACGTTTGCGTGGTGATGCTGAAGGCTTGTTGCTTGAGCTGCCCGATCAGAGCACCCGGGTCGACTATCCGAAAATCTTTCGCAAGCCATTCGAGCTCAATCACTTCGGTGGCGATGTTGTCGCCTGGAAAGACCGTGATGATTGGAACGTGCAAAGCCCGGCCTTTCATATCGAGGGCGAAGGATTTGCGCTTGGTTTGCGCGGTGGGGCGCAATTGGCCGCGGATGGTTCACGCCCGGCTCTGGATCTCACGGCGATCGTTGCGCGTACCCATGTTGAAGCAGCCAAACTGTTCTGGCCGACCACGAGCATGCCGCCCAATGCGATTGAATGGTTGGATCGCGGTTTGCAAGCCGGCGACATCACGAGTGGACGCGTCGTTGTCCACGGTGATCTGGACAACTGGCCTTTCGATGACAACTCGGGGCGGTTTGAAGCACGTGCCGAACTGGATGACCTGAGATTGAGTTTTTTGCCCGACTGGCCCAGTGGCGAGAATCTCAACGTCAGTGCGACTTTCATCAATAATGGCATGCTGGCAATTGCGCACTCGGGCAAGACCATGGGCTTGATCGTCGACAAGGTTGAGGCGAGCATTGCTGATTTTCGCGAGCCCGTTCTCGAACTGACTGCGCAAGGTCACGGCGCGGGGAAAAGCCTTCTCGGCTATCTGAGGGCGACGCCGGTTGGCGCAGATCATGTCGATTATCTGTCCGGACTTGCCATCGGCGGCGACGGTGTGGCGCATATCGAGCTCGACATACCGCTCAAACAACACGAAGACTCAACCCTGGATGGTCGCGTTGATCTGACTGATTCGGATCTCGACGAATCCAAGTGGGATCTGCACTTCAAGAAAGCCAATGGCCGGGTCAAATTCACCCGCAGCAGTGTGCTTGCGGAGTCGTTGCAAACCCGATTTGAAGATCTCCCGGTTGCCCTTGGCATCGCCATTGGCAGCGCCGCGAACGATCCAGCCAATTCTTTCGAGGCCACGCTCAAGGGTGTCTTGCCGGTCAAGGTTGCGTTTGCCAAGGCCAGCAGTCTTGAGCCGGCCTTCTCTCGTTTCCCCGGTCAGGCCGACTGGCAAGTGGGGTTGGCAATCGGTTCGCAAACCGGGCCATACAAGGGGCGTAACAGATTGACCCTTGAGAGCGATCTCCAAGGCATCGCGATCAATTTGCCCGAGCCTTTGAGCAAAGCGGCCGACAGCCGTTTGCCGTTTTCTTTGACTCTCGACATGCCGCCATTGGGTAATCCGTTTGTCGCCAGTCTGGGCAACCTTGTCCAGATCAGCGGACAACTTCCATCGGAGACTTCGCCACTTAGAGCCAACTTGGAACTTGGGCCTGCGCCATCAACGGCAGAACTCCCGAAGAGTGGCATTCGCATCAACGGACATGCCGGCACGTTCGATGTGGGTGGCTGGATCAGCATGTTCAGCGCCGGTGGCGGCGATGGCGATCTGATCAAGCAGATTTCGCTCAAGGTTGATGATCTGCAACTGGCGGGGCGAAGCTTTCCCAACCTGCAACTTGATCTGAGCCCGGTCGGCGATGCGATGAAGATCGCGATTGCCGGGGAATCACTGCAAGGTGAACTCAGCGTCCCGAGCGTCGATCTGCGTCGACGCGGAATCACTGCGCAAATGAAACATGTACATTGGCCAGACCTGCCAGCGGGTGCCGAGGCTTCGACCGCCACGCTGTCCAGCGTCGACCCGAAATTCATACCACCTCTACATTTATGGATTGGTGATCTCCAGCTTGGCAGCATCAGCTTCGGTGATATGCGGCTGGAAACATTTCCGACGGCACAAGGGTTGCGTCTGGATACGCTGGAAACGCGATCACCCAACGTTGATATGCATGCCAGCGGCGATTGGCAAGGCAGTGCGCAGGACAATCATTCGCAGATGGTCATCGACCTGACGGCCGAGAACCTCGGCAAGATGCTCGATACGTTTGGTTTTTCCGGCATCATCGAAGGAGGGCAGACCGTCGCCCACATCGAAGCGAAATTTCCAGGTTCGCCAGCGGCTTTCGCCTTGGCCAATACCAGTGGATTGCTGAAACTCAGAGTTGAAAAAGGTCGTATTCTTGATGTCGAACCCGGCGCGGGCGGTCGTTTGTTCGGTTTGTTTTCGCTGCGTGAAATTCCGCGTCGGCTGTCACTGGATTTCAGCGACTTGTTCAAATCCGGGATGACTTTCAACTCGATCAGGGGCGACTTCACGCTTGATGATGGCAGCGCAAAAACCGATGATCTGCGCATTGCCAGTCCAGCAGCCGACATCAAGATCAGCGGCCGCACTGATCTGCGCAATCGAGAATACGATCAGGAGATGCTGGTGACGCCGCGTGCGGGAGTCGCGCTTCCAGTCGTTGGCGCGTTGGCCGGTGGTCCGGTCGGTGCGGCGGCGGGATTGTTCGTGCAAAGCTTGCTTGGCAAAAAGCTAAATCGTGCGGCGGGATCTCGCTACAAGGTTACCGGCAGCTGGGAAAAGCCGGTGATCGCGCTGATTGGCAAGGACAAGGTGAGTGCTTCGAACGAACCCGATCAATCTGTCGAGGATTCCGCTGCGGAGAATCAATTGATCAATCCGGATGCGCAGCCCGCGGCGGCTGCGCCGACGTCTGCTGCGATCATCGATCCGGTTCAAGCGGTGATCGATGCCTTGCCGACGGGCAAGCCAGATTCGAGTGCGGACTAGAAATTTCGCAACCACCCTGCAGCACGCGCCGAACATGCCGGAGGGTTGCTGCCATTACCATCCGCTATCGGCGTGTTGATCAAATGCGCGAATAATCCCAGGACACCAATTTTCCATCGCGGTATGGCATGACGCCATGAAAGCTGCGTGGATCGTTGTCGAATACCAGCGGCAGGAAGTGGCGATCACCCTCCCAGAGTGGAAGCTCGAGAATGCGATCGATGTCGATCCATTCCAGCGTGCCTTCGGCATTGCTGGTCAACGGCGTTCCGCTGAAATTCTCGATCAGAAAGACGAAGCCAAGCCAGTCTTCGCCATGTTTGCCAAAGCCTGGCCAACTGATCGTACCGCGCAAGCGCATGTCGAGGCATTCGATGGCCGCTTCCTCGCGGATCTCGCGGCGCATGCAGGCGACGACATCTTCATCCCCATCCATTTTGCCGCCGAGCCCGTTGTACTTGCCCAAGTGCTGGTCGTCGGGCCGTGCGTTCCGATGAATCAGCAAAACGCGTGAACGATCAGCAGAAAGCACGTAACCAAGGGTGGCGAGTATGGGTGTGTAGGGCATGAGTCTCAGGAGTGTGGATCGGAGTCATCTATTTTCGCAGATTCGAAGGATTTGTCGGGTTGGCAAAATCGGCTAGCGCGGATGAGCCTTCTGCGCCTCGGCGAATGCCGCCAATTGTTCCGGACTGGCCGCACTCTGGTATTTTGACTTCCAGTCGGCAAACGGTTCGCCATAAATCAGCTCGCGCGCCTGATCCTTGCTCAGTGCCTGACCCGCCTGTTCAGCCGCTTCGCGATACCAGTCGGCGAGGCAATTGCGACAGAAACCGGCCAGTGTCATCAACTCGATGTTCTGCACATCGTTGCGTTGATCAAGATGCGCAAGCAGGCGACGAAACGCTGCGGCTTCGAATTCGGTTGTGCGGTCGGACATCGGTGAACTCCATTTTCGGGGTGGCGAACGGCAAATCGTAGCATTCGGATTTGAGCGAGCCTCCGCTGGCGTGGATAATGCGCAACCCGCACCCTGCATGGAGTGCACCTGGCTTCATGCAAACGGTGGCGAGATCCCAACGGAGCTTCAATGAGCGCACGTCTGCTGGACGGCAAGCGTATTGCCAACGAATTGCTTGAGCGCCTGGCCGACCGTGTGCGCAAGCGCATCAAGATGGGCAAATCGCGCCCGGGTCTGGCGGTGATACTGGTTGGCAGCGAGCCGGCCTCGTCGGTTTATGTGCGCAACAAGCGCCGTGCCTGCGATCGCGTGGGATTCTCATCGTTGGCTTTCGATCTTCCAGAGGACACGCCGGAGGCCGAACTGGCGTCCTTGATCGATAGTCTAAACGCGGACCCGACGGTCCACGGCATCCTCGTGCAATTGCCTTTGCCGCCCCACGTGGATGCCAATGCACTGATCAACCGCATCGACCCGCAGAAGGACGTCGATGGTTTTCAGGCCGAAAATGTAGGTCGTCTGGTCCTGCGTCAGCGCGGCTTGCGCCCGTGCACTTCGAAGGGCGTGATGACCCTGCTTGCGCACACCGATCGGCCCGTGCGCGGCAAACACGCCGTCGTTGTTGGTGTTTCCAATCATGTTGGCCGCCCCCTGATGCTCGAGTTATTGCTGGCCGGATGCACGACAACCGTTTGTCATCGGTTTACCGAGGACCTGCCTGGCTTTGTCGCTGCGGCCGATATCCTTATCGTCGCCGTCGGTCGACCTGATCTGGTCCGCGGCGCATGGATCAAACCAGGGGCCACGGTGATTGATGTAGGCATCAACCGGCGCGACGATGGAACCCTCACTGGTGACGTCGAGTTCGATGCTGCCGCCGAACGTGCGGCGTGGATTACGCCGGTTCCGGGTGGGGTCGGGCCAATGACCGTCGCAACCTTGATGGAAAACACGCTGGAAGCGGCCGAGACGTTTTTCGATTGAGGCAATCGGAGG
>JBBSVJ010000065.1:0-16307 GCA_038233665.1 Lysobacterales bacterium
AACAGATGGGAACCTCGTGTCAGTTTCAGTCGAGCGCGCTTCAGGCATTCGACAGCGTGCCGCGCGACAGGATCCGCGCTAGTCTGCATTTGCGCCGCAAGCCGCGGTTCGATCCGATGACGGATCATGGCTCGCACTGGATTGGTGGATTTGTTGCGCCGCGCGGCGGCGATTTCGGCGGTGGCAAGACGTTTGTGCGCGCCGCTCGATGAGTCCATTGATCGCGATGTCGCGATGCCGTAGGTGTACGCCTCAATTGCCAGTGCCGAGGTGGCGAAGCGGCCGAGCAATCTGATATCTAGAAAGCCCCTTCCATTGACAGTGGTATCGAAGTGGCCAGTCAGCGCAATGCGAGCGCGCGGAGGAGCTTTCTGATGCAAATTTTCGTTGCATGCCTCGCTGTAGCCACCCGGTACGATCCTTCAGTCCTGTCATCAACTTTTCCACGGGAAAGCGCGCAGTCTGGGTGACTCGGTTGGCCAGCGCCAGTTCCATCGGGTCCATGAACTTGCCGCTGCTTGCAGCGTCTACCGGCGACAAAGAGGCGTCGAGACGCCCTGAACTAGGATTCGGTTTGCTTTCAATTTAGGTTTCACCCAGTGCTTGTTTGAATGACCAAAGTCTGGTTCTTTCCAGCGGGGCTCACGGCCGGAAACCGCTTGATCGCGGGCGCTATCCCCGCGTTCGGACACGATGTCCGGACGCTCAGCGTGGCCCGCTCCACGCGCCATGCGTGCGCCGCGCGGCGAGTGTGTCCCTCCGCGCCGTCTTTCCCCGTTTATTAGAGAACGTGCCGCTTGGTGCCATCTGAATATGATGAGGAACGAATTCATGCCCTTCTTAAATCGTGGCCCCCGACGCATTATGTTCGCTTGCCTCTCGGCCATCCTGCTGGGGCTTGTCGCCACCGCTGCGCGGGCCCAAGTCGATTGTACCGCCGGCTTCAACTGCGGCCGCGTGATCATTTCGGAGCGCGACTCGGTCGGCGCGGCGAATCTTCGGATCATGTTGCAAAATCTGGATGGATCACAGCCCACCCTGGTTTGGGAGAACATCTTTGGCTACGACTCCAGCCTCGGGCTGATCACCTTCGATGCGGCCGCGCGCAAGCTCTATTTCACCATCAGCTCAGTCACTTTCGGCCAGCCACAAATTTACGTTGTCAACGTCGACGGCACGGGCCTGACCAACCTGACCGATAACGCTTGCTTCAATGAATTGTTCTCTATCAGCCCAGACGGGATGAAAATCGCATTTCGCAGCAACTGTGGGCCGAGTGACGATGATGGCAAGATATGGATAATGGACATCGACGGCGGCAACGCGCATCTGCTGACTGCCGACCCGCTCGTCAGCGACGACGTAACCGCCAACAGTCACATGTACCCTTCCATAAGCCCTGACGGGGCGTTCGTCGTGTTCACCTCACAGGCCTCCTCGAGCGGTTCACAACAGGTCTACCGATCTACTCTCGATGGCAAAACCGTGGTCGCGCTTACGAATTTGGCCTCTGATATCCGCGATAACGGCACACCCGAATACTTGCCGAACGGGGACATCGTGTTCGTGTCCCGTCGAGATGCGCTACCAGAGTCTCATTACTCTGACGTCTATCGCATGGACGGGAACGGTTTTGGCCGCCTGCGATTGAGCAATAATATTGTGGGCGCAAAGCAATATTTGACCGTCAGTCCCACCGGTAACCACGTGTTGTTTACCAACTCCGCCGAATTCCGATCGCTCTACGTGGCCAAGACCGACGGCACTGGCGCGATTGCACTTTGGGATGACGAGGGTGATCTGGACGAATTTGGGGGGTTCCCTCATTTCAGCCCCGACGGCACGCGCGTTGCTTTCCAGCTCTGCGTACACACTGCTGACGGCTGCCGCTACGTTACGCGGGTGATGGATATCGATGGCGGCAATCCGATCACCTACGAAGATCCAGCGCGGGACATTCAGTTCAAATATTTCGGTCGGCCGAATACCGACGCCGACGGCGACGGGGTCGTTGATGCTGTCGACAACTGTCTGGCTGTGCCCAACGGTTATCGCGTCGCTTTTGCATCGAATCGCGTTAGTACGAGCAACTACGAACTATGGACGCAGGACCTCTATGGCGGTGAATTAGAGCGCTTGTCCACTAATAACGCGATTGATGCCGAGCCGAATTTCGATGCCTCAGGAGCGCAGCTGGTCTTTCAGTCGAGTCGAATCAACAATCGCCTGGAAATCTATTCGATGAAGTCAGATGGATCTCAGGTGTGGCGACTCACCAATGCGGCGGGGGACAACATCACGCCGACCTTCAGTCCCGACGCGTCAAAAGTGACGTTCATAGCGTCGCGAGAAGGGGGCGCGCGCAACGTCTACGTCATGAACGCGGATGGCAGCGAGCAAACCAAACTAACCACAAATCAGGGTGTCATCGCGAAAGCATACAATCCGGTGTTCAATCACGACGGTACGCGAATTGCGTTTGACAGCGATCGCGGGCAGATCGGCAGCGCCAATCACGATATTTTTTCGATCAACCTGCAAGGAGGCGATGAGCAGCGTCTCACTACGGACGTGGGTCGCGACATCGCACCGTCCTACAGCCGCGATGGCAGCCGTATCGTGTTCATCTCGTTCCGCGACGGTGAGTCGGCTAACGGCGAGATTTACATCATGAATGCAGACGGCTCCAATGCCCGGCGCATCACCCATTCAACCGTTCGCGAAACGCAGCCGGAATTCACCCCCGACGGGATGCAGATCGTTTATGTCGCCAACACCGATACCGACAGCGAAATTTACGCCATCAATATTGATGGAACTGGGCAGCGCCTTGTCGCGAATAGCGATCGCCTGGATCTTTCGCCCACGGTGGCGCCCCAGCCAGACACCGACGGAGACGGCATCGGCGACGCCTGCGAAGTGCCAGACAATGGATTGCCGACGCCCGTTGGAACCAGCGTTGTGGTTACTTCGCCAGACGGTTCGGCGAATTTTTCAGAGGTCACGACGGCGGGTGTAACCACCTTCCTGCCGATAACCGTGGGCCCCGACGACATGCCGGAAGGCTACAGTCTATGTGACACCTGCGCGGGATTCGACATCACCACCACAGCGACAATCGTGCCGCCAATTACCATCTGCCTCGTGGTACCTGCCAGCCTGTCGACCGAAGTTTTCCAACAGCTGCGCCTTTTGCACGGTGAGAGCGGGCAGTGGGTTGACCGGACCACGCAGCACATCGATGAGCCCGGCGTTCCGCGTCAGGTATGCGGCGTGGTGGATTCGCTGTCACCGTTTGCGCTCGCCACACCGACAGGTGCGGATGACATCGTCTTCTCAGATGGATTCGACGACCAAGGCTGAGCCCGTGGAAATCGGCGAGGCAGCCGCCGACATAATGCAATAAGCGTTTATTTAAACGGGTCCGCCTCGTCTGTTACGATCGTGAAAGTCGGCAGGCCAACCAACAAACAAGGAGAGACGTCGATCGACTGATAATCTTCACAATCTGACAGGCATCGGTCAACGCTTAAAAGCCCTGATGGCGATTTCCCCAACGCGCTCAAGCTGCTCGCGCTATCAGATGGAGTTACATGATCTTTTCGCTGCGTCTCTCGAATCAGGGAGCATCACTCTTCATGAAAGTCGGCGGAGGGAACGTCGCGATCTTTGCTTCTTCTCGGGCACCACGTTCCGCTGTCCACTCCTTTTGCAGAAACGTGTGAACCGCCGTGACTTCTTCATCCGTGAAATACGAGAGCTGCTCTCTCGCTACGATGCCCATGATGCTGCCCTGGGCATACATGTCTCGCCCGGCGCGAGTGACGCCGGTTTTCAGGAGCGTTCTGAACTCCGCCAGCGAATAGGCCTTGACCACAACCAGTGGGGGTGCGTTGAGGATTTCCTTGGGAGTCTGGTGATGACAGTTGACGCAACCAACCAGGTAGGCGAGCCGCTCGCCTGAAGGTGAAGCTGGAAGCGCAACGGCCGCTGCGGGTGCGGGAGCCTCTTTCGAACATGCTGAAAGAAAAAGGGACAAAGAGGCGGCGACGACTGGAGCTATTCGGATCATGGGGAACTCCGGGTTGTTATTGGTTACTTCGCACGACACTAAACGGCAAAACGCGCTGCAACAGGCCAACCTCAGATGTCGAAAGCCAGGGTCGTGCCAAGCCCGACCATCCTCTCCCAAGGTCGTATGAAAGCTTCCTGAGACTCACTACGCGCCGAACTATTGTCCATCCGGGCGCAAACACATTCTTTGCGATCAACGTGGCCCCTCTCGTCGCGCTTCTCCGTGCGTATGTGATAACGGGAGGAACCACCATGAACCTGATCACACGTCTTTCACTGCTTTGCTGCCAACTTGTGGGTGCCTTAGTTTGGATGGGTGAGGCTCATGCCGTCTCGATGTCGGTGTCGCCGAGCATCGGCAATGCCGGCACGGAGATCAACATCGAGGCCGAGCGAGTCAACAGCCTGACCGACTTCCAGCTTGATTTCGCCGGCACTCCGCCGATACCGATCGGGACAATACGCAGTGATGATTCCGGACAAATCTCGGCGCGAGTGATCTTGCCGCCGCTACCCGCCGGTGAAGGACTGATTCGCCTGCGCCTCGTCTCCCCGACGGGCCCGATCCTGATCGCAACGACACCCTTCTCCGCCTTGGCGCCGCTTACGTTTGAGACGACGGCTACGGGCATCCACGCCGGCCAGTCGATTCCCTTCAGTGTTACCGGTCTCACGGCGGGATCGTTGCGCATCGACTACGAAGGCGCCAAGGTGTTCGGGCCGGTTGCTGTTGGCGATGGCAGCTTCAACGGCAAGTTCATCGTGCCGGTCGATCGTCCCGCGCAATTCCCTGCGAATGCGGCATTCACGGTCAGAAACTCGATCGGCAATGCGCTTGTAAATCATCTGGACGGCAACCTGCGCGTCCTTGCCCGCCTGTCCTCTCCATTCCAGATTGGCATCATCCAGCCGCCGCCGAGTACTACGTATCGCGGCGAGTACTTCAATGTCACCGGTCAATTCACAACCTACGCGAACGAAGCCCCACCCGAACACATCTCGCTTTGGTATTTCGGCGACGATGGTGAGGTCATTCCGCTCGGCTCAGCGCGTGCGGAGTTTACCAATGGTCAGTTGGGCTTCGGGATGGTCGGGGTTGCCAATGGCGGCCTTTCAATGGCCGCAAGTTCCAACCAGCACGGCGATGTTGGATTGTTCTCATCGGGTACAAACGCCAATGGCATGCAGATCGTGGTCGGGACAGACAGGGGGCGCTTGGACCAGCTGCCGGATAATCGCTGGCAAGTTCGCGTGCATGTGGTCCAGCAGAACGGGCAGCCGATCGTGGGTGCGCTGGTTCAGTTCGATGGTGTGCCGGGTGTTGCAGATTCCAGTAATGGAAGCAATGGGTTGGCCCTTCTTGGCTCGATCATGGAGTACACGCAATTCACGAGCATGCTTTCGCAATACTCCACGCCCTCGACCGATAGCCGCGGTTGCCCGTTGACCCTGGCACGCAAGTTGACTGACGCAAATGGCTACGCCGAGTTCGAATTCCTCGATGAAGATCTCGCCTTGGCGCAAGTACCGATCATCATCGCCAATGACGGCGGACAGATTCAACACGGCCCGGCCAGTCGTGTGCGCATGGCCATCGACGCCTCGCAAGCGGGCTATGGTTTTCAATTTACCAGCGGGCCTGATGCTGGCGATTTCCTGCCGCACATCTATAGGGTCAATTTTGTCGGCACGGGTGACGGTGATCCCGCCGGTGATGAGATCGTATTCACAGACTACTACCAGGATACGGTTGTTCAAACGAGTGATCGAAATTCCACCTTTACATTACCGCTGCCACCGATCGTGCCGATGGTCGGGCTCTACGATACCTCGATTGTTCCTTGGACGGGCAGGAATGAATCCATTCTTGTTGGCAGTGGCGCAGAGCAATTTTCCGCCAACCGCATCGTCTTCGGTAAGGTATTCAGCAAGCGCGGCATCAACCCGAGCTGGATTGATGCTTCGGTTGAACATTTCCCCACTACGATTGCCGTGCGCACGGATCCCGCTGTCAGCGGTGTGGTCACCGAGGCAAAGCTCTATCTGGACAATAACCGCAATGGTAGCGCGGAGTTCATTTCCAATTTCACGACCAGTGCATCGCCGGTCGATTGCAGCATTGGCGGCTTGGATACGAGCCAAACCTGGCGGGCGAATCTGCCCGCAAATTTCGACCATCAAGCGGCCGGACGCATCGAGGGATATCTCTACTTCAAGGGCGGACCCGCCTCAGGCGAAGCCACGCAGCGCATTGCGATACAGATGGTTGAGCAAGATGTTTCCTGGCTGTCGGCGTCGCGTTACACCGAGCGCGAGGTGGCGTTCACTCTGGGCGGTCAGGGCATTGGCGTCTACGCGATGGAAGACACCGCGGATGCGCGCGTCCAGCTTGATCGCGATCCAGGCTACGACATTGGCCGTCTCGACAACCGCACTGACAACACGCGAGCGATAGGAATATACCGCAATAGTGGAGGAGGTGAGATCAACCATGCCCCACTGGCAGGTGCGCACAAGGAAGCAGGACGCAGTGGTTCGCCGACCGCGGTCGACGTGGCCAAAGACGTCCAGTACGGCCCAACCACCTTCACCTTGATCGACCAGTCCT
The DNA here is from genome assembly GCA_038233665.1 of Lysobacterales bacterium. Lineage (GTDB taxonomy): Bacteria > Pseudomonadota > Gammaproteobacteria > Xanthomonadales > Rhodanobacteraceae > Dokdonella. Next base: position 6,683 of record JBBSVJ010000065.1, read on the forward strand.
ATCCGTTGTTCTACTACGTCTGGGGCGTGCCGGTGTTGGCGGGCGTCGAGGTGGGTGCCAATTTCTCCCTACTCGCTGAAATCGAGACGCGCAGCAAATTCTCGCTGTCGCCCGAGCGCAAACCCATCTTCGAAATGAAGACCACGCCGTCGCTCGACCTCGGCCTCAATTTTTATCTTGACCTTGATGTGCTGTTTGATCTCGTCGACGGCGGCGTTGACCTCAATGCGATTTTCGCACTGGATATGCCGATCACCGTGGACGCTGCGCATCCTGGCGGGCAGATCAGCGAATGCTTCACGGCCAGTCTGCTTTTCGCCTGGCATTTCGAGGTTTTTTGTCTGCCACTGGATTTCATTTGTGACGCATTGAACGACATCAAGGGCAGCAAGGTTCTGCTGAGTGACCAAACCGGTTCGGGCTGCGGAAATGCTGCCCCGATGTCACCGATCCCCGCAGGAACGCCGTCCCGCCCTTCTTCGCGCATTGTGCCGATGCATACGGCCGTGGCTTACTCATCGACCGGTGCGGGCTTCCTCGCCTTTACTCGCGATAACAGCAACGGCGGGGCGCCGCCCGTGTTGGTTGTTCGCCCCGTCAATGGTGGCTCGTTCGGACGTCCCAACCAGGATGTCATCCTATCCAGGGCGCCGGGCATCCGCAGTGTCGATGTGGTTTTCCATGATCGCAACCGTGCCGTGATCGTCTGGGCCGAGAGTGATCTCGACTACGCCGCACTGGCGGCACGGACTCCGGTCCAGCGCATTGCCCATCAGCGCATCATGTACTCCGTTTACGATGGCGAGGCGTGGGCGCCCAAAGCGGTACTGTCAGGATCGAACGGCGGTGAAGGTGGCATTGAACTCGCCGCATGTACAAAAAATCCCGTTTGTCCCGGCGGTGGCGAGGTGTTGGCTGTGTGGACCCGCGACAAGAGCCGGGACATTACCGCGCATCGCACGCAGATCTACAGCGCGCGCTTCAATCCATACAATGGATGGAGCACGCCCGCTTCGGTCGATCCCACCGCGCTGCTTGATTCATCGCCGAGTGCGGCCTATGTCGGGGACCAGCCGGTGGTGGCATTTGTACGCAGCACCAGCGGCGAGTTTGGCGATACCGATGCGCGCCGCATGGCCTACAAGTTTCTTTCCGATGCCAACAACACCGTGCAGATGCCGGCTGGGCTTCCGGGTGGCGTCGCCTGGCCCAGCATTGTCGGGTTGGATACGGGTGGCTTTGCATTGGCCTACACGCATGCCGATGATCCGCGTTCGTTCGTTGGCAACACCCAACGTGTGGAAATGGCCAATGCCGACCAATGTGCGGCTGGCGCTTGTACGGTTGCTGCACAAGTCTTGACTGACAGCAACGGTCGGCCTATTTACGGTGAAAAGCCGACTGCTCTCGTCGATAGTGTGGGCAATGTCACTGTGGTTTTGCGCGGCATGGGTTTTGGCGAGGGAACGGATGGCAGCAATACGCAGGTGTCTGATCCTATCGGCATGGCAGCACACACGGGCGAACTGGTTTCCCTGGCAGTCAGCCCGCTATCGAGCATCAGCAACCCGCAATCGCTTTCCATCGATGGGGCCGGACACCTGGCGCCCGCTGCCGCCTACGACCCGGTGTTGAAACGAATCGTTGCGGTGAGTACGCGTGGATTGGAGATTCCCTCGCAGTTGAGTCAGAAGTATCTGGATGGCGGAGCGATGCCCGCGACATCGCGTGCCGTCGCCATCGCTGCAGCGCCTAGCATCGGCGTCTTCAGTGCCGCTCAAGGGGTCGATCTTTCGCTCGAATCGGTGGTGTCACACAACGCGTTGCTGGTAGCCGGCACGGATATTCGTATACAGACCGTCGTGCGCAACGTTGGAGATGCCTATACAGCGACCAATCCGCGCTATCTGATGCAGTTGAGTTGGGACGCGCCTCTCTCTGCCGGCGGCACGTCGGCCGGGAGCGCGATCATCATTTCGCTGGCTTCCGGGCAGTCACGAACCACGCTTACCAACATCAGAGTGCCCGACGGTTTCGCGCCGGATCAGGCACATCGTCTGTATGCCTCGATTGTCAGCAATGGCAATCCAACCGAGGATGTCCAGGCAGACAACGATTCGCGCTTCGTGGAGTTCGGCGGCATGCCGGTTCCGACGGGCATCAGTGCGGCTTCGATACCGGGCACGACCTTGGTTCAACTGGTCTGGGATCCGATTGATGACCCTGCCAATCTGATCGCCGGCTACCGGATATGGTGCCATGACGGTGACGGCAACTGGCGCCATCTCGGCAGTAGCTTCAACGCAGGCTTCCTTGATGTGGCGGCTCCTATTTCGATCGAACGGCACTATCGCGTGACGAGCTACTCCCGCAATGCGATCGAGTCGATTCCGAGTGATGAGGCGGTTGTGACGCCGGGTCCCATTGATCCGACTGACCGGATCTTTGCCAATAGTTTTGACTGATTAGTGAGGGCCGTGCGCAGCAGTTTGCGCTAATCTCGCGCGGCGCCAACGCTGCGCGAGATTTCGGGGAGAGATCATGGCTCGCACTGCATTGGTGGACTTGTTGCGTCGCGCGGCGGTGATTTCAGCGGTGGCAAAACGTACGGGCGAGCCGCTCGAGGAGGCCATTGACCGCGATACCGCAATGCGGACGGATGCCTCGCGGCGGCGGTTCCTGCGGCAGTCGATCACCGCATCAGCCGCGCTGATGCTCGGGGCGTGCGCGCCGAAGCGACTGATGCGCACGGAAAGCGCCGACGATGTGATTGTTGTCGGTGCGGGCGTGGCCGGCTTGACCGCGGCTTGGCGATTGCGCCAAGCCGGCGTCGGCGTGAAACTCTACGAAGCTCAGGAGCGCGTCGGCGGACGCATGTTCAGTTTGCGCAACCACTTCGCCGATGGCCAGGTCTGCGAACTCGGCGGTGAGTTGATTGATACCGGTCACGCGCAGATCCGCGCTTTGGCCGCCGAACTCGGTCTGGCCCTAGACGACCTCACCCAAGATCCAACCTGCATTTTTGGCGATATCTGGTTCGCCGATGGCCGTCGCTACAGCGAGGTTGAAATCCTGCGTGCCTTCGCCCCGTTGGCGGAGGCGATCCGCCGCGATGCGGATACGCTTCCGGATCAGGAAATCACCTACGCGGCACCGGGTGGCTGCGAGGCGCTTGATCGAGAAACCATGACGCACTGGCTAGACCGAAATGGTGCCTCGGGCTGGCTGCGCGAGCTGATCGAAGTGGCCTACACGACTGAGATGGGCCTCGATTGCGACGAGCAATCGGCGCTCAACTTCCTCACCTTCATCGATCCAGGTCTTGAGTCGTTCAAGATCTTCGGTGAAAGCGACGAGCGATTTCATGTGCGCGGCGGCAATGATTTGATCGTCAAGGCGCTCGGCGGCAAACTCGATGATGCAATCCAGCCCGGCTGTATTCTCGAATCCATCCGCCAGTCTGCCGATGGCCGTTACACGCTGGGTTTCAAGCGCGGTGCCAGTGCATTCGAAGCGAGCGCGTCCAGGGTCGTGCTGGCCCTGCCATTCACGACGCTTCGCCGCGTGCAAATGGATCTCGAACTGCCTGCGGCCAAGCTCCTCGCGATCAAGGAACTCGGCTACGGTACGAATGCCAAACTGATGATCGGATTCAACGAGCGTATCTGGCGCACGCGGCATTCACTCGGCGGCGCGACGTATAGCGATCTTCCGGTGCAGACCACCTGGGAAACCAGTCGCATGCAGGCGGGTGCCGCTGGCATCCTGACCAATTTTGTCGGCGGCAAGCATGGCGTCGAGATAGGTAGCGGAACGCCGAAAGTGCAAGCGGATCTGGCAAGCCGTCAGCTCGATGCGATCTTCCCCGGCCTGACCGACGCGCGCACCGGAATGCGCGAAGCACGCATGCACTGGCCGACCAATCCATGGGTGCTCGGCAGCTACGCGTGTTTCCGGCCGGGACAATGGACAACGATCCGCGGTGCCATCAGCGAACGGGTTGGCAACCTGCATTTCGCCGGCGAGCACTGGGCTTTCGACAACCAGGGCTTCATGGAAGGCGGCGTCGAGACGGGCGAGTGGGCGGCCAAGGCTATTCTTGGGAAGGCCACCGCAAAAGCTGCTTGAGCGGCGCTGCGATGGAGAAAAAAGTGGCCTGAACGCCAAGCCGAATACTCAATCGCGTTGGCACTCGCCGCGTTCATGTTGCACTGCGGCGTGGCAACTGTTGAAAAATCGTTAGTATTGCGTTGTCAGAGAGCAAATGACTGACACATCTCGTGGGGAGGGAGGACCCGTCGCAGCAGCAATGCTCGGCGGGTTTTTTATTGCCATGGATGGCATGTATGCCTGAAATGCAGGAGCACTTTCAGGCGATTGCCATGGATGGCATGTACGCCTGAATTGCAGGACGACTACATGTATGCAGGAGGTACGCATCTATGGATGGATGCGGTACGACTCCAAGGATGGAGGAGGTAGGACTGCGTCTGGAACTGCAGTCGAGAACGGCGTCGGGAACAGCCGTCGAGAGGTCGCTCCAGCGCATCCGGCACCTGCTGTTTTATGGAGCGGTCGCGGTTTGCGGCGCCGCTGCCGTTTCAAGGGCCTGATCAATGACCGGCTCCAGCTCACTGCGATAGCGCAGTTGGCCCAACGCGCGCAGCTCATCGGGCAAACGGCCGGTGCCGGCCATCACATCAATTGGCAGGGTTTCGCGCAGGGCACCCAAGGTTGCGAAATAGCGATCGCCTCCAATACCGGCGGCTTCGAGAAGAATGCTCGGCAGCAACCAGGAGGTCGTATCCATCTTGCCGTGATCGGCGAGATTGCGCTGATTGTCGAGCAGCAGCCATGGTACCGGTTGGGTTTTCGGCCCTTGGCCGTCGGCGAAGCCGATCTGGTGATAGACCGGCGGCAATGCGGGTAAATGATCGCCGTAGAACAACAGCAAGGTACGTCGTTTGCGCTTCTGCAAGGCCTCGGCGAGACGGCCGAGCTCGTGATCGGCATCTTCCAGCAGATACAGATAGTTGCGCATCCAGTATTCGCCACCTTCGTCGAGCCCCGGCGGCGTCTTCAAGCCAGCCAGACGCTTGGCATCGAGGCCCGGCCGCCAGTCAAAGGGACCGTGGTTTTCCATGCTGATCGCAAATACGAATTGCGGCGGGCCGTCCTTGTCGAGCTGGGCCAGCACGTGATCTGTCAGTGCGGCATCACCCGTGAACAAGCCGACGATGTCGTCTTTGGAAAACTCCTTTTCATCGATGAAGCGATCAAAGCCGATCTCCTGAAAGGCCTTGTTGCGATTCCAGAAAACCGCACTGTTTGGATGGATCGCCGTAGTCTCGTAGCCTTGAGCCGAAAGGGTCCGCACGATGCCCGGAATCGGCTGGTCGGCGATTTCGAAATACGGATACTGCACGCCAGGAAAAAACTTCAGGGCGAGCCCAGTCAACACTTCAAACTCGGTACGTATCGTGCCACCGGCGAAGGTCGGCACCTTCATTTCACCGGAGAGACCGCGCTGACTAAGGCGATAAAAATTGGGTAGATAGACGTTTTTCGGTGCATCTTTAAGTCGCGCCGGATCAAACAGTGATTCGCTCTGGATGATGACGATATCGGGCTGCGAGCCGCCAGGCATCGCCAGCGATGAAGTATTCGGATTCAAGCGCTCGCGCAAGCCATCGGCATGCTCACGCAACAAGGCCAACGCAGCGGCACGATCCGGATGCAGGTTCTGACGCTTGGCCAGCTCCCAGTTGTAGAGAACCAGAGTACCCACCATGCCGGCTTTCTTGGCGCTGTCTACCACCGACCATGGCGCAAAATTCAAGCGATTGGCGCTGTAGATCGAGCGCCATGGCGACCAGCCCTGGACCAGCCCCACGCCGAGAAAAATTACCGCACTGGCGACGACGACACGCATCCAGCCGCGCATGGCCGGCCATGGCGATTCGCGAAACAGGACGATGGTCAACGCGAGCAACACGAGACCAATCAGTATCGGCAACCCGCTGGTTCCAATGTAGTGCGCAAACAACGGCAACGCCGAGCCGAGCTCTTGCAGAAAATGAAAGTCGCCCGGCAGCAAGGGCATTTCCAGTTGCTGCAACTTGATCGTATTCGCCGCGTAACTACCGACCAATAGAAGCAAACCGAGCCAGCTCGACAGCACGGGTCGGCGGGTCAGCGCGCTCAGCAGGATCACGATCATCACAAACGGCAGTACGTTCAACAAAGCGAGTTGCGCACCGATTTCCCAAGGAGGACTCCAGAGCCAGCCCATCGCGGGATCCATCGCACTGGCGACAATCGCGAAGATCACGACAACAAGAACCAGCCAAGCTGCGACGAGCAGGTTCTGTTTCATTCGGGAGGGGGCGCGGGCTGGTTTCATTGATCGATCAGGATAGGCGAAATCGGTGCAAAGCTGCGCACTCTTGACCAGCGCGCCTGAGCATTGGGTGAACTGACCGATGGCAATCCTTGCGCAAGGTCTGACCAGTTGGCCCGCAGCACGCCCGCAAGACTGGTCGTTGCCGCACACGCCTGCCAGAATCGCCGCATGCCCAACGTTCCCTGCCCCCCTGCGATCGAAGCGCTACTCGATCAACGCGTGACCCGATTGGAACGGCTTTGCCGCGAAGCCGGCATCCCGTTCTATGACGATGCCGGCGTCGACCATCATCTTGGCCAAGTGCTGCTTGCGAGTGATTACGCGTTCGAGAGTTTCGTCCAGGACCCGCAACTGCTCGGTCCTGATCTGGTGCGCCTGATGAATGATCCGAGGCATGCCGATGCGCGCACCTCGCCGTTCTCAACGAAGCTTTCCGACACTGAGTTTCGTCGAGAGATCCGGCGCTTTCGCAGGCGCGAATCGTTGCGCCTGATCTGGCGTGATGTCAACACCATCGACAAGATCGAAACCACCCTAACCGGGGCAAGCGTACTCGGCGAGGTCTGCCTGGAGATCGCCTTGCGCCATGCCGAAAGCGAGCTCGCCGAACGCCATGGCGTTATCCATAAAGAAACCGGTGAGATACAACGGCTTGTTGTGCTCGCTCTGGGAAAACTCGGCGGCGGCGAGCTCAACTTCTCATCCGACGTCGATCTCGTACTTGCCTACGATGAGGCCGGCAGCGTCAGCGATGGCGCGCGGCCGCTGGAAGCAGAGGTTTGGTATTCGCGAGTCAGCCAGCATCTGATTTCATTGCTGGCTGACCGAACGTCCGATGGCTACGTTTATCGGGTTGACCTGCGCCTGCGCCCGTTTGGCAATGTCGGTCGCGTTGCCCTGTCTTTCTCGGCGATGGAGCAATACTACCAACGCGAAGGCCGTGACTGGGAGCGCTACGCCTGGATCAAGGCGCGTCCGGTGGCAGGCGACAGGGCCGCCGGGACTCGGCTGCTGGCTACTCTGCGGCCTTTTGTCTTTCGTCGCTATTTCGACTACACCGCGTTTGCCGGATTGCGAGAGATGAAGGGGCTCATCGACGCTGAGGTCGCGCGCAAGGATCTGACCGACAACCTCAAACTCGGTCCCGGCGGCATTCGCGAAATCGAATTCATCGTCCAGTTGGTGCAGTTGATTCGTGGCGGACGCGAGCCGGCATTGCGCGTGCGCGGATTGCTCTCGGCACTTTCGGTTTGCGAACAACTGGGCTTGATCAATGCTAGCCGCGCACGACGATTGGCAGAGGCCTATCGTTTCCTTCGTCGGGTTGAAAATCGGGTACAGATGTTTGCCGATCAACAAACCCATGAATTGCCCGGGGATGAAACCCAGCGTCAACGCGTCGCGCTGGCGCTGGGCTATGTTGAATGGAAGCGCCTGATCAGCGAGCTCGATCAGCACCGGGCGGCCGTAAGCGAAGAGTTCAATGCGGTCATGGCACCGGCGCAACGCGCACGCAGTTCGGCCGGCGCTGCCGAATGGAATGCGATGTGGCAAGGCTTTACCGATTCCGGGGTTGATGTCGATGCGCTGGTCAACGCAGGCTTTGATCCCGTGCAACCGGTGGCAGCCGCGCTGGAAAGTTTTCTTGGCAGCCCAATATTGCGCGCGGCATCGGCGCGCTCGCGCGAGCGCATTGATCGGGTTATGCCGGCGCTTTTTGCTGCGGCGATTGATAGCGCCTCGCCCAGCGCATGCCTGGTGCGGCTGATTGGACTCGTCAATGCGGTAGCCCGGCGCTCTGCGTATCTCGCCTTGCTCGACGAACAACCGGTGGCACTAAAGCGCCTCACGGCCGTCTTTGCCGCCAGCGCGTTGCTTGCCGAGCGCGTCATTGCGCACCCGTTGCTGCTCGATGAATTGCTCGATGAACGCAGCGAAGGTCCGCCGCCAGATCGTGATGAAGTCGAGGCCGAGATCCAGCGTCGTCTGTTGGTCGTCCACGATCAGGACCCTGAGCGCGAGATCGATATGGTCCAGGAGCAGCGACTCGCCGCGCACTTTCGTATCGGCCTGGCATTTCTCGGCAATCGTCTGGATGCCGAACAGACCGCACGATCCCTCGCTGCCGTCGCCGAGGCCGTGCTGAGTTCGGTGTTGCGCATCGCCGAGCGCGATCTGATTGCCAATCACGGCACCATCGACGACCGCTATGGCGACAGCGCCGGGATGGCGGTGATCGGCTATGGCAGTCTTGGCGGCATTGAACTCGGTTTCGGATCGGATCTCGATCTGGTTTTCGTCTATGACGGCAGCCTCGCCGGGCTCGAGTCAAACGGCGCCAAGCCACTTGATGGCGCACGCTACTACGCGCGACTGGCCCAGCGATTTGTCCATCTGCTGACCATGCTCACACGCTCCGGTCGCCTCTATGAAATCGATATCCGACTGCGACCGGATGGCGGCACCGGCTTGCTCGTAACCAGCCTGGAAGCCTATTCCGCCTATCAACAGGAGCGCGCCTGGACCTGGGAGCATCAGGCGCTGGTGCGCGCGCGCGTTGTGGCTGGTGATGTTGCGCTCGGCCGACGCTTTACCGATGCCCGCGCTCGCGCGCTCGACGCACGCATCTATGGATCCGAGCTGCGCAAGAAAATCGTCGACATGCGCACACGCTGGCGCAAGGAAAGCGATCGAAGCAACGAGTCAATACTCGATCTCAAGCAAGGACTGGGCGCCCTGGTCGATATCGAGTTTGTCCTTCAAGCGCTGGTTCTAGAACATGCCAGCGCGTATCCAAAATTGTTGAATGTGACCAATAGCATCGACCTGATCGAGATGGCCGCCTCTGCGCGTTTGCTGAGTGCCGCCCAAGCCAGCAGTCTGCGTGATGCCCATCTGCGACTTTTGGCCCGCTCACTGGCAACCAAGCTCGATGCACGTCCACGCATCACGACACGCAGCGATGAACTTGATCAGGCGACACGCGCAGTGCTGCGGGTTGCCCGCGAACTCGACCTCGCTTTCGATTGATCGATCTTGCTTGCGTGCGGCGATCCGAGGTTTTAAAAGCCGTCTGAGCGGACATCGAGGGATGTGTCAAAAGACATTATGTAATTTACAAGGAATATTTAATGACGATCGCTTCATCTTCCATGCCGCTGGATTCAGCCAGTTTCCGCAAGGTCATGGGTCGATTCCCTACTGGAGTCGCGGTAGTGACCT
>JBBSVJ010000066.1:0-16286 GCA_038233665.1 Lysobacterales bacterium
CGAGATCATCGTGATGTTGGTGCCGGCCAAAATGCAGCAGGCCATTGGCAGCAGCAGGCGCTTGATCGGAATGCCCGTGCGCGAGCTCAGACGACTGACCACGGGCAAAAAAAGTGTCGCCAGTGCCTGACTTTGCATGATCGCCGACATGCTGCCGACCATCGCGTTGACCAAATGGGAGACTCGCGTCTCCACACCACCCGCCATTTTCAGGATGAAGTTCGCGGCCTTGCCGAGCAACCCGGTACGATCAAGTCCGGCGCCCATGATCATTACCGCGATCAATGACATGACAGCATTGCCGGCAAAGCCATTGAACAATTGTTCCACCGGCATCAGGCGGGTGACCCCGATGACAACGATGACCAGCAGTGCGACCAGATCACCGCGTACCCACTCGAGGATCAGCATGACGACGGTGAACACCAGCAGACCCAGCACGAGGGCCATGTCGGTGGTCAGGGTCAGGCTCATGTCCATTGGAGGCTTGATTAATCCGTTGAGTCGGTAGGAATTGTTGCTGCAGTTTTCAGGTGCGCTTGTAGATCAAATCCCACACGCCATGGCCAAGTCGCACGCCACGCTTTTCGAAATGCGTGTTGATGCGCCATTCGGGCATCTCGGAGTATGCCCCGAGTCCTGCCTGGTTTTGCCAGTTTGATGAAGAATCGACCACTTCAAGCATGTGCTCCGCGTATTCGGCCCAATCGGTAGCCAAGTGCAGAAGACCCCCAGAACGAACACGTGTCGCCAGCAATTCCACAAAATCCGCTTGGATCAGTCGCCGCTTGTGATGGCGTTTCTTCGGCCATGGATCGGGAAAGTAAATTCGCACTTCGTCCAGTGAGGATCGGCCGAGCTGATTCTCAATGACTTCAACGGCGTCGTGATTGCTGATCCGGATGTTGCCGACATCAGCCTCGGCGAGGCCATTCATCAGTCGACCGACACCGGGACGATGCACCTCGACGCCAATGAAATTACGGCGCTGTTCTTTTACGCTGGCATGCAGTAATTGTTCACCGTTGCCAAAGCCGATTTCGAGCACGACCGGGGCCGGGTGCGGAAAGAGCTTGTCGAGATCCAGTTCGTGGTTGGAGTACTCGAGGCCATAGCGCGACCAGTGTGCATCAAACGCCTGTGACTGCGCGGGCGTGATGCGGCCTTGACGCAGCACAAAGCTGCGGACACGTCGCGGTTCTAGAGTTTCGTCTGGCAGGCGGTCGGCGTGGCGTGGATCAGTCATCGTCTTGGCCAATGCTGCCATGGATAGGGCTTGATGCCGATGCGAATCGTTTTCTTGGAATCCGCCCCGCATTGAAAAGTGCAGGTCCAGCCTTGCACGACGAGTTCAATCGCGTGAGCAATCAAGAGCGGACCACGCGCATCAGCGATAGCGGTGTTCATGAGCACGCTATCAAAACCGGATTGCATGGCGGCTACAGCGTTGGGGACGGTTGCGCCGTCCGCATCGACTATTGCGGGAATCTTGGCGTTTCAATGTGATCTTCATTGCAACATTCTAGTCGATGCGCTTATGCATTGCGGCCCGCATCGACCGCTCCGTTTGCCCGGCACGGCGTGTGATCGAAATTTTTCAGTCCGGCTTACACGACAACGCCGCAATAAATGCGGCGTTGTCAGGTCAACATACGCGGAAGCGGCGAGCTTCCGGAGATGGTCTATTCGCGCCGACGACGCTGGTTTCCATCATCCTCTGGATCGTCTTTTTGCGGAGTCTTGCGTTGTCGAGGCTGCGGCTTAGTATTTACTGGTGCACGCTGCACCTGCTCGGGTACCTGTGAACGCGGTGCGCTTGGCGATCGAACTTCACGTTCCTGCTGTTGAGGAGCCGTTCGTGGCTGGACTGCGCGCTGCTGCGGTTGAGGAGCGGATCGCGATTGCGCTTCCCGTCTTGCGTAGGGGTCTGCTTCGCGAGGTGCCTGGGTGCGCTGCGGGACACTGCGTTCCGTCGCGGGCGGCGCGCTGCGCGAGGTCGGCGCAGTTCGTTCAATCTCACGACGCTGAACAGGTGCAGGAGAAACGCGTCGTTCCGGGGCCGAAACTGCACGTGGTGCGCGCTGCGACTCTTCTCGTTGCGACGCGGGATTGCTTCTCGACGTGTCGTTTCTCATGCTGGGTGAGGGCGCCCGGCTTGGAGGAGAGATACGCTCGGTCGAATTCGTTCGCGGCGCACGCACGGTATCGGTGCGGTTGATGTCTCGGTTTTGCTGAGCGGGCGCGATTGTGCGTACGCGCTGCTGGTCGTTGCCACGGACAGCCGATTCGGCGGGTTGCACACGACCGCCGCGAGAGATGCGTTCAATTCCACTACGCGCAGGTACCTTGGTTGTAGACGGACGATTGCCACCGACGACCTCTACCCGTTGGCGCGTTCGATCATTGGTGCGCGGCTCCTGCGCCGAGAGTTGACGCATTTCGGCAACGGCCAATGGCTGGTTGTTGTTGCGCGAAATGGCGCGAATACGATCTTGCGCATCCAGTCGGCGAACCGGCGGAGCCGTGCGTGCAATGACTTGGCGGTCGAAGGTGGCAGCCTTAACGCTACGACCATTGCCACGACCCTCACCACCGCCGACAAAGCTTCTTGCGGTCGGCGCCATTGATATCCGACTCACCACCCGTCCTTGGGTCATTTGCGCCTGGCTGACCTGTACCCGAGCGCTGTTCACCGAGCGCGCATTGACGAACGCGTCGTGCGAAACCGCAGTGTAGGCATTCCGATTGTTGCGATAAGCGTAGTCGAAATCGGTGACCGGTCGACCGTTGGAATAGTCGTTGTAGACGTTGGTGATGTAGGTATTGTTGATGATGGTGGTGTTGCGCGTATTGATATTGTTGAAGTAGGTACGCGAACCGCTATACCAGGGCACGTAGACATCGCGCGGGCCGAGTGGAAACCAGCCAACCGGACCGCCACTGGAAATGCTCACGCTGAAGCCGCCACCGCCCACGAATGCGACCAATGCGGGCGCGTAAATCGAGCGCCCGTGGCGTGGGCCAGGTACCCAGCCCCAACGGTTGTTGACGTTCGCCCAGCGACCGTAATGGGACGGTGCGAAGCCCCAAGGTGCATCGTCGACCCAGGTCCAGCCCCAGGGATCAATCCATGACCAGTGGCCGTCGCGATAGGGCGTCCAACCGGTGTCAACGCGCGAGGGATACCAGATCGAACCATAGCTAGGTGCGCTGCTCCAGCTGCCATAGTCGTCCAGGTCGGCGTAGCCGATAACATCTTCGGACACATAGCGACGCGATGGCGAGCGATCGTAGCGTTCTGAGCGCTCGTAGCACCAGCGATCAAAATCATCCTGGCGTGGCAAGTCAAAGACTTCGTAATCGCTAAGTTGCGAGTCATGAAACCGGTAAGACTCACCCGATTGGATTCTATAGCTCGCATTGTCGCGGCCGTACACATCACCGTTGCCATCGATCACCGATATCATCGTCGAATCACCTTGCGGTGAAATATCGATCCGGTACTGACCCGGGTTGTCGATGACCAAGGCCAGGGTCGGTGTGTCGATCTCGTAGGTCTGTCCTTCAAACACTTGGCGTACGTTCAAGCTGAGCGTACCTGCGGTCAATTCGATTTGTGCGTTCGCGTCATCGAGATTGAGCAAACGGAACGTGCTGCGTTCATCGAGGCGAACCGTCGCCGTACCCACCTCCATTTCAACGCGCGACGCGCGATCCGTGTAGAGACTGTCGCCGCTAATCAGCGGACGATTGAGATGCGCTCGAGACCATTCCTCAATTCCAGCGGGTTGCATGCTGACATCGCCATCGAGATAGCTCAGGCGAACAACGCGACTTGGTGGGTCGGCAAAGGCTTGTCCCGCTGCACCGAAGAGGAGCAGGAGAGGAAGCAATGCGACGGAGCGGCGGGAAATATTGCGATTGAACATTGACGGTCTCCTACTGGGTCAGCGCGCTCGCGTAAAAACAGAGTTGCGCGCACCGGTATCTGACCGCATTGCTCCTGAACGTGAACCGTCCGCAATCGTTACAAATACGCTTGATGCCCGCGTTAAATGCCGGATAATCCCGGCATCGCGCGGGTGTAGCTCAATGGTAGAGCTGTTGCTTCCCAAGCAACTGACGAGGGTTCGATTCCCTTCACCCGCTCCAGCAAGAACGTCTGTTCGGCTTTCATAAAAGCGTGCCATCCTTTTTGATGCCTCGATCGAGTCCGCGTCCACCATGAAGATCGCCATTCTTTCCCGTAACTCCAAGCTCTATTCGACACGACGTTTAGTCGAGGCGGGTCGCAGTCGCGGGCATCGCGTGCGCGTGCTGGATCCGCTGCGCTGTTACATGCGGATTTCTCAAAGTGGATTCGAGATGCGCTACAAGGGGCACGCGCTGAAGGATTTCGACGCAGTGATTCCGCGCATCGGTTCCTCAGTCACCTTTTACGGTACGGCCGTTTTGCGCCAATTCGAGATGATGGGCGTGTACACGCCGAATAGTTCGGATGCGGTGCTTCGCGCGCGCGACAAACTGCGTTCTTTGCAGTTGCTGGCGCGTGACGGCATTGATATGCCGATGACCGTTTTTGGTGATTATCCCGATGACACCGCTGATCTCTTGCAGATGCTCGGCGATCCGCCGCATGTGATAAAACTCAACGAAGGCGCGCAAGGGCAAGGGGTGTTGCTTGCCGAAAAGCGCTCTGCCTCGCAAGGCATGATCGAGGCGTTTCGAGGGCTTTACGCCAATTTCGTTGTCCAGGAATTCATCGGTGAAGCGGGAGGTGGCGACTTGCGCTGCTTTGTCATCGGCGGTCGCGTTGCGGCGGCCATGCATCGGCAAGCGCCGGAGGGAGATTTTCGCGCCAATTTGCATCGGGGCGGAATTGCCAGCTCGGTCGAGCTAAGCGAACAGGAAATTGACGTGGCGATTCGTGCCGCCGCAACGATGGGGCTGGGTATTGCCGGCGTCGATCTTTTGCGTTCGCGTCGGGGGCCGCTGGTGCTTGAAGTGAATGCATCGCCCGGACTGGAGGGTATCGAGAAGGCAAGCGGCAAGAACATCGCCGGAGAAATCATTGCCTTGCTTGAATCGGCGGAAACCGCGAAAAAGCCGGCCGCCGCGCCCGTGAGAAAGCGTTCTCAGCGCTAAAACCGTCGCATCACCCGATCTGGCTGCGGGAAGTTACGCCTACGCTGATCAGGTGATACCAGCATAGGTCGATGAAGGTTCGCCGTTTTTGCACTTCGCACGACGCGGTTGAGGGGGCTTTCTGCACGCCCTTCTAGTTGACTGCCCGCGGCTTAGAGGCGACATCCCTCGGGTTTGATATCGGTAGTGGTTTGTCTTGAACGACGGCTACACCATTTGCGCAGGCACTTCGGGATCTGCGCGCAGGCATCTTGGCGATAAGGCGCGCTGCGTGTTGAGTGGTGCCTTAACGGAAGAATCAGAGTGGCTTAACCTTCATTTAAGGCTTTGATCTCTATATTCCTTCCCACTGTAGGTCCTGCTCGACACTCCTAAGTTTTAGCATGGTGACAGGCAGATTACGGTAATCGGGGCAGTAACTTTTGGCCCAAGTGAGGTGGTACCCCCAAAGCCACCTCCTTGGGCCATTTTATTGCGCTACTGCCCAACTCCCCCTCCCACAACTGGCCGAATACCGAATCAGAGCGTTTCTGGTCGGCGTTCCGCGTTAAGCTATCTTTGCTATGCGCATACTCGTTATTGAAGACAACAGCGATATCGCTGCCAACATCGGTGACTTTCTCGCTGATCGTGGACATGTGGTCGATTTCGCCGGAGACGGCGTAACTGGCTTGCATTTGGCCGTGGTCAACGAATTTGACGTTATCGTGCTTGATCTGAGTCTTCCCGGCATGGACGGTTTGGAAGTCTGTCGCAAGTTGCGCCAAGAGGCCCGTCGTCAAACCCCGGTTCTCATGTTGACGGCTCGCGATGCGCTTGAGCAGAAGCTGGTTGGTTTCGAATCGGGTGCGGATGACTACATGGTCAAACCGTTTGCCTTGCAAGAGCTGGCGGTGCGTCTCGAAGTGCTCAGCCGCCGCGGCAAGGGAATCAAGAGTCGGATTCTCAAGCTCGCCGATCTCACCTACAACTTGGATACGTTGATCGTCACGCGTGCGGGCAAGTCGATCCAGCTCAATCCGATCGGCCTCAAACTTCTGCAAGCGCTGATGGACAAGGCGCCGTCCGTGGCGACCCGTCAGGATCTCGAAACCCGCGTCTGGGGCGAGGAGCTGCCTGATAGCGATTCGTTGCGCGTACACATCCACGGCCTGCGTGCCGCAATCGACAAACCCTTTGACAAGCCGCTGATTCAGACGCGTCATGGCATCGGCTACGTGATGGTCGATCCGGATGCAGTACCGGCGTAGGCTTCGCAGCCGGATCATCATCTCGTTTGCGCTGTTCGGACTCGGCCTGACAGCGTTGTTCGCAGCGGCGACGATCTACTTGCGCGTACGCATGGAAGATCAGCTCATCAACGATACGTTGACTCGCGAGCTCATCCACTTCGTTGATTTCAAGCGTGAATTCCCGCAGCCGGATGCGCGCTGGACCATGTCGCTGTTTGAAGCGCAGATCGTACGCGCTGGTCGCACGGCGACCGTTCCATTCTCTTGGCAGAAGTACGAATCAGGTGTCTATGACATCGAAGATCTCGATGCTTCGGGGAAAAAGCGTTCCTACAAATTGGCCGTCTTCAAGGACAGCGAATTCTGGGCCTACCTGCGCTTCGATCAGAGTTCACAGAAGCTGACCGAGCGGCAGTTGCTGGTCGTCCTGATTATCGCCGTGCTTGTGTTCGCGCTGCTGTCGCTACTCATGGGTTTGTGGTTGTCTTCTCGCGTGATGAGCCCGGTCACCGAGCTTGCCGGCCGTCTCCGCGAACTGAAGAAATCCGGGAACTACGCGCCGATGGCGCCGCGCTTTGCCAACGATGAGGTGGGCGAGCTGGCCTTGGCTCTTGATGATTATTCCGCTCGCCTGACCCACCTGGTCGAGCGCGACCGCGAGTTCAATGCCGATGTCAGTCACGAACTGCGTACACCGTTGGCGGTGATTGCGTCGACGACCGAACTGATGATGGGTCAGCAGGATCTTTCCGAAAAAACCCACGAGCGGCTGCGCCGGATCGAGCGCGCGGTGAAGCAATCAACCGAGTTGACCGATGCCCTGCTGCTGTTGTCGCGTAGCGAACGCCAAGCACCCGTCGACGGCGAAACAACCGATGTGGCCAAGGTCGCCGAACAGGTGATCGATATCAGTCGTTCGCATCTGGGCAAAAAGCCTGTCGAAGTCCGCCTGGTAATCGAGCAGCCGCTGATGACTGTCGCACCCTCATCCGTAGTCGCTGTGGCGCTGACCAATCTGATCAGCAATGCCTTCAAATACACCCAAACCGGTGAAGTCGCGGTCATCGTCGGCCACGGCCGAGTCGCCGTCGAAGATACCGGACCGGGCATCGCGCTTGAAGATGCCGAGCGCTTGTTCGAGCGCGGCGAGCGTGGCACCAACTTGGTCAAGGGTGCAGGCCTCGGCTTGGCTATCGTACGTCGACTCTGCGAACTGTACGGCTGGAAAGTGAGCCTCGCGCCGCGCCCGCAAGGGGGCGCCGTGGCCACCTTGCAGTTCGACTATCGGCCCTGATCCAATCAGTCCAGGTTGACCGGGTCGAGCCAGTTCCAGCGATCCTCTGTCTTGCCTGTGAACAGGCCGAAAAACAAATCCTGCAGCTTGCGTGTTATCGGCCCGGCTTTGCCTTCGCCGATCGGCTTGCCGTCTATCGAACGGATCGGCGTTACTTCGGCGGCGGTTCCGCACATGAGGATTTCGTCGGCGAGATAGAGGTATTCGCGCGGCATGTCGCGCTCAACTACCTCGATGCCGTTCTCGCGGGCTAGCGTAATCAGGGTATGCCGGGTGATGCCGTTGAGAATCGCAGCACTTGCTGGCGGTGTATGCATCTGGCCATCGAAGACTAGGAACAAATTTTCACCCGCACCTTCGCTGAGCAGGCCGGTCGAGGCCAGGGCGATGCCTTCTCCAAAGCCGAGACGACGCGCTTCACGTGCGATCAACTGCCCGGAAAGGTAGTTGCCTCCTGCTTTGGCTCCGGTTGGAATGGTGTTCGGCGCCATCCGGTTCCAGCTTGATACACACGCGTCAATACCCGCTTCAAGTACGCCCGCACCGAGGTATGGCCCCATTTCCCACGTCGCCACGGCGACATCGGTTGGCGTATCGGCGGAAAGGCCGAAGCCGCCGAGTCCCCGAAATGCGATCGGGCGCAGATAAGCCTTGGTCAGCCCGTTCTTGAGAATCACTTCGCGGCATGCGGCGGCGAGTTCATCAATCGTATAAGGAATGACGATGTCGTAGATCTTCGCCGACATGTAAAGACGCTGCAGGTGATCGCCGAGACGAAAGATCGCCGGGCCGTTCGGTGTCTCGTAGCTGCGGATACCTTCGAAAACGGAAGAACCATAGTGCAGCGCATGCGCCATGACGTGCACGGTCGCTTCCGCCCACGGCTTGATCTTGCCGTTCTGCCAAATGAACTCGGGATAGCTCGCAGCCATGGTCGGATTCCTGAATGGGTAGCCTTGCATGATAACCGCGTCGCTCGACTCGGGCGATCACCGTGAGTTCTGGTCTCGATTTTCGCTATTGAAAGATGGGTTGCAAGTGTCTTGTGACAACGTATTGGGCGCTGCGACAAGCGAGCTCGTCGTGCCTGCCCTTCGACAAGTCCAGGCCGCCTCGGCTTCGTTGAGGCAGGGGCTCAGCGACTTTATTGTTGATTTTTACGCGCCTTCGTCGCGCGGCATCCCTGCCGGGTTTCACTCGCCTCCCAGCGAGCGAGTCACTTCTCTTTGCGTGGCCACTGCGCCGCAGGAGCGGCGCGAACAGCGAAGCTGGCCCGCAGGGCGCAGGGCAGGAGCCCGGAGTAAAGAGAAAGTAACCAAGAGAAAGGCTGCCGTGACTCACCCCTCAATGTTGAAACGTGTGACAAAGAGACTGGGCAATTACCAAGGCATGAGCAACCACCAGCAGCCTGCTTGCTCTCTCATGTCATAACGTCGAACCGACTCAAACGGCACGTTTCGATCTTGTTCGCCTACGGTGCGAATCACCAGTTCGTAAAGTTCGTCGCCCGCGTAGCGATCCTCGCGATCGCGGTATTGATCGGGTTCGTGAAATTGCAGGGTCGAATCGAGGTCGATTGAGATCAGCGGTTCGCGGATGAGTTTGGCAAGATCGCGTAGCGGTGAAATCGCCGATCCCTGGCCAAACCCGTCCCAGAGGAACAAGCCTGAAAAGCTGACGACATTGGCCGATGCGAATGCAGTGGCGACACGATTGCGTAGATTTTCCGCCGAAATCGCGCAGGTCTGGGTGACCGCTGGAACAGCGGAAATAGCCTTGGAGAAGTGTTCAATGCCCGCTTGACCCTGCGCATTGGTTGGCGTCTCTGGCGCCGGTGCCGCTTTCAGTGCGCTGCACTTCTGATCGGTGAACGTCGGTTCGCCATTCTCGCCGATGCAACGATGGATGCGTCCGTCCTGCGCATGTGCCAAGCCGCAAACCGCCATCAATCCGAGCAGTATCCAGGATGGTTTTAAGTGCAAGGTTTGACGAGTCAACAAGTGCTTGCCTTGATCGGGTGCTTCTGGTCTAGTAATACCCATGTTCCTCACGACCGCCAAGCTGATCCTCACCGCGCCCGCCATCGCCAATGGCCGAATTAATAATGCGTGCTCGACATTCGGGGCTCGCGTGCACTGAGGGTTACACACCATACACACGCAGAAGGCCCGCCACTGAGCGGGCCTTCTTTGTTATCGCCATGGATGGCGTGTATGCCTGCAATGCAGGAGCAATTGCAGGCGCTGGACTTTCGATCAACCAGGAACCATCATCATGTGCTCGATATTCGGAATCTTCGGACTGCAGGCTGGCGACAACCTCACCAGCCTGCGCCGTCTTGCGCTCGAGCTGTCGCAACGTCAGCGCCATCGCGGGCCGGACTGGAGTGGCGTACATGTCGATGAGGGAGCAATCCTCGTTCATGAGCGCTTGGCAATCGTCGATCCGGCCGGTGGCGCGCAGCCCATCCTCTCTGCCGATGGTGCCTTGGTTCTCGCGGTGAACGGTGAAATCTACAACCATCGCGCGCTCGAACAATCGCTGGCTCACGGCTACGATTTTCAGACCGGCTCGGACTGCGAAGTCATCAATGCCTTGTATCGCGAACAAGGCGCCGACGGTATCGCCCGGCTCAACGGGATTTTCGCGTTTGCGCTTTGGGATCGTGGCGTCGGGCGTTTCCTGATCGCGCGCGACCCGATTGGCGTCTGCCCGCTCTATTGGGGGCATGATCGTGAAGGCAGAGTCTGTGTGGCTTCGGAAATGAAGGCGCTGGTTGGATTGTGCGCCGACGTCTCAGCGTTTCCACCGGGCCATGTCTTCGACAGCTCAACAGGTGAACTCACGCGTTACTACAAAAAGACGTGGCGAGATCATGAGACGACCTTGGGTATTGAGGTGTCAGCGGAAAATCTGCGCAAAGGCCTGGAGTCGGCCGTGCATCGGCAATTGATGACTGATGTGCCTTATGGCGTGTTGTTGTCGGGTGGCTTGGATTCTTCATTGGTCGCGGCGTGTGCCGCGCAGTTCGCACGTCGTCGCATCGAGGAAAATGACTCCTCCGAAGCCTGGTGGCCGAGATTGCATTCCTTTGCGATCGGTCTTGATGGATCACCGGATCTTGCCGCTGCGCAGATCGCTGCCGAGTCGCTCGGCACCGTGCATCACGGCTTTCATTACACCTTCGAGGAGGGGCTTGATGCCTTGCCCGAAGTGATTCGTCATGTTGAAACCTATGACGTGACGACCATTCGCGCTTCGACGCCAATGTATCTGCTGGCGCGACGGATCAAGGCGATGGGCGTGAAGATGGTGCTCTCCGGAGAGGGTGCGGACGAGATTTTCGGCGGCTACCTGTATTTCCACAAAGCACCTAATGCGCAAGAGTTTCACGATGAAACCGTGCGCAAGATCGAGGCCCTGCACATTTACGATTGTGCGCGTGCCAACAAATCAATGATGGCCTGGGGCGTCGAGGCGCGAGTGCCTTTCCTTGATCTCGAGTTTCTCGATCTTGCCATGAGCATGGATGCGAAATTCAAGATGGCGGGTAACGGACGCATCGAAAAGGCCGTGCTGCGCGAGGCATTCGTCGGCGCATTGCCTGATTCGATTCTAATGCGTCAGAAGGAGCAATTCAGCGATGGTGTTGGCTACGGCTGGATCGATGGACTCAAAGCCCACGCTGAGTCCCAAGTCAGCGATCGCGAGTTTGCTGCTGCGGCGAAGCGTTTCCCGCTCAATCCGCCTGCGACCAAGGAGGCCTATTTCTACCGCAACATTTTCGAGCAGCACTTTCCGGGCGATGCATGTGCGCAGACCGTCCCCGGCGGCAAGTCGATTGCCTGTTCTTCGGCAGCCGCAATCGAATGGGATCCGGCGTTCGCCGCTGCTGCCGATCCGTCCGGGCGTGCTGTCGTGGGGGTACACCTGGCGGCCACGGCCTGAGCTAGGGCTATGATGCAACAACAACCCCTGTGGAGATTCCCATGCGCGCAATGATTGCCTCCGTATTGTTGCTGGTTTCGGCAACCTCGGCCCAAGCGGCAATGATCGTCAAACCGATCAGCTACACCGTGGACAAGACGGTCCTCTCCGGCCATCTGGTTTATGACGATTCGAGCAAGGCGCTGCGCCCCGGTTTGGTCATGGTGCCGAACTGGATGGGTGAGACCGACTCGGCTGTGGAGAAGGCCAAGACCATCGCCTCTACCGACTATGTGATTCTTGTCGCGGACATGTATGGCGAAGGTGTGCGGCCGAAAAACGCTGATGAAGCTCGCGCCCAAGTTGGCAAGCTTTACGCGGATCGCGAGGTGCTTCGCGCACGCATCAACGAAGCCGTTGCAACCTTGCGCGCACAGGTTGGCAAGGTTCCACTGAAGCCTGGGAAAATTGCGGCGATCGGATTCTGCTTTGGTGGCTCGACCGTGCTCGAGCTGGCTCGCAGCGGTTCCGACATTGCAGGCGTGGTGAGTTTTCATGGTGGTTTGTCGACCTCCAAACCGGCCGCGCCGGATTCGGTGAAGGCGCCGATCCTGGTCCTCAACGGAGCCGATGATGGAGGCACTTCGCTAGAAGACATTGGCAAGTTCAATGATGAGATGAACAAGGCCGGTGCGGATTGGCAGTTCGTCAATTTCAGCGGCGCTGTGCATTGTTTCGCTGAGCCGGATGCGAACAGTCCACCGGGTTGCCTCTACAACGAGCGTGCGGCCACGCGTGCTTTTCGCATGATGCGCGGCTTTCTGGGCGAGGTTTTCGCCAAGCATTGAGCGGGTAACCAATCAGGTCGTTCGCCGGCCAGCGGCGAGCGCCTGTTCCAGCGTGGCGCCGGCCGACAACGTTCGCATCCTTCGGTTGGTTCGGAAACTTGATTAAAATCAACGATATGCCGGATTCCGGGGCGTAACGCGAGCGCGTTGAAGCGCGGCCCATTACACTATGCGGCCCGAATTCTGCTATCGAGACTCTCTGGTGACAACACGACGCGGCATCATTCTCGCTGGAGGTTCCGGCACACGTCTGTATCCCTTGACTCAATCGGTCAGCAAACAGTTGTTGCCGGTGTACGACAAACCGATGATCTATTACCCGCTCAGCACCTTGATGCTGGCCGGTATCCGCGAGGTGTTGATCATCAACACGCCGCACGAGCAGGCCTTGTTCCAGCGTTTGCTCGGTGATGGCTCGCAGTGGGGGTTGTCGATTCGCTATGCGGTGCAGGAATCACCCGATGGCTTGGCTCAGGCTTATCTGATCGGTCGTGATTTCGTCGGCAACGAACCAAGCTGCCTGATCCTTGGCGACAACATTTTTTATGGCGATGGTCTGACCCGGCTGCTGCAGGCAGCCGATTCACGGACACGCGGAGCTACCGTGTTCGGCTATTGGGTTCGTGATCCGGAGCGCTACGGTGTGGCCGAATTCGATGTCGGCAATCGAGTCATCGGTCTTGAAGAAAAACCGACTGATCCAAAATCAAGTTGGGCCGTGACCGGGCTGTACTTTTACGATGGTCGTGCCGCAGATTTTGCCCGCGACCTGAAGCCCTCGCCACGCGGCGAACTCGAAATCACCGACCTCAACCGCTGCTATCTCGCCGATGATTCATTGATGCTGGAGCGTATGGGCCGCGGCTTCGCCTGGCTGGATACCGGCACGCATGAATCTCTGGTCGAAGCATCGAGCTACGTGCAAACCATCGAAAATCGCCAAGGGCTGAAGATCTGTTGTCCGGAAGAGATCGCCTTCTTCAATGGCTGGATCAACGCCGAACAGGTGTTGAAACTGGCCGCACCACTGGCCAAAAACGCGTACGGCCAATATCTGCAAGAACTGGTTCGCGAAGGGCGCCCGACATGAAGGTGATCAAGACCCCACTCGAGGGCTGCATCGTCATTGAGCCGAAAGTCCACGGCGATTCGCGTGGATTTTTCTACGAGAGCTTCAACGCGCAGCGCTTTGCAGAGGTCGGACTCGATCTGAATTTCGTGCAGACCAATGTCTCGCGATCCGAGCAAGGTGTTCTGCGCGGATTGCACTATCAGTGGCCGAATCCGCAAGGCAAATTGGTCAGCGTACTCGAGGGTGAGGTTTACGATGTTGCCGTTGATATCCGAGTCGGCTCGCCGACTTTCGGCCAGTGGGCAGCGGCAATCCTGAGTGCCGAAAACAAACGCCACTTCTGGGTCCCCGAAGGTTTTGCCCACGGTTTCGCGGTACTCAGCGAGTCGGCGACTTTTGTCTACCAATGCACCGCCCTGTATGACGCGCCGAGTGACGCCAGCATTCGCTGGAACGATGCAGCGTTGGCTATCGACTGGCCGCTCGCGGAGCCTGCGTTGTCGGCCAAGGATGCCAAGGCGCCGTTTCTCAGCGATGTGGCGGCGGAGAAGCTGCCGGTCTACCTGTGAACATTCTTCTGCTTGGAGCCAACGGACAGGTCGGACACGCGTTGCGCAAACCCTTGGCTGACGTCGGTGATGTGACCTGTGCGACCCGATCTGGTTTGCTGCTTGATGATTCAGTCTGTGTCAGCGTCGATCTGGCCGATGCGGAGTCGCTGGCAAGCACGCTTGATGCGAGCGAAGCGAAGATTATCGTCAATGCGGCGGCATATACCGCAGTCGATCGTGCCGAAGATGAGCCCGATCTGGCCGATCGCATCAATCACCTGGCCATCGCCGAGATCGGTGCATGGGCAGCCCGCAACGATGCGCTGGTCGTTCACTATTCAACGGATTACGTGTTCGACGGACAGAATGATCGTCCGTGGCACGAGGACGATTCGACCGCTCCGCTGGGAGTCTACGGTCGCAGCAAGCTCGCAGGCGAGCGAGCTTTGCGCGCAACTTCAGCGCAACACTTGATATTGCGCACCGCTTGGGTTTTTGCGTCACGCGGACAGAATTTTTTGCTGACGATGTTGCGTGTTGCGGCCGAACGAGAGGAATTGCGCGTGGTCGATGACCAGATCGGCACGCCGACTTCGGCGCGTTTGATCGCGCAAACGACTACAAAGATCTTGCAGCAATGGTTGGCAATGGACAAGCATGATCGGCAGAGCGCGTGCGGTATCTATCACCTGACTGCGTCGCAGCGCTGTAGCTGGTTCGCCTTCGCCAACGCGATCATGCACGAGGCCGAAACAGCCGGACTGCTGGAGAAACTGCCGCGCATGGTTCCCATTGCCAGCGCCGACTACCCGACCCGCGCAAAGCGACCGGCATTTTCGGTGCTCGATAATGCCAAGCTTGCCTTGGTGTTTGGAATACAACCGCAGCCTTGGCAACAGGGCTTGCACGAGGTGATCGGCGAACTCGCCGCCAGCCGATCTCATGGAGAGATTTGATGATTGTTCCGGTAATTCTTTCCGGCGGTGCCGGTACGCGCCTCTGGCCGGTTTCTCGCAGCGCCTATCCGAAGCCGTTCATGCGCATGGGCGATGGCCAATCGCTGCTTTACAAGACGCTTGATCGCGCACTCAAGCTAGCCGACGGCGGCACGGTGCTGACCGTGACCGGCCGCGATTACTATTTTCTGACCCGCGACGAGTACGCAAGCCATCCTGATGCGGATCTTGATCGCCTGCCATTCCTGCTCGAACCGGCCGGGCGTAATACGGCGCCTGCCGTCGTCTTGGCCGCACTCTATGCGCTTGATCAATGCGGCGCTGATGCGACTTTGTTGATTCTTCCTTCGGATCATCTGATCCGAGATATCGATGCCTTCGCCGCTGATGTGCGTCATGCGGAAAAGCTCGCCAATGAAGGGTGGCTGGTCACCTTCGGGATCGGTCCCAGCGCGCCGGAAACCGGCTTCGGCTATCTGCGCATGGGCGAGCGAGTCAGCGGCTTTGAAGGTCGCGAGGTTGCCGCCTTTGTCGAGAAACCTGATCAGGCAACAGCGGAAAGCTATTTGCTCTCCGGCGATTATGTTTGGAACTCCGGCATGTTCTGCTTTCGTGCCGATGCGCTGATTGGCGCCGCAGAAACGACCTGTCCGGATGTTCTTGCCGCGGCGCGCGCGTGTTATGCCAGCGAGAGCGGCCAAGTCAGTCCGGTCGAGTTCTCTCGTGAGTTGTTCATGGCTCAGCCGGATATCTCCATCGATTACGCGATCATGGAACGCGCCGCACGCGTCGCCGTGGTACCTGCGCACTTCGACTGGAGCGACATCGGCTCGTGGAAGGCGATCAGCGAGATGGACGCCGAATCGGACGCGGCTGGCAATCGTATCCAGGGAGAGGCCATTGTCGTCGAGAGTAGCAATTGCTATATCCAATCGGATACGCGAATGGTTGCGGCGGTCGGTATCGACAATCTCATCATCATCGATACCGGCGATGCTGTGCTGGTCGCCGACCGCGATCGCGCCCAACTGGTCAAGATCGTGGTCGAGCGCTTGCGCGAGACCAATCATCCGGCCGCGTCCTTGCACAACACGGTGCATCGACCGTGGGGAAGTTACACGATTCTTGAGGATCGCAATGATTGCAAGGTCAAGCGATTGACAGTCAAGCCCGGACATGTGCTCTCGCTGCAATTGCATCACCAGCGCAGCGAGCACTGGACGGTGGTCGATGGCACCGCCAAGGTGCGCGTCGGTGACAA
>JBBSVJ010000067.1:0-16243 GCA_038233665.1 Lysobacterales bacterium
TGGATTGGTTACTTCGCCAAAGATCACCCGCTTTACCAGCCACAAGGTGTACGCCGCGCCGATGATCAAGGTGAACGCCGCGATGGCGGCAATCCAGAAGTTGTCCTGGAACGCGGCGAGAACGACCATGAACTCACCAACGAATCCGCTGGTACCCGGCAGCCCACAATTGGCCATCGCGAAGAAGATGAACAATCCGCCGAACCACGGCATCACGGTGAGCACGCCGCCGTAGTCACGAATCATGCGCGAATGCAGGCGTTCGTAGAGCACGCCGATGCAGGAAAACATCGCGCCTGAGACGAAGCCGTGCGAGATCATCTGCACCATCGCACCCTGCACACCGAGGCGTGCCGCATCCGGATTGGCGTGGTCGCGAACCAGGGCCAGTGCGATAAAGATACCGATAGTAACGAAGGCCATGTGCGCGATCGACGAATAGGCGATCAGTTTCTTCATGTCCTCCTGGACCAGAGCGACGTAGCCAATGTAGACCACGGCAACCAGCGACATCGCGATGACGACCCACGCATATTCGTGCGAGGCATCCGGGGTGATCGGCAATGAGAAGCGGATGAATCCGTAGCCGCCAACCTTCAACATGATCGCGGCCAGGATCACAGAACCGCCGGTGGGTGCTTCGACGTGAGCATCCGGCAACCAGGTATGCACAGGCCACATCGGCACCTTGATCGCGAAGGCGATCAGGAAGGCGAAGAACAACCAGGCTTGTTCCTTGGTGCTCAAACTTGCACTGGCAAATGCCGCCAACGAGAACTCGCCGGTTTTCATGTGCAGATAGATCAGACCGATCAGCATGAAGATCGAACCGAGGAAGGTATAGATAAAGAATTTCAGCGTCGCGTAGACGCGGCGTGGCCCACCCCAGACACCAATGATGATGAACATCGGAATCAGCATGGCTTCGAAGAATACGTAAAACAGCAGCGCGTCGGTCGAGGCGAACACGCCGATCAGCATGCCTTCGAGCGCGAGCATGGCGGCCATGTATTGCGAGACGCGCTTGTCGATCGGCCCCCACGAACCAATGATCACGAGCACGCTGGTGAACGTGGTCAAGATGATCAGGGCTACCGAAATTCCATCGACGCCGAGGCCATAGGTGACCTTGAGCGCATCGATCCAGGCGTGCGATTCGATGAATTGCATGCCGCCGCCAAGCGCGTCGTAACCGAGATAGAGCGGAATGCTGACAGCCAAGGTTGCCAACGCAAAAAGGACGCTGAGCCAGCGCGCGACACGCGGATCACGTCCCAACGCAAGGACAGCGACGGCGCCGAGAATCGGCAACCAGATCAAGATACTGAGAAGAGGCCAGTGAGCCATGGTGGTCGTCATTCCCCGTCGATCAGGCAGCGATGCGCATGAACATCCACCACGATCCGCCAAGCAGCAGGATCAGGCCGAGAATCATCGCGAACGCATAGTGGTAGAGATAGCCGGACTGGAGCCGACGTACGAGAGCCGAAATCTGGTCGACCAGACTGGCCGAACCGTTGATCGCGCCATCGATCAGCGCGACATCGCTGCCGCGCCAGAGGCCACGACCGAATGCGATACCACCACGCGCGAAGACGGCTTGGTAGACATTATCAAACCAGTACTTGTTCGTGAGCATCGTGTGCACAGGACGCAAGGCGTTTTCGGCCTTGTCGGCAATGCTCGGATTGAACAGCCAGATCCAGGTAGCGACGGCGAATCCGGCCAAGGCAATCCAGAAAGGCGCCTGGGTAAATCCATGCAGGATCATCGCCATCGAGCCGTGGAACTCGTGACCAAGCTCGCCGATCACGTTGTTCGCCTCACGCACGAAGATCGCATTTCCAAAGTAATCGCCGAACAGCATCGGGCCGATGGTCAGGAAGCCGATAACCACCGATGGGATCGCCAATAACACCAAGGGCAGCGTCACCACCCACGGAGATTCGTGCGGCGCGTGTGCGAGATGACCGGGCTTGTGATGACCGTGATCATCATGCGCGTCATGATGATCGTGAGCGTGCGCATGGTGGGGCTTGTCGACGACAAAGCGTTCTTTGCCATGGAAGGTCATGTACAGCAGGCGGAAGCTGTATAGCGCGGTGATGAAGACACCGGCGAGTACGCAGAAATACGCGTAACCGGCACCGACACGATGCGATTCGCCCACCGCTTCGATAATCGCATCCTTCGAGAAAAATCCGGCGAAGCCCGGCGCACCGGCCAAAGCCAGCGAGCCGATCCACATCGTGATCCAGGTGATCGGCATATACTTGCGCAGGCCGCCCATGTGGCGCATATCCTGCTCATGGTGCATGGCAATGATCACCGAACCCGCGCCAAGGAAAAGCAATGCCTTGAAGAAAGCATGCGTCATCAGATGGAACACGCCGGCCGAATAGGCCGACACGCCAAGCGCGACGGTCATGTAGCCGAGTTGGGAGAGCGTCGAATAAGCAACAACTCGCTTGATGTCGTTCTGCACGATACCGATCAGGCCGGTGAACAAAGCCGTGGTCGCACCGATCACCAGCACAAAGGTCAGAGCCGTTTCGCTGAGTTCGAACAGCGGCGACATGCGCGCGACCATGAAGATGCCAGCGGTGACCATCGTTGCCGCATGGATCAATGCCGAGATCGGCGTCGGACCTTCCATTGAATCCGGCAACCACACATGCAGCGGCACCTGCGCTGACTTGCCCATCGCGCCAATGAACAGGCAAATGCAAACGATGGTCGCCACATGCCACGGATGGCCGGCGATCAGCTCGACCGAGCGTGATGCCATGTCGATGGATGGATCCTGAGCGTGGGCAAACACGGTGGCGTAATCAAGCGAGCCACCGAACCACAACAAAACGCCTGCGATACCGAGGAGGAATCCGAAGTCGCCAACGCGATTGACCAGAAACGCCTTCATGTTGGCGAAGATCGCACTCGGCCGCTTGTACCAGAAGCCGATCAACAGATAGGAAACCAGACCGACCGCTTCCCAGCCGAAGAACAGCTGCAGGAAGTTGTTGCTCATCACCAGCATCAGCATTGAAAACGTGAACAGTGCGATGTAACTGAAGAAGCGTTCGTAGCCGTCGTCTTCGGCCATGTAGCCAATCGTGTAGACGTGCACCATCAAGGATACGAAGGTCACCACGACCATCATCATCGCGGTCAGCCGATCGATCAGAAAACCGACGTGCGCGCTCGTGCTACCCACCTCAAACCAGGTGTAGAGATTCTGGTTGAAGACTTGCGCGTCACCCCAGACCAACTGATAAAGAACGACGATAGACAACGCGCAGCTCAAGCCGACACCGGCAATGGTCACGCTGTGTGAAGCAACGCGGCCGATGCGCTTGCCGAACAGGCCAGCGATCAATGCACCAAAAAGCGGAGCAAGGACGATCGTTAGCAGGATGGATTTATCGAGCATCATCAATCAACCCTTGAGCGTGTCGATGTCGGTCACGTCAATCGTCGCGCGATTGCGGAACAGGACAACAAGGATGGCCAGACCAATCGCTGCCTCGGCGGCGGCTACAGTCAGGATGAAGAATACAAAGACCTGGCCGGATGGATCGCCAAGGAAACGGGAGAATGCGACGAAGTTCGTATTCACCGCGAGCAGCAGCAACTCGATGCACATGAGCAGCACGATGACATTCTTGCGGTTGATGAAGATTCCGGCAACCGCGATGCACATGAGCACCGCACCCAAGGTGAGAAAATGCGCCAACGCGATCATGGTGTCACCTGCCCTTTCTTGACTGCATCCATCTTGACCAGACGAACCCGATCGTCGCGCTTGACCATGACTTGATGGCTTGGCTTCTGAATCTTGCTGCCACTACGCTTGCGCAAGGTCAAGGTCACCGCGGCAATCAAACCGACCGTCAGGATAAGCGCGGCGACTTCAAATGGCAGCAAGAAATCACGGAACAGACTGCGTCCCAACCAACCCATGTTCGACATGCCGGCGAGCGCCGCGGGATCTGCATTGAGCGGCGTTTGTAGCGTACGCACGCCAATCATCATCAGCATCTCGACCAACATGACCAGCGCAACTGCAATTCCAACCGGAAGGAAACGCACGAAGCCTTCACGCACCGGCGCGAAATCGACATCAAGCATCATCACCACAAACAGGAACAAGACCATCACCGCGCCGACGTAAACAAGAACCAAGGCAACGCCGAGGAACTCCGCCTGCGCAAGCAACCAGACGCATGCCATCGAGAAGAAGGTCAGCACAAGACTCAGCGCCGCAACGACCGGGTTCTTGACGCTGATCACGGACAAGGCCGCCGCTACCGCAACGGTGGCGAAAAAATAGAAGCAGACCAGTTCAAATGTCATGGGAATCTCCTTGGTCGCTCATCGGAACGGCGCATCCTGTGCGCGGTCGGCGGCGATCTCGCTTTCATAGCGATCGCCGATGGCGAGCAGCTGGATCTTGTCGATCACGTTTTCGCCTCGTTTCTCGAAATGGTATTCGTGCAAGCGCGTTTCGACGATCGAATCGACCGGGCAGGATTCCTCGCAGAAACCACAGAAGATGCACTTGAACAGATCAATGTCGTAACGGGTCGTGCGCCGTGTACCGTCTTCGCGCATTTCCGAGTCGATGGTAATGGCAAGTGCCGGGCATACCGCTTCGCAGAGCTTGCAGGCAATGCAGCGCTCTTCTCCATTCGGATAACGCCGCAAGGCATGCAGGCCACGGAAACGATTCGACTTCGGGATATGTTCCTCCGGATAGCGCATCGTATATTTCGGCTTGAACATATAGCGAATGGTCAGCCACATGCCGGCCAGCAGCTCCAGCAGCAGCAGACTCTTGAAGTAATGGACGATTCTTTTCATTGCTTGAAATCCAGTTCGCTCATGCGCCAATCGTGACGAGGCCGAAATACTTCAGGCAGGCCGCCACAACCACCCAGACGATCGTGATCGGAATAAACACTTTCCAGCCGAGGCGCATGATCTGGTCATAGCGATAGCGCGGAAATGTCGCGCGGAACCAGAGATAGAAAAACGAGAAGAAAAAGGCCTTGATGAATGTCCACTGCCAACCGCCTTTCCAGATCCAGTCGATCCACGGAACATCTGCGGTGATCCAGCCTTGCAGCGGACTCAGCCAGCCACCCATGAACAGGATCGCCGCAAGAAACGCGATCAGGATCATGTTCGCGTATTCGGCGAGGAAGAAAATCGCAAAGGCGGACCCGGAATACTCGACATGGAAGCCGGCGACGATTTCCGACTCGCCCTCCGCCACATCGAACGGTGCGCGATTGGTTTCTGCCACGCCTGAGATAAAATAAATGATGAACATTGGCAGCAGCGGCAGCCAGTACCAATCGAAGAAACCCTTGGTGCCCGCCTGGGCCAGGACGATATCGCTGAGATCCAGACTTCCGGTCAGGATCATCACACTGACCAAGGCAAATCCCATTGCGATTTCGTAGGAAACCGTCTGCGCCGCAGCGCGCATCGCGCCAAGCATGGCGTAGCGCGAGTTCGACGCCCAACCGGCAAGGATGATGCCGTATACGCCGAGCGAGGTCAGCGCCAGCAGCAGCAGCAAACCGACATTGACTTTCGCCAGCACCAAGCCTGCATCGAACGGGATCAGTGACCAGGCGGCAAATGCCGGCACCAAGGCGATCAGCGGCGCGAGAAGAAACAGTACCTTGTTCGAGGAGCTCGGCAGCAGGACTTCCTTGAACAACAGTTTGAAAACATCGGCAAACGCCTGCAACAAACCGAACGGACCAATCTGAGTCGGCCCAAGGCGCACGTGCATCCAGCCGATAACCTTGCGCTCCCAGTAGACAAACATCGCCACCGTGATGATCACCGGAACCGCGATCGCGAGGATCTTGAGCACGGTCCAAATCACCAGTCCGGTATCACCCAATCCAAGCAAGGATTGCTGCATCGTGTCGATCATGCCGACGCCCTCACAATCTTGAGTGGTGAGCCGTTGCCGGGAAGCGTGCCGACCTCGGCGTAACCGGCTTCAATCCAAGCCGCGCCTTGAGGCACCGCCGAATCCAGTGTCACATCGAGGACGACGTCATTGACGTTTGCCTTGTCGCCACCGGCGAGGCCCAGATTCGATGCATCCTCCGGGTTCAAGCACATCATCGGACCACGGTTGAGCGGATGGCTGTTGAGCGCTGAGGAGCGACGCAAAACACCGTCGGCTCGATAAATGGCGGTGGTAGCAACGCGCTGAAGAGTTCCCGCAGAAGATTGGCGATTGACGCGCTGGCCAGGTTCGCTATTGCCAACAACCCGCTTGCTCATTTGCGCACGCACTTCGCCAATTTCGGTGAAGCCAAAACCGTCCAGAGCGAGCGCCGAACCGAGTGCGCGCAAGACCTTCCAGCCGGGACGTGAGTCACCTGGCGTTTTTGCTCCCGCTGCCAAGGTTTGAGTGAAGCCATCGACGTTGGTCAGACTCGCGTCGATTTCCGGCAACAAGCCAATCGGCAAAATCGCATGCGCCGTGCTGCGCACTCCATCACACGCGAATGCGCCGAGATGCAAATAGAAATCTGCACCGCTGCGAGCGTTGACAAGCGCTGACGGATTTGCGAAATCGGCAGAGCCTGCGTGATAGGTGATCAGATTTTTTGGCGGATTGGTGAGCATGGCAAGTGCATCGCGTCCTTCCTTCTGCGGCAACACGCTGGCATCGGCCAAACCGATTGCGTTCGCGCCCGAAGGCAGCTCGTTGTAAGCCGAAGCGGTGGCGCGTGCGATGAGCTTGGCGGCGCTCCGTAACCAGGCAGCGTCTGCATGCTGCACCGCCGATTCACCAAGGATGACAACCGATGCAGTCGATTCAGAGAGTTGCTTGATCAGTGCATGCACCGATTCATCGGCCTTGACCTTGGCAAGTTCACCGGCCAGCACTGAAGAGGCTGGCAACTTGCCGCTGTCGTTGGCTGCACGAGCGAGTTCGAGAACACGGTCGAGCATCACCGAGGGCGTGACGATCTGCTTGCCGACCACCGGGAAGTTGTAGTCGAAATCAATCGGATTGATCAACCAGACCTTGGCCCCGGCCGACACCGCTTTGCGCAGACGATGGTTGAGCAACGGCATTTCGTGACGTGGGTTGCATCCGACAATCAGGATCGCCGTCGCCTTCTCAAGCTCGGCAACCGGCATCTCGAAAGCACGGGCGTGTGGCGCGTCGGTTAGATCAAGTTCGCGCAGACGGTGATCAATGCTGTCGCTGCCAAGTCCGCGCAACAAACGCGCGAGCAGATGGCCTTCCTCGCTCGAAGTAAACGGCGCAACCAGCGCGCCGATATCACCGCCCGCTTTGCGCAAATGATCGGCGACAAACGCCAGCGCATCCGTCCACGTCGTTTCAACGAGTTCGCCGTTCTTGCGGATCATCGGCATGGTTGCGCGATCGGCTGCAGCCAGACCCTGATGACTCCAGCGATCGCGATCGGACAGCCAGCATTCGTTGATCGCTTCGTTGTCGCGCGGAACCGTGCGCAGCACTTCGCCGCGGCGCGTGTGCAGCCAGAGATTGGAGCCCAGCGCATCGTGGTAACCGATCGACTCGCGTGCCAGTAGCTCCCAGGCGCGCGCCTTGAAGCGGAATGGCTTGTTGGTCAGCGCACCAACCGGACACACATCAATCACGTTGCCCGACAGTTCGCTCATCAGCGGCTTGCCGACATAAGTGCCGATCTGTAGATTTTCGCCGCGCTCCATGCCGCCGAGCTCGTAGGTTCCAGCGATTTCAGCCATCACCCGGATGCAGCGCGTGCACTGGATACAACGGGTCATCTCGGTAGCCACCAGTGGCCCCAGATTCTCATCTGCGACAACGCGCTTGGCCTCGACAAAACGGCTGACCGAACGACCATAACCCAACGATAGATCCTGCAATTCACACTCGCCGCCCTGATCGCAGATCGGACAGTCCAGCGGATGGTTGATCAGCAGGAATTCCATCGCATTACGCTGCGCGGATAGTGCGCGCTGCGATTCAGTGAAAACCTTCATGCCTTCCGCAACCGGTGTCGCGCACGATGGCTGCGGCTTTGGCATCGGCCGCCCGCCCATTTCGACTTCGACCATGCACATGCGGCAATTGGCAGCGATGGCGAGTTTCTCGTGATAGCAGAAACGCGGAATTGCAACACCAATCCGGTCAGCGGCCTGGATGATCATCGAACCCTTCGGCGCGAAGACCTGCTTGCCGTCTATCTCGATTGAAACGTGATCAGGAGGTGCAGTGGGTGTGACCGGCTGGGCGCTCATGCAGCCACCTCGATTTTCGCATCGACAATTGATCGGCCATGCTCGATGAAATATTCAAACTCGTGCCAGTAGTGGCGCAAGAAACCCTGCACGGGCCAGGCGGCAGCTTCGCCGAAGGCGCAGATGGTGTGCCCTTCGATCTGGCCGGCGGCGGCTTTCAGCGTGTCGAGATCGCCGACAACGGCGTGGCCTTCGATGATTCGCGTGAGCATCCTGTACATCCAGCCGGTACCCTCTCGGCAAGGTGTGCATTGGCCGCAAGACTCTGCGTAGTAGAAACGTGAGATTCGCTGACAGGCGCGCACCATGCAGGTGGATTCATCCATGACGATGACCGCACCCGAGCCGAGGCCGGAGCCGGCCTTCTGGATCGCGTCATAGTCCATGGTCAGGGCCATCATCGTTTCACCCGGCAAAACCGGCATCGATGAACCACCCGGAATCACCGCCTTGAGCTTGGCGCCATTGCGCATGCCACCCGCCATCTCGAGCAAATCGGCAAACGAAGTACCGAGAGGAATCTCGAAATTACCGGGCTTGGCGACATGACCGGACACCGAGAAAATCTTCGGCCCGCCATTGTTCGGCTTGCCCACATTGAGAAACCAATCCGCGCCTTTGCGCAGGATCGCCGGCACCGATGCGTAGGTCTCGGTATTGTTGATTGTGGTCGGCTTGCCGAACAAACCAAAGTTCGCCGGAAATGGGGGTTTGAATCGTGGCTGGCCTTTCTTGCCTTCGAGCGATTCCATCATTGCGGTTTCTTCGCCGCAGATATAAGCACCAGCACCCAAGGCGGTATGGATATCGACATCGATGCCCGAGCCACCAATATCCTTGCCTAGCAAGCCCGCGGCATACGCGTCCTTTAGCGCCTGCTCGAAATGTTCGAACGGCTCGTGATGGAATTCGCCGCGCAAATAGTTGTAAGCAACGGTCGATCCCGTCGCATAGCAGGCAATAGCCATTCCTTCGATCACGGAATGTGGATTGAAGCGCAAGATGTCGCGATCCTTGCACGTGCCCGGCTCGGATTCATCGGAGTTGCAAAGAATATATTTCTGGCCCGGCGCGGAGCGCGGCATGAACGACCACTTGAGGCCTGTAGGAAAACCGGCGCCGCCGCGACCACGCAATGAGCTGTTCTTGAGCTCGTCGATGATCGTCACCGGATCGGGTTTCTCGGCAAGTATCTTCTTCCAAGCCTGATAACCGTCGACCTTGAGGTAATTGTCCAGCGTCCACGGCTGATCAAAATGCAGCGTGGTGTAGACAACCTGATGATCTTTTGGAGCGGGTCCGAATGCCATTGTCTTTGCCTTTGCGATCCTTGAGCGTTCGTCAGGATCATGAAGCGACCATCCATGATCGCACTGTTCAGTTTGAGCGGCTTGCTTGCACTGTTTTCAATCGCGCGACTCGGTGCATCTGCAGCAGGAGCATCGCGGCTGAAGCCGCTTCCCACAGGTTCATTTCAGCGAATCGAGAATCTGGTCGAGTTTCGCGGTATCGAGGTTTTCGTGATAGTGACCGTTGACGACCATCATCGGCGCGCCACAACAAGCAGCCAGACATTCCTCTTCCCGTTTGAGGTAGATGCGGCCATCCGGCGTACTCTCGCCCAGTGGCGTTCCCAATTTTTGTTCACAATGTCGCACGGGATCCTCGGCGCCATTCAGCCAGCATGAAATGTTGGTGCAGATCGCTACGTTGTTGCGACCGACCGGCTTGGTCTCGAACATCGAATAGAAGCTCGCCACTTCAAACGCCCAGACCTGCGGCAGATCAAGATAGCGCGCGACAGCGACGATCAACTCATCAGTGAGAAATCCACCGTTCTGCTCCTGGGTAACAAACAGACCCTGGATCATCGCCGATCGTTTGCGATCCGGTGGAAACTTGGCCACCCACGCATCAATGTGCTCACGCGTGTGGGCGGCAAGAACGGTCAACGGATCAATATCCTTGACCTCATTCCATGTACCGGTGGCCTTCATCGATCAATCTCCCCGAACACGACGTCGTAGGTGCCAATCATTGCAACAACGTCGGAAAGCATGTGACCACGAACCAGGGTGTCCATCGTCGACAGATGGGCGAAACCCGGCGCTCGAAGCTTGCAGCGAAATGGCTTGTT
The DNA here is from genome assembly GCA_038233665.1 of Lysobacterales bacterium. Lineage (GTDB taxonomy): Bacteria > Pseudomonadota > Gammaproteobacteria > Xanthomonadales > Rhodanobacteraceae > Dokdonella. Next base: position 10,430 of record JBBSVJ010000067.1, read on the forward strand.
GGCCCCGTCGGAAATCAGATAACAGCCGAATTCACCTTTTGGCGCCTCGACGGCGGCGTAAATTTCGCCAGCCGGCACACAATAGCCTTCAGTGAACAGTTTGAAGTGATGAATGAGCGCTTCCATGTCGTCTTTCATCTCTTCACGTTTCGGCGGTGCGACCTTGTAGTTCTTCACGATCACCGGACCAGGATTGGCTTTGAGCCAGGTCACGCATTGCTGAATGATGCGATTGGACTGGCGCATTTCCTCGACGCGCACGAGATAACGGTCGTAGCAATCGCCATTGACGCCTACCGGAATGTCGAAATCGACTTCGGCATACTTCGCATACGGCTGCTTCTTGCGCAGGTCCCAAGCAATGCCGGAGCCGCGCAACATCGGTCCGCTCATGCCCCAGGCATTGGCCAGTTCAGGTGAAACGATGCCAATATCGACGGTGCGCTGCTTCCAGATTCGATTGTCGGTGAGCAGCTCTTCGTATTCGTCGACCTTGCTCGGAAAATCCGCGCAGAAAGATTCGAGATAATCGAGCATCGAACCTTCGCGCCACTGGTTGAAGCGCTTGAGGTCATCGCCCTTGTGCCAGCGCGATTCCTTGTACTTCGGCATTACCGTCGGCAGATCGCGATAGACGCCACCGGGACGATAGTAGGTCGCGTGCATACGCGCGCCGGAAACCGCCTCGTAGCAATCCATCAGCTCTTCGCGCTCACGGAATGCGTAAAGGAAAACCGCCATCGCGCCCAGATCGAGTCCGTTCGAGCCGATCCACATCAGATGATTTAGGATGCGCGTGATCTCGTCGAACATCGTACGGATCCATTGCGCGCGATCCGGAATTTCAAGTTGCATGAGGGCTTCAATGGCACGCACGTAGGCGTGCTCATTGCACATCATCGAGACGTAATCGAGGCGATCCATGTAACCGATCGACTGGTTGTAGGGCTTTGATTCGGCGAGCTTTTCCGTTCCTCGATGAAGCAGGCCAATATGCGGGTCGGCACGTACGACCGTTTCACCATCCATCTCAAGCACAAGACGCAGGACGCCATGCGCAGCCGGATGCTGCGGGCCGAAATTCATCGTGTAATTGCGAATCTCTTCCATTACTTGTTCCCTGCCTCGCGCTCGGCGTTGGCCTGCTCGTAACGTGAATCATCGCGGATCGTACGCGGCACCAGCACGCGCGGTTCGATCGATACCGGCTCGTAGACGACGCGCTTCTTTTCCGGATCGTAGCGAACCTCGACATTCCCGATAAGCGGAAAATCCTTGCGGAACGCATGCCCGACGAACCCGTAATCAGTGAGGATGCGCCGCAGGTCAGGATGGCCTTCAAAAACAATACCAAACAGATCAAACGCCTCGCGTTCGAACCAGTTGACGGCAGGCCAAACGTGAACCAGCGAGGGAATCGACGGTACGTCGTCGTCAACACAGAAGGCACGCATGCGCAGGCGTTCGTTCTTCGTTATCGACAACAGATGAACGACGACGGCAAAGCGTCGAGGAATATCGGTATGGCGTGGACGGTGGGCCCAGTCGAAGCGACCGGCACCCTTGCCTTCAACGCCGCGCGAAAATCCTTCGAAGGTGACATCTGTGGTATCCCATTCGGTCTGGCCGAAGCTCAGATAGTCCACGCCGCAGACATCCACGCATTGCTCGAACTGCCAAGCCGAATCGTCACGCAAAATGCGCGCGACCGCGAGCCAGTTCTCTGGCAACACTTCGATCGTCGTCTCGCCATTCGCTTCGACGCAGCTGACCACTTTCGAGCCAAGCTGGACTTCAAGGCGGCGTGCCAGGGTTTCGGGTTCGCTCATGCCGGATCCTCTAACGCGCGATCGTGTTGGTACGGCGAATTTTCTTCTGCAGTTGCAGAATGCCGTGAATCAGAGCCTCGGCGGTCGGTGGACAGCCCGGCACGTAGACATCAACAGGAACGATACGATCGCAACCGCGCACGACGGCATACGAATAGTGATAGTAACCACCGCCGTTCGCGCACGAGCCCATAGAAATGACCCATTTTGGCTCAGGCATCTGGTCGTAGACCTTGCGCAGCGCCGGGGCCATCTTGTTGACCAGCGTTCCGGCGACAATCATCACGTCGGATTGTCGCGGCGAGGGCCGAAAGATCACGCCATTGCGATCCAGATCGAGACGCGCGGCACCGGCATGCATCATTTCAACAGCGCAACAGGCCAGACCAAAGGTCATCGGCCACATGGATCCGGTCCGCGCCCAGTTGACCAACTCGTCCATGCGCGCGGTCACAAAACCACGATCCATCAAGGGATTGTCGTCGCCGGGACGCAAGATGTCGTCAACGGGTCCGGGCGGCGCCGGGTTGTGCATCACCCGTGAAATGGAATCACTCATTCCCATTCGAGCGCTCCTTTCTTCCAGACGTAGACGAAGCCAAGCACGAGCAGACCGACGAACATGCCCATTTCAGCAAGACCAAACACGCCGAGTTCGTCGAACACGATCGCCCACGGGACCACGAAAGCGATTTCGAGATCGAAAATGATAAACAGGATGGCAATGAGGTAATAACGCACATCGAATTTCATGCGCGCATCCTCAAACGCCTCAAAGCCGCATTCGTACGGAGCAAGCTTCTCCGCAGTAGGCTTTTTCGGTCCAAGCACATTGCCGATGACGAGCAACGCTATGCCGATACCGGTGGCCACTATCAAAAACAACAGGACCGGAAAATACTCGACTAACACATGCACCTCCGCGCCACTAGACGCATCAGCGGTTGCCGCAGGCTGCGGCAACGACGGTTGTTCATGATATTGGTGCCCAAGGGGGGACTCGAACCCCCACAGCTTTCGCCGCTACCACCTCAAGGTAGTGCGTCTACCAATTCCGCCACCTGGGCAACGCTATCAAACTCCGTCCTTCCTCGCTTTATCCGGCTGCGTCGCATCGGCTTTGGCTGGCTCGGGAGCCGGCGTTTCCGCTGCGGGTGCAGGCATTGGCGCTGGAACATCTGTCGATGCCGGAGCCGCCGTCGAAGCTGCCGGAATCTCACCGTTCGCCGGTGCCTCCGAAGCTGCGGGAGCGACGCCCGCCATCACGCCAAGATCATCCGAGGTACTGCCAGTGATGGCTGGACGACTGTGATACATGCCCATGCCGAGGCTGAGCAGGAAGAACAAACCAGCGAGGACCGCCGTGCTGCGCGACAGGAAATTTGCCGAGCCACGCGCACCAAAGACAGTCGCCGACGAGCCGCCACCAAAGCCGGAACCGGCATCGGCTCCCGCGCCACGCTGCATGAGAATCAGCGCGATCATGGCTACGGCAATCAGCACATAAAAAACTTGGGCAATAATCGTGAACATCTTAAATCAATAACCTTGTTTCGCAGCGTTGTCGGCCGCGTTGCAAATGCCAAGAAAATCGGCCGCCACCAACGAAGCGCCGCCAATCAATCCACCATCGATATCGGACTGGGCAAACAATTCGGCAGCATTGGCGGCCTTGACGCTGCCGCCATACAACAGGCGCAGCGAGCTCGCTATTCTAGCATCCTGCCTGCTGAATTTGTCACGCATGAATGCATGAACTTCTTGCGCTTGCTCGGGAGTCGCGGTTTTACCGGTGCCGATCGCCCAGACCGGCTCGTAGGCCACCACCGCGCCGGCAAACGCGGAAATACCGGCGAGACCCAAAACAGCATCGAGCTGCGCGCCGATGATGGCCTCGGTTTCTCCGCCTTCGCGATGTTCGAGCAATTCACCGACACAGAGGATCGGAATCAGTCCTGCCGCCTGTGCTGCAACAAACTTGCGCGCGACTACTGCACTCGTCTCACCATGGTACTCGCGGCGCTCCGAATGCCCGACCAACACATGGCTGCAACCGATGTCCTTGAGCATTGCGCCGCCGATATCGCCGGTATATGCCCCTTTCGCATATTCGCTGAGATCCTGGGCTCCGAAGCAGAGGGCACTGTCCGCACTCGCTGTGATCAACTCGGCCAAATAGGGAAACGGCGGCATCACGACCACCTCGGCCAGTTTCGGCAAGGAGTCCGTCAGCGTCGCAACAAGATCCACGGCTTCGACGCGCGAGCCATTCATCTTCCAGTTTCCAGCAACAAGTTTGCGGCGCATCGCGTTGGATCCGAGCAATCAACGGGCGCGAAGGATAGCCGCGAGGGCCATTGGCAGCAAGCTCGCGCTCAGCAAGAGCTTAGTGATCCGCGATGATCTGAACACTTCAATTTCGCAGCGCGCGAAACATACCTGCCTCACATCATTGGGAAACCGGCTGTCACCGGCTTTAAGCACACCCTTCTTTTTGTAGGAGCCCCGCCAGGGGCGAGCTCTTTCTCACGGCAAAGCGAACGCTCGATTGCAAAAGCTCGATGGTGAACGGCTGGCTACGACGGCTGGCAGAGCTTTGATTTTTGGTTTTCCCCACAGCTTGGCCCATCAAGCTACCCTTGCATTCAATGAACGAAGAACGGCATGACATGAAAGAAATGACAGGCTACGCGTTGATCACTGGCGCGTCAGCCGGTATCGGTGCCGCATTCGCACGCGAACTGGCGGCGCGCAAGATCAATCTTGTGCTCACTGCACGGCGTGTTGACCGCTTGGAAAGCCTGGCCGGCGAACTTGTGGCAGCACACGCCATCAAGGTTGAAGTCATCGCCTGCGACTTGGCTGATCCCGAGGCGCCGCAGCATCTAGTCGCAGAAATAACAAAGCGCGCAATCCACATAGACATGCTGGTCAATAACGCAGGCTACGGCGTCACCGGCTATTTTCTGAGCCAGTGTTGGCAGACCCAAGCCGATTTCATACAGGTTTTGATGACCGCGCCGACGGAATTGTGCCATCGCTTGCTGCCTGGCATGCGTGCGCGCGGATACGGTCGCATCATCAACGTTGCGTCATTGGCTGGCCACGTTCCCGGATCGGCAGGGCAAACCCTGTATGCCGGAGCCAAGTCCTACCTGATCAAGTTGTCTCAGGCTTTACATCTCGAATATGGGCATGAGGGAATCCATACCTGCGCCTTGTGCCCCGGCTTCACCTATTCGGAGTTTCACGATGTCACCGGCTCGCGCGAGATGATGTCAAAACTGCCGAAATGGATGTGGATGGATGCGCAAACCGTCGTCCGCCAAGGGCTTGATGCCGTCGAGCGTGGTGAAGCTGTGCATGTCAACGGCGGCGTCAACAAGACGATCAAATCACTACTCAAGCTGATGCCGGATCGGTTGGCTTTGCATCTGATGCGCCGCCAATCCGAAAAATTCAGGAAGAAAGCGCCCGACTGAGGAAATTGCGCAGATTGAAATTGGCGGAACCGCGAATTTCACAGTCACTGACTAATTTTGCGCAAGCCAGTCGTTGATCATTTGCACTCGCGAATCGAGCCAACGCTGTCTGACCGTGAAAACATATTCGATCGCCTCTCGCTCTCGCATTGAAAGATCGGGGTGATAGGCCTCGAAAATCAACACCACACGATCGACATCGGATCGATTCCAGGCTTCATGCTCAAAGCTGTCATCGAAGGCGAAAACCCTGCCTTGCTGCCAAATATGCCGTTGCTCGCCGACGCGGATTTCGCATTGATCAGGAACAATCAGCGGCAGGTGAACAGTGACGCGGGTGTTGGTCAGGCCGTGATGTGGCGGAATATGTGCGCCGGGCTTGAGGCGAGAAAAGAAAACCTCCATCGGCACGCCATCAATACGCGCAAGATCAACCGCTCGCAGCGCCTCACGCGTTGCAGGGAACCGGTCCATCACCGGCATGGCCTTGGCGTCCTGATAAA
>JBBSVJ010000068.1:0-16133 GCA_038233665.1 Lysobacterales bacterium
CCAACCGCTGCATCGACGTGCTGATGCTCCGACGGGGTTCGCTCAGGCCCGCTTTGGCGTCGGCCAGTGCGACTTCGACTTCGCCGAGTTCCACCGTGGAGCTCAGCGCATTGCTCTGGCGAATACGCATCAGGCGCAAGCGATCGAGTTCGGTGTCACGAATGCGCGACAACACGCGCTCCTGCTCCTGGGCCGAACGTAATTCAAGCCAGTTGCGCACCACTTCAGCCACCAAGCTCACGCGAGCGCCCTGCACGTTGGCCGTAGCGGCGTCGAGTTGCGCCTTGGCCACGCGTTTCGCCGACGCGCGCTGGCCGAACAGGCCAATCTCCCAAAGCGAATCAAATCCAGCGACAAAGAACGATGCGCTGGCATCCGGATCCACCGCATCATCGGTGCGCGCATGCAGGTTGGGTAGATAAGGATCGATCGCGTTCTGATCCAGCAATCGGGCGGCATGCAGGTGCTCGATGGCTGCTGCCACGTCAAGATTTGTTTGCAACGCCATGTCGACCAACGCATCAAGCCTCGGATCATCAAACGCTTTCCACCAGGCACCCGGTACGCTGGACTTGGCCGAAGCGTCCGTCCCGGCATTGCGCCAGTGATCGGGTATGGGCGGATCAAGCTCAATCGGCGGTACGCTCAGGCAGCCTGCCAGCAACATGGCGAGCAGCATCAATCCATACATCCGCAGCCATGCACGGCGCATCGTGGGTGTGCTCGACAGTATCTGCAGCGCTGCAGGTTGCCTCGGCAGGGTGGTCGTTTGTTCGCCCATATGGCGAAAGTATGTGTCCGCGACTTGTTATTTTTTTCTCATCTTCGCGTTGATCTGGCGAAACAGCGCATATGCGCTGACGAGGACTGCGCAGTAAAAAGGTTTCATCGATCAAAGCCGCCAGCTGGTCGGTCACGGCTGCGCGGAAAGGCGAGCGAAAGGCGGCGTGCAGATACTCCACCCATCATGTCACGGAGCTTCCGCTGTGAATCTGTGGAATATTTTTTGCGATTTTGACGGCACTATTTCAAGAGTTGATGCGATTGATGCGCTGCTGCAGCGCTTTGGGCTTCCGGGTTGGCAAGCATTGGAAGAGGACTGGCGCGCCGGCCGGATCGGATCCCATGAGTGCTTGTCCGGCCAAGTTGCCTTGCTCGATCTTGATTGCAACGAACTCGACGCCTTTCTCGCGGACGTCGCTATCGACCCGGCGTTTTCTGCCTTTGTTGCGGAAGTACGACGTCTCGGCATGCCGCTGCAAATCGTCAGCGATGGCCTCGATCACGCCATCGACAATATCCTCGATCGACACGATCTTCGCGGGTTGCCGGTTTCGGCCAATCGTCTCTGGCCGGTTTCAGCGAGACGCTGGACGCTGACTTCACCGTGGCAGGCGAGCGGTTGCAGCAGCGGAACCTGCAAATGTGCGTGTATCGAGCGCGGCCGCAATGCAGTGTTACCCAGCCTTCTTATCGGTGACGGCGCGTCGGATTTTTGTGCAGCGGGGCAGGTTGATTTTGTCTTCGCCAAACACCGTTTGATTGACTACTGCCGTAGTCACGCAATTGCACATGTGCCGATCAGCGGCTTCGATGAAGCTATCGCGCTGCTTCCATTATTGATTGATGGATCGCTGTCGCGGCGCGCGCGTTCATTGCCAAGCCTGGCCGTCGCCTGAGTTCCGCGCGACACATTCCTTCCTTTTGTCTTCTCCCGCGTCGAGGTAGCCCTGTCCATGAATGCCCAGATCAAACCCGTTTTCGCTGAGCCAACCGATGCCGAATTGCTCGCCGATGAGGCGCAATACTGCTCGTTTGGTGACACGGTCCACTATGTCGATCCGCCCAAGATCTTTCGTGGCGCCGAGGGCAGTTATCTATATGACAGCGCGGGCGTACATTTTCTAGATTTGCAGATGTGGTATTCAGCGGTCAATTTCGGCTATCGAAATGGCCGTCTGAATGATGTACTCAAGCGCCAGGTCGATCTGTTGCCGCAAGTCGCCAGTCAGTACCTGCACCCTACGAAAATCGAGCTGGCGAAGACCATTGCCGTCGATGCGGAGCAAAAGTTTGGCCTCAAGGGCCGCGTGCATTTCAATGTCGGCGGCGCCCAGGCAGTCGAGGATTCTCTCAAGATTGTGCGCAATGCGCGCAACGGCAAGAGTTTGATGTTCGCCTTTGAGGGCGGCTATCACGGGCGCACCTTGGGCGCCTCGGCGATCACCTCCAGCTATCGCTATCGACGTCGCTTCGGCCATTTCGGTGATCGGGCGATGTTCATCCCGTTTCCATACCCGTTTCGTCGGCCGAAGGGCATGACGCCGGAGGAATATTCCGATCACTGCGTACATCAGTTCGCACGTTTGTTTGAGACCGAATACAACGGCGTCTGGGATCCCAAGGTCGGCCAGGCTGAATACGCGGCCTTCTATGTCGAGCCGATCCAGGGCACCGGCGGGTATGTGATTCCACCGATGAATTTCTTCAAGGATCTGAAGAAGGTGCTCGACCAGTACGGCATCCTGATGATTGTCGATGAAATCCAGATGGGCTTCTGGCGGACCGGCAAGTTGTGGTCGATCGAGCATTTCGGGGTCACGCCGGATGTAATCGTGTTCGGCAAGGCGCTGACCAACGGCCTGAATCCGCTTTCCGGGCTGTGGGCACGAGAGGAACTGATCAACCCGACCATATTTCCGCCCGGCTCAACCCATTCCACCTTCAACTCCAATCCGCTCGGCACGGCATTGGGCCTCGAAGTGATCCGTATGGGCCACGAGCTCAACTACTCGAAAACCGTACCTGAGAAGGGCGCCCATTTTCTTGCCGGACTGCGCGACCTGCAGAAGCGTCATGTTGAAATTGGTGACGTCGATGGACTCGGCCTCGCGCTGCGCGCGGAGATCTGCACGGACGACGGATTCAGCCCGAACAAGGCGTTGCTCGATCGTATGGTGGACATCGGTTTGGCCGGCGACCTCAGGCATCAGGGCAAGCCGATCGGCCTGGTTCTCGATGTCGGCGGTTGGTACAAGAACGTGATCACGCTGGCGCCTTCGCTCGACATCAGTTACGAGGAGATCGATCTGGCAATCAGCTTGCTTGACCAGTTGTTGACGCGAGCCAAGCGCGCTTGAGCAAGCCACGGCCGTCGGTCGCATCACCTCGATCGGCGGCCCGCTCGGGCACTCTGGTTGCGTTTCCGGGAATAGGTATCAAGCCAGTGTCAGGGTGCACGGCGAAGCGCGACGGTCGAGTTGAGACCGCCGAACGCAAACGAATTCGAGAGCGCCGCACGTACCGGCATGGATCGCGCTGTATTTGGGACGACATCGAGATCACACGCGGGATCGGCTTCGGTGTAGTTGGCGGTTGGTGCAACAACACCTTCACGCAACGCGCCGATCACTGCGACCAGCTCGAGTGCTCCGGAGGCACCCAGCGCATGACCATGCATGGACTTCGTCGAAGACACGGCAAGGCGATCCGCATGTGCGCCGAACACGGCACGGATGGCACGCGTTTCGGTGGCGTCATTGGCCGTTGTGCCGGTGCCGTGCGCATTGACGTAGTCGACATCCTCGCCATTCAAACCGGCGTCGAGGAGCGCCCGGCGCATGCAGCTCGCAGCGCCGACATCCGAAGGCGCGACGATGTCGCCGGCGTCGGAGCTCATGCCGACACCGGCCACTTCAGCGAGGATGGTCGCACCGCGCTGGCGTGCATGCTCGAACGATTCGAGCACGAACATGGCCGCTCCTTCGGCCAGAACCAGACCGCGTCGATGGTGGCTGAACGGACGGCAGGTATCGTCTGCAAGCACGCGCATGGCCTCCCCTGCGCGCAGGTTGGCGAGGGAGAAGCAGGCTTCCGTACCACCGGCAATCGCCACATCGGCGAGACCGCAACGGATGGTCTGTACCGCCTGGGCAATGGCGTGATTGGACGACGCGCAGGCACTGGCCACCGCAAACGATGGCCCGGTCAAACCGTGCTCCATGCTGATGTGACTGGCTGGCGCGTTGATCATGGTTCGCGGGATACTCAAAGGATGTACGCGTGGCGACTTGTCGGCATAGAGTCGTCGACTCTGTTCGTCGCGCGTCAGCTCGCCGCCGACGGCGGATCCGATAATCACGGCGGTTCGCGCACCAAGATCGTTGCTTGCAAAATCGAGTCCGGATTCCGCGATCGCTTCGCGCGCGGCGACCAGCGCAAACTGGCTGAAGCGATCAAGCAAGGGTCGTCGCTTGTCGTCGAAATGCGCGGCAGGATCGAAATGAGGTACTTGGGCGGCAATGAGCACGCGAAGATTGGCCGCCTCGGGATGATCGAGTGGGCGAATGCCGCCGCGACCCTCGCGCAGCGCGCTCCACAGCGTGTTTGCGCCAATGCCAAGCGCGCTGACCGCGCCATGACCGCTGATGACGACTCTTTGCATGGGATGCTTCCTGGATTAGCCGGCGAGGGCGGGAGTGCCCTTGGCATCGAGTTCGCGCTGGACTGCGGTGATCAGGCCGTGGACCGTATCGGACTTCAGATCGGCATCGCTGTCGGACAGGGTCACGTCGAACTTCTCCTCGATATCGAAGATGATCTCGATCGCATCAAGCGAGGCGACGCCGAGGTCTTTCAGGGTCGAAGCCGGCTGGATGCTGGCCACGTCGAGCTTGGCCTGATCGGCGATGATGGCGAAAATCTGCTGCTGCACACTCGAACTCATTTGCGGTGTCCTCGCGCACTGTGGCGGCCGGGAAGGCACGCCAATCGTGGATAGTCCGATTGAGTCTAGTCGTGCAATCTTGCATGAGGCTTTCATCAACCTGCTTGAACCGATCACGCTGGTGGAGGCGTTTGTTGCAGCACCGCCGATGGGTTTCTGCGCGTTCCTTGATGCGTCGAACACGCCGATATTTGAGGCCGATTTCGATCTGTTGACCACCGCGGACGCGCTTATACGCCGGCGGATTGCGGCCCTGCCGGGCTATCGCCACTGGTCAAAACGATTGCGCTGGCGAACCAGCTTTGTTGGCACGACGGTTTCCGAGTACGCCTTGTTTCCACGCGATCGCGATCCTGCGCGACTGCTGCTCGAACTCAAGCAGCGACTTGGCGATCGTCATCGACTGACCATCGTCAAGGACATTCCATGCGATTCGCCGCTGCTCGACAGCGCATACAACGCGTATGCCAACGCATTCTGCGAGGCCGCGACCGAGGCCGGCTTTGTCTTGATCGAGGGTCAGGCGCTGGCCTATGTGGAAATCGATTTCACCGACACCGAGATCTATTTGGCACGCCTGTCGGCATCGCGGCGCAAGGATATCCGGCGCAAGCTGCGATCGCGCGCCGGGCTTGAAATAGAAACACTGAAAACAGGCAGTGCATGTTTTTTTGATCCGACGGTCATGGCCGAGTTTCAGTGCCTTTTCGAGCAGGTCTACGCGCAGAGCGAGATTCATTTTGATCATCCAAGACCTGAGTATTTCGCGCGATTGTTTCGCGATTCCGCCAGCCCAGGTCTGGTTTTCAGCTATCGCCACGAGGGACGTTTGATCGGCTGGAATCTCTGCTACGAGACGGGCGGCAAGCTGGTCGAAAAATACGTTGGATTCCGCTATCCCGATGCCCGCACGCACAACCTTTATGTGCTGAGTTGGATGCACAATCTCGACTATGCCGTGCAGAGCGGTCTCAGCCATTACGTTGCCGGTTGGACCGATCCAGAGGTCAAGGCCAAGCTCGGTGCGAGCTTCACGTTTACCCGGCATGCCGTCTATGCGCGTAATTTCCTGATGCGCGCCTTGCTGCGCAGGATGGCAGGCTCGTTTGAAAGCGATCGTGTCTGGTACGAGAAGGCGAGAGGCTGATATGCAAAAGCCCGTCGTCCTCGACATCGATGAGTCGCTGGAAAACTTCCCCGATTCTCTGCATATACCTTTGCAACACTGGCACGAGCGTCTGCGCTTCGCCTGCGCCTCATCAAGCTTGCGTGGATTCCGCAAGGAACTTGATGAATGCCTGCCCGATCGTCACGGCACCGTTTTGTACGGCAGCGGCGATTTTCATCATTTGAGTTGGCCGCTGATCGAGCGGCGTGCTGCTGATGGGCCGTTCCAGGTGGTCGTGCTCGACAACCATCCTGACAACATGCGTTTTCCGTTCGGTGTGCATTGCGGCTCTTGGGTTCGTCGCGTGGCGTCGCTGAAGTGCGTCAGTCATGTGCATGTGGTCGGCATCACGTCATCCGACATTGGTCGCAGCCATGCCTGGGAGAACACCTTGTTGCCACTGTTTCGCAATCGCCTCACCTACTGGTCGAGCGGAGTCGACACAGGCTGGGCCCGACGACTCGGTCTGAGTCGGCAATTTCGCGCATTTGCCAGTATCGATGACCTCGTCGACACCTTTGTTCGCGAGCAAGCGTGCGTCGTGGTGCCAAGCTACCTGAGCATCGACAAGGATGTTTTCTCGGAAGATCTTGTGCAGACCAATTGGGATCAGGGTCAGATGCAGCTTGATCATGCCCTTGCTCTGATTGGGTCGCTACATGCGGGCATCATCGGCAGCGATATCAACGGCGAGGTTTCGATGTATCGCTATCGAAGCTGGTGGAAGCGCCGATTGACTCTGCTTGATGCGCAGCCGAGCATTTCTCCGCAACGCCTGGCCGTCTGGCGCCTGGCTCATCATGCGTTGAACAGGGTGCTGCTCGATGCGATTGCGCAACGCTTAGTTGGATAGGTGAGGCAAGTGCGGTCATGCATATGCGGGACATACGGATAACCCGAAGGGCCCATGGGCAGTGCCGCGGAATTAACAATTCGCTGAGAATTCAAACAGAAGTCCGAAACGCGTCAGGCGACACGCTCGGCGTCTATCCATGCAGCAGATCGTTCGCAATGTCAGCACCACGCATCGCTTTCTGCGTTACGCTTTTTCTGGGCGTTGGCTCACCGCTGGCCTATGCCGGCGGCCCCCTTGGAATCGATCATAGGATCGCTTATGACAATTCCGGCATCTGGAAGCGTTCGTACCAAAAAGATCTAGTTTTCGGTGCTGCACTCGGAACGCTCGGCGGTGCGCTGTTCATCGACAATGACACACGCCTTGGGCGTACGTTCGATCAATCACTCGATGCGATGATCTTTACCGCCGCAGCGACCACCGTTGGTAAATACGCTTTTTCGCGAAAGCGCCCAAACCAGACCGATGATCCCAACAGCTTTTTCGCCGGCAGCGGCAATCAGAGCTTTCCGAGCGGCGAAGTCGGTCAAATCAGCGCGATCGTCACTCCATTCATCGCCGAATATCGCCACGACCATCCCGCCGTCTGGCTGCTCGCTGCGCTGCCGGTGTACGACGCGGTGGCGCGGGTAAAAACTCGCGGACACTGGCAAAGCGATGTCCTCGTTGGCGCGGCCATGGGTGTCGGCCTCGGCATCTATGCGCATGAACGAAAATCACCTTTTTTCGCCGGTTACCTGCCAGGCGGCGGGGCAATGGTCGGCTACAAGACGAAATTTTGACGCGAGCTGCCTCAGACTCTGATTTGCCTTGTCGATCAGAATTCATGGAAAGCTCATGGCCACAGCGCAGCGTGCTACCCCGAATCCTCTTGCCGCGCGCCTCAGAGGCGCCTGGACTCGTGAGCCCATGAAAATCCTGATCGTCGAGGATGAGCGCGATATAGCCGCAAATATCTGGGATTTTCTCGAGCGACGAGGGCACGTGGTTGATCATGTCGTTGATGGCAAGCAGGGTCTCGTGCGCGCGACAAGCGGAGACTTCGATGTGGTCATTCTCGATCTTGGTTTGCCGCGAATGGATGGCTTGGAGCTGTGTCGGCGGCTGAGGGATGACGGTAACGGCGTGCCGGTACTGATGCTGACCGCTCGCGATACGCTGCAAGATTGCCTGAGCGGCTTCGAGCACGGCGCCGATGACTATCTGGTCAAACCCTTCGCTATGGTCGAATTGGAGGCGCGCCTGAAAGTACTATTCCGACGAGGCCCTCCTGCGGTGGACAGTGTGCTCAGTATCGGTGAATTGAGCTATTCCCCGGGATCCATGCTTGCTGAGCGCGATGGACATTCCATTGCGCTGACGGCCGCCCAAGGCTTGATTCTCAGCATATTGATGCGCGAGTCGCCGAATGTCGTCCGCCGCGAGGCATTGCTGATTTCATTGTGGGGCGAAGAAGGCGGAACCTACGCGGCATTGCATACTCATGTCAGCGCGCTGCGCGGGTTGATCGACCGGCCGTTCGGCAAACAACTGTTGCAGACTGTGCACGGCATTGGCTACCGAATGCTTGATCTGGAATGATCGTGAAATCGGCATCGTTGCGCTGGCGCATGACGCTCGCGTTCGGATTGCTCGGCGCGGTGCTTGGCGGACTGTTTGCGGGAGCCACCATCTTCATCACCGAGTATTACGAGCAAGTTCTACTCGATGGCATGCTTGGAAACTTTGCTGCCGATCTAGGCGCACGGCATGCACGCCGGACAGATCAGCTTTTAAGTTTGCCGCAGGCTCGAGCTTTGCAAGGCTATTTGCGACGAGCGGATGGAAGTGGGGAGGTCCCGAAAACTTACGCCTCACTCGCACCAGGTTTCCACGAAGTTGAATTGAAGCCCGATCACGATGTCCGCGTGGGCGTGTTCGAGCTGGGTAATGATCGCCTCTTTCTCGCGATCGATTTGGCCGATGTCGAACCGCTCGAAATTGATCTTGATCTGATTCTCGTCACCATTGTCGTATTTGGCACCCTGATCGGTGCGTGGTTCGGCTGGATATTTGCCGGACGCACGATCGCGCCGCTGCGCCGACTCGCTGAAGCGGTTGATGCGCTGCCGACGCATGCGCAAGTGACTCATCTGGCTCGGCATACGGCGAATGATGAAGTGGGCCGACTGGCCACTGCCATCGACGGCTATCAGGACAGGCTAATGCAGGCCGAGTCTCGCGAACGGGCTTTTTTCGCCGATGCCAGTCACGAACTGCGTACCCCCCTGGCGGTTGTCCGTGGCAGTGCGGAATTGCTGCTTGATGAAAGCCCGCTCGACAGTCGGACACGCACGCAACTTGAGCGCCTTGATCGCGGCGTGCAGACCTTGTCCGATCTGCTTGAAGTCCTGCTCGGCTTGGCTCGCGGCACCAGCAGCCCAGCAGAGGCAGTCGAGGTGACTCAATGGCTTGATCGCGCGCTTGCCGGGATGCAGGCCACGCAACGAATCGAGATTCAGATTTCCCCAGATGCCGGTCGACTTTTCTTGCGCCCGCGCGAGGCGGGACTGGTGGTTCGCGGGATCGTGCGACGGCTCGATCGAAGTGGCATGGCGGAAAAGATCAGTATCCTGGTCGGGCCCCAATCGCTCACTCTATGCAGCATTGTGCTATCACCGGATTCCGGACAATCGCTACTTCCACAAGAAAATGGCGATAGCGGACTCGGCGCCACCTTGATTGGTCGATTGGCTACCCAGATGGCGTGGTCGATCGACGAAAGCGCACTTGCAGCAGGGCGCATCTCGATAACGCTTCCGGTTTTTTCTGCCTCGACGCGCTGAGCGATCCGTGCAATCTGCGGACTGATTCGGGAATCGATTCTTGCCAGATTCCTCGCGAGCACACGGTTTCAACGTCATCTCCTGCGATATCTCTCTGAATCAGCGCAACATGCAATTACGCCGTAGCCCGCGAGAAGTACCGGCGTGTCGCATGGCCTAGCAGTCAGTGCGACAGAAGGTTTCGGCAAAGCTGGCGTCATTCGATTACCTTGGCTTGGCTGGCTGAGACACTCGGCAACGGAGCCCACATTGTCTTGCTATTCGAAAGCCCGTCAATGATCCGGCGCGCTAAAGCAAGCGACCGTCAAGTGAGGTATCCGACAGCGGAAGCGCCCAACGAAACAGCTGCAGCGGATCAAGGTCTCGGTTCAAAGAGAGCAAAGGCATAGCGCAAGTCAGCTTTGCAGAAGACTCGTTTCGATCGAAGCCTATTCGATGGTTCGCCCGACAATGAATCGTGAGCAAGCGACTCAACTGGGAACTCAAGTCGGGATCAATCGCCAGGTCGTATCGTTGCTGGCGGAGTGACTGGATCGTGCGAAGGAACGACCATGGATGGCGCCGCGCCTTACTCGGTAATGCGTAAATCTGCCCGACGTTGGGGAAGCCGCGAAAAAGGCGCGAAGCGGCCTCTCCGGCCACGACGAGATCGATTTGCGTACCTGGAAAGCGATCCTGAATTTCGGCGATCAGAGGCATTAACAACAACAAGGTCGCCTCGCTCTGCTCGGGCTGACAGATCAGAACTCGATACAGGCCTTTTAGGGGCACAGTCCTTGGCAACGGGTTGAACGCAGCACGCCGGCGCGTCCCGTCACGCACAAAAAACTCGAGCATCTGGTAGCGCAAGTGCTGCATGCCTGACCTTAACATTGTCTGCATCATCCGAATTTTCGCTGATCGAACGGGTGGACTTGGCGCTCAAGGATCGCTCGCGGATTACTGCTTTTTCTGATCTTCAGCCGCTTCGTCTTTCTGCATCTTCGGCGTCTCATACTCGACCTTGACGATGTCTCCGGTCATTGCATCAACATGGACTTCCTGGATCTTGTTTGAACCGTTGGGTCGAAGGTCGAGCGACCATATGAGACGGTTATTTTCCTTTTCCAATTCCGCACTTTCAAATGCGCTGTTCGGATAACGCTTTGCTGCGATTTCTCGCGCGGATTTCTCTGAAATATTGTTTTGCCCGGAGGAGGCTGCATTGTCCTGACTCGTGGCGGCGTACGCCGGACAGAACGCGGCCATCGAAGTGATGGAACCGATTAAAGCAATCGCAAATATCTTCATGGTGTGCTCCTGATTTGAGCGACCACCTTGCGCTTTGATTCGTTAAAAGCGACTCAGCCGGTACTGAGCGACGCGTTGCTCAAGATCATCGGACACGCGCGTGTCCGGAGGGCAATTCTCGCCAGCTAAAGTCGGACCCCGGACCCCGGACCCCGGACCCCGGAGCCCGGAGCCGGACCGTCGACGGCCTATCTGTCCGGAGCGCTTGGGATCTCCGATTTGTTCATCCCATTGACGCTGCGGCTCAAAGAACCCTTGAACTCGGTTGAGCGGGAGGGATTATCGATCGGGCCCTTGGACTGGTCGATTTCGCACTACAAACATTCGCCCGATTTCAACCGTTTTCCCAGAGCTTGTCGAACGGTAATTCGAAGTTTCTCCGAAGTGCAGAAAGTATCCAGACGTGGTTACCCCGCATCATTACAGAATTAAGTGGGCGAGGGTTCCGTCCAGTTCTCGAGCCGGCGATTGATCAAAAATTGAGACTGTGTAGCGGGCGAATCTAAAATCGATCTGGATTACCGCGCGGGATTTAACGCCGCGGACGTCGCAACCAGAGTCCTAGAATCACACCCACCGCAGTAGCGGCCGCAAACGTAGGTAGCGGTTTGTCGCGCATGTACGCTTGTGCCCGCGCGCTCCAATTTTGGAGGTTGGCGCGCTCGTATTCGATGAAATCGTTGGCAGCTCCGCGGGCAGTTTCAGCGGCGTCACCGAGGGCGAGTTTCGCAGAGCCGGCCGCGGCACGGGCATGCCGTCCAACATTACCACCCGCTTCACGGGCGACCTCTGCCGCCTCCGATGCTGCGCCGCGAAGATCAGCGGCGGCCCCACGTGCTTCCATTGCAACGTCTGCGCCGCCCGCTTTCAAGGTGTTCTTGATGTCGCGGAGCGCACTTTTTCCAGGGTCGAGGGATTGTTCGTCGTTAATCATAGGTGTTCTCTCAATAGTCGCAAGAAGAGGATTGGCGCTTCACCATACTCGACGTTGCTTTACGGGTGCTGAGCGTTAGGTGCAGGAACGCGGATCACTCTTTTTTTTCTGATAGTTTTTCGAACGTGGGCTGAAATGCTTGCACGAAAGCGTTTCGGAGAACCCCGACAATGGCATCCAATGTGCCGATGTCCTTGTTCTCTACGCTCCCGTGGATCGGTACGCGCGTCGCGAACTGGTCTTTACCATGGTTTTTGAAGACATTTTGAATCCCTCCTGCGATCGCCTCCCACGCGATGCGCAAGGGATTGTCGTGCTGCTCCTTTACATCGTGTTTCCAGCTGAAAATCTGCACGTCTTGAAAAAGAGGTTTTGCATATCCATCCAGCACGCCGTCTCTAGCGGTTAGCTCCATGACGAAATCACCGCTGCCCTTTTCTGCATCTACTCGGGTGTAAGCCTGCAAAAAATCGTTTGCGTTGCGTAAATCCACGCCGGTAACCCGGATCGCGAAGTTGAAATCACGCAGCGTGCCCAGCGGATCGAATTCTGCCGTCGTGGTGAGAGGCGCATTGCCCAGAATTTGCGCGGTCAGGTTGAATGACGCAGCGCGTTCAGTTGTCTGGCTTGCGTTTGAAAGATTGCGTACAACACCCTCGACCTTTGTTGCCTCCAAGTTGACCGGCGGTGAGGAATCAAAATTTCGAAAGTGGATTCGGCCATCGTGAACCTGTACTTCGTCCATTCGCACTGGAATCATTCTCTGAAGCTGCGCGCGCCAATCAACGCCTCGACCGCTCTGGCCGCCGCCTTTTCCCGGCGAATCGACGAAATTTATCTCGGGAGATTCGAAAACAACGTTTGCGATGACCTTGCCGTGAAGCAGCTCATTCCAGCTCACTGAAATCTTGACGAGTGGCGCGTCTAAAAACGGCACCGAGACTTTCCCTGTTCGTTTCTCGATGCGCAGACGGTTGGCCGAATAGGCGCCGCGCCAGAGGTGAAGGTCTACGCTTTCAAGACGGCCGTGATAATCGCCCATCTGGTTCAAATGCCCATTGATGTAATGGGTCACCCAACCAGGCAGAAGCAGTCGGACGACAAGCAGAGCGACCAGCAGTACGCTCAGCGTCAGCCAGGCCCACCGCGGTAGATGCCAAATTTTCATGGGAATCGCTCCGCAGTTTTCAAGCGAGAAATCTCTACCGTGCCAAGCCCGCGACAGCTAGATGGGATTGCGCACGCAGCGGAAGATTTGGCCTCTACGTCGAAAATCATAGTGACTGATGATTGCGGCCGCTTCAATGGAAATCAAATGCTCCAGCGACACTAGAGGATCGTTTCCTTCGCCCGATTTCCATCGCTGTCGGTCACAGCCATCGCGCACGCGATGAAGTTTAGGGGATCAGTGGCCGAGCAATCGGCGCAACCAGTCCAGCAAGACTGTGGGTAGTAATTCCGGTTTGGGCAAGAGCGCGTACTGGCTTGCGCCGAACACATAGGGCAAGTAGTTGGCGGCTTGGCGATCGATGGTCAGGCAAAACGGAGAGATTCCCTGCAGCTTTGCTTCGGTCACGGCCTGACGCAGATCCTCAACGCCGTAGCGGCCTTCGTAATGATCCATGTCGTTTGGCTTGCCGTCGGACAACACCAAGAGCAGCCGATGCTGAGCGCTTTGCTGCATCAATCGATTGCTGGCATGACGAACGGCTGCGCCGGCGCGGGTGTAATTTTCCGGTTCCAAACCCGCGATGCGCAACGCCACAGTGGGACTGTACGGTTCGTCGAATCGCTTGATCTCCCGCACGATCACGCCTTGTGCGGTCTCACCGGAAAACGCCTGCACGGCATACGGCTGAGCCAAACCCTCAAGCGCTATACAAACCAGCAACAGGGCCTCACGCTCCACATCGATGATGCGGCGCTTGCCGGAAATCCAGCCATCGGTTGAGCCGCTGACATCGATCAGCAACATGATTGCCATGTCACGCTGCACGCGTCGCTGAGATTGATACAAGCGTTGCGGCAGCGGAAGGCCGGCGCGGTAGTCAGCCTGGCCCTCGATATACGCTTCCAGATCCACTTCGTCGCCGTCCAATTGCTTGTGCACGCGGATTCGGCGCGCGCGCAACATTTCAAAGCGACGACGAATTTCTTGAAGCATTCCGCGGTGTGAATCGAGCGTGTGATCGACCCATGTTTGCGGTCCCGCTTCCGCTGGCAGCACATGCACGGTGGCACCCGGCGCCTGATACGCTCGGATGCGATAGTCCCATTCCGGATAGTTCAGCGCGTGCTTTGCGCTGGAGTTGGATTTCGCTTCGGCCCGCGCTGCACTGTCAGGAGGATCGTCGGACAGCAATATTTCCTTGGGTCGGCCAGGGCGAGTCAGCAGACGCGCTTCTGGCAACTCGGACAATGCATCCGCGTATTCGTCGGCAGCGGTGGTGTCATCGCGGTCGGTCGGTCGTTGCAGCCCACCGGGATCTTCTACTTGTTCGTGCGGTTGGGCCGTCTGCACCATCCACACGCCCGGGCGCTCGTCGTCTTCCTCATCGTCGGCTTCGCGCACGTCTGGCCTGCGTGCCAGGCGCGCAGTTCGCGCGGCTTTTCGATCCGCATCGAACGGATCGGCGCTTTGCGTCGGCAACGGGCTGGTGGAATGTTTCGGGGGTAGGCGCAGTTCGCCGGTCCAGCGATCTTTCAGGAGCGGATGAGGACCCCATTCATGTCGATTTGCCGCGGTGCGCAGCTGCGTCGCGAGTTCCTGCGCGCGGATCAATGATTCCGCAGGTGTCTGGCAGGGCAGGCCCAGTTTGGGTATTTCTTGCCCGGGGGCGAGAGCTGCTTCAAGTACGCCGCGCAAAAGAAGTTCCAGGGGCTGCAAGTGATCAGGAAACGTGTTCAGTGCTGGCCGAGCGTGCAAGGCATCCGCGCGTAGGCTTGCCAAGGTGTTCGCTACGCCGGGCAGATTTTGCGCGAGCTCGCTGTCCGTCGCGGCGGCCTCACAAACCAGGTACAAATCGCGCACCAGCGGTTCGCTCGCGTGAGCTGCGTGTGTTGCAGCGGCGCGAACGGCGCGCGCGGCTTGTTGCAGCGCCAGTACACGGTAGTGAAGCGATGCAGTGTCTGCCGATATTCTTCCCAGATGCGCTGGCAGCCAAATTGATATGCCATCCGTGGCTGGAAGTGCGACGCGATGGGTTTGCCCGCGTCGACGTTGAAGCAGCAGGGAGAGAAAAGTAGGCGGCGACGGTGTCTGTGCAACGCGTAGCGGAAAGCTGCGGTCATGCACCGCGGAGATCAGCAGGTCGAGGCGATGTGCGACATCGACAAGCGCCAAGGGCGGTGTTTGCGCACGTGTTGGCCGATAGCGCTTCCAAAGCGCCCGTGTATAAATGGTCGCGTGGCGAACGGTATCGAGAATGACATCTTCGGCTTCAGCCATGCTGTCAGCCTGAAACGCAAAAATCCACAGTGATGGCCATCAGATGAATGTGGCGTCGACCAGATCGTGCATCGCGCCGACCAGCGTGGAATCATCGGAAAGCGGCGAGACGATCGCCGCGTAGCACGCTTCCCGAACCGGGATGCCGCTGGCACTCAAACGTGCGGCCGCAATCAACAAACGCGTGCTCGGCACCTCGGCCAGGCCGCGATCCTGCAGGCCACGAAGCCGATGAGCCAGTGTTACCAGTGCATGTGCCGTGGCATGATCGGCAGCACTTTCGCGCTCCACGATCGCCACTTCGGTTGCCAACTCCGGAAAGTTGAAATCCAGTGCAACAAAGCGTTGCCGCGTGCTGGGTTTGAGATCTTTCAACATGCGCTGATAACCGGGGTTATACGAGACCACGAGCTGGAATCCGGTGGCTGCTTCGAGTGTTTCGCCGGTCTTGTCGATGGGCAGGATGCGCCGATAATCAGTAAGCGGATGGAGTACCACGACGGTGTCCTGGCGCGCTTCCACCACTTCATCGAGATAACAGATCGCACCTTCTCTTACGGCGCGTGTCAGCGGGCCGTCCTGCCATGCGGTCCCGTCATGACGAATCAAGAATCAGCCAACCAGATCGCTGGCACTGAGATCGTCGTGACACGATATCGTGATCAAGGGTCGGCCGAGTCGCCACGCCATGTACTCGACGAAGCGTGTTTTTCCGCAACCGGTGGGACCTTTCAGCATCACCGCAAATTTGTGCGCGTGACACTGCTCGAACACCTCCACTTCATTGCCGGATGGCAAATAAAACGGTGCCGCTCGGAGATCTGCGGCAGCGTCAGCGGCCAATGCGGCCGGCTCAGGCATCGGGCGCGACGACTTCGCGCTTGCG
>JBBSVJ010000069.1:0-16074 GCA_038233665.1 Lysobacterales bacterium
GAATCCTGCGCTTTCGGCATTGTTGAAAGTCAAACGGCAGCGTGTATTCACGCTGCCGTAAGATCAAATGCGGTCATTGAACCGCAATACAAGGCAAAAAGACTCGTGGTGGTCGCTACTCTGAGCCAGCCGCCCGCGCTTGCATATTGCCTTGGTAAATCAGGTAAGGCTCGGCCTGACCGTTGATTACTGCCTCGTCGATAACCACCTTGCTGACATGCTCAAGCGAGGGAAGATCGAACATCGTGTCAAGCAGAACCTGCTCGACAATCGTGCGCAATCCACGTGCTCCGGTCTTGCGCTCCAAAGCCTTCTTGGCAACCGCCGCCAACGCGTCAGGGCGGAATTCGAGCTCGACATCTTCCATCTCGAACAAACGCTTGAATTGCTTGGCAATAGCGTTGCGGGGCTCGCTGAGAATTCTGATCAGTGCTTCTTCGTCAAGCTCTTCAAGCGTTGCCACCACCGGTAGTCGGCCGACGAACTCAGGAATCAGACCGAACTTGATCAAATCACCCGGAAGCACTTGCCCAAGCAGTTTGCCCGTATCAACCTTGTCAGCGCTGGGTCTGATTTCCGCGCTGAAACCTATGCCGGTATTTTCCGAACGTTGCTGGATAATTTTCTCAAGGCCGGAGAAAGCTCCTCCCACGATGAAAAGGATGTTCCGCGTGTCGACCTGAAGAAACTCCTGCTGCGGGTGTTTGCGGCCACCCTGCGGCGGCACCGAGGCCACCGTGCCCTCGATCAATTTCAACAGCGCTTGCTGAACGCCTTCGCCAGAAACGTCACGGGTAATCGAAGGGTTTTCACTCTTGCGCGAGATCTTGTCGATCTCGTCGATGTAGACAATGCCGCTCTGCGCCTTTTCGACATCGTAGTCGCATTTCTGCAAAAGCTTCTGAATGATGTTCTCGACATCTTCGCCGACGTAACCGGCTTCGGTCAGCGTGGTCGCATCGGCAATCGTAAACGGCACATTGAGCAGCCGTGCCAACGTTTCCGCCAGCAAGGTTTTGCCTGAACCAGTCGGTCCGACCAGCAAGATATTCGATTTCGCCAGCTCGACCTCGTCGTTGCGGCTGCGAGACTCCAGGCGCTTGTAGTGATTGTAAACCGCCACCGCCAACACTTTCTTGGCGCGCGCCTGGCCAATCACATACTGATCGAGAACATCGAGAATTTCTTTAGGCTTGGGCAGATGGCTGCGTGCCGAGGCCGCTTTTTCCTCAAGCTCTTCACGAATGATGTCATTGCACAGCTCAACGCATTCATCGCAAATGAATACGGAAGGGCCCGCAATCAGTTTGCGAACCTCGTGCTGGCTTTTGCCGCAGAAAGAGCAATAGAGGATCTTTCCGCCGTCGCCCGATCGGCCTTGTCGCTCGTCAGTCATGCCTTGCCTCGGGTTGTTCTACTTGATGCCGAACGAGCATAGCACAGCAAATTACCGTATCTGGCCAAACTGGCCACAGCGGAAATCACCTGCAGACTCGTCCTCGGCCGGGTATTCAAACGGACTGCACAGCCTCGCTCGATCGGCGATCCAGCACCGAGTCGATCAAGCCGTAGGTTTTGGCATCTTCGGCGTTGAAGAACAGATCGCGCTCAACATCACGCTCGATCCGCTCGACAGCCTGTCCGGTATTCTGTGCGAGTTCCTCATTCAAACGTCGACGCAGGTAGAGAATTTCCTTCGCCTGAATTTCAATATCCGACGCCTGCCCCTGAGCGCCACCCGAAGGCTGATGGATCATCACGCGTGAATTTGGCAACCCGTAGCGCTTGCCTTTCTCACCCGCGGCGAGCAGGAAAGCGCCCATGCTTGCTGCCTGGCCAATGACCATGGTGCTCACATCGGGCTTGAGGAAGCGCATGGTGTCGTAAATTGCCAGACCCGCCGTCACCGAACCACCGGGACTATTGATGTAGAGGTTGATGTCCTTGTCCGGATTTTCGGATTCAAGAAACAGCAATTGCGCCACCACCACATTGGCCACGTAGTCGTCGATCGGACCGACCAGAAAAATCACCCGCTCCTTCAATAGGCGCGAGTAGATATCGTAGGCGCGCT
Source organism: Lysobacterales bacterium (assembly GCA_038233665.1). Classification (GTDB taxonomy): domain Bacteria; phylum Pseudomonadota; class Gammaproteobacteria; order Xanthomonadales; family Rhodanobacteraceae; genus Dokdonella. Next base: position 2,075 of record JBBSVJ010000069.1, read on the forward strand.
CGCCTCGCGAGGTCTGTTCGACGACCATCGGCACGAGGTTGAGAGCCTGAATCGGTGATTGACTGGACATGCTGAATCTCCTCTAGACCGGGTGCTCAGGCACCTGGACGCATGATTTCGCTAAACGTGAGCGTGTGCTCGCTGACCTTGGCCTTTTCCGCGATCCAGTCGATCACTTGATCTTCCAGGACGCGGCTCTGCAGCCCACTCATCAATTGGGCATCCTTGGAATAAAGTTCAACTACCTGTTCAGGCTCTTCGTAAGTCGAGGCAATCGCGCTGAGCGATGCAGAGACCCGTCGCATGTCCACGCGGATTTCGTTTTGACGTGCGATTTCAGCAAGCAGGAGGCCGCCAGCCACTCGGCGACGCGCCGACGCCAGGAACGGCTCATGAGAGACATTTCCGTCCTTGCCACCCTTGGACTGCTGAGCCAACTCACGCGCCTCGGACTCGATCAAGCCTTGCGGCAGCTCCAAATCAGCGTTGGCATCGATCAACTTTTCGACAGCGGACGCCTTCAAGCGCGATGTCAGCGCCGCACTGAGCTCACGCTCGAGGTTGCTGCGGACATCTTCACGGAACTTGTCGAGTCCGCCGCCCTGAACTCCAAAGGTAGCCAGGAAAGCATCATCCAGCTCAGGCAGTTTTGGCTCCTGGACACGGACAATCTTGAAACTTGCATGAGCTGATTTTCCGGCCAGCCCTTCAATTCGGAAATCAGCCGGGAAATCCAGGTCTTTTTCGAACTCATCATCAACAACATGGCCGAGGAGTTCATCCTCGAGCCCTTTGAACAAGGCATCCGAGCCGACGATGGTGCCAACGCGATCGGTGCCGGTTTCCGGATAGCGATAATCCGACGCTTGTGCCGAGAACTCGAACAGAACCATATCGCCAGCCTGGGCGGCGCGATCAACCGGGCTCCAGGTTTGACGCTGGATACGCAGGGTCTGAATCATCGTTTCGATATCGGAATCTTCGACACTCGACACTTGCTTGACGATTTCGAGTCCGCTGACGTCGACCGGACCAATCTCCGGCATGACCTCGAACGTGGCGACGTACTCGATTTCGCCGTTCTCGGGCTTGCCACTGGTTGCAATCGAGGGCTGCATCGCCGGACGCAGTTTTTCGTTGCTGACCGCTTCCTGAAAAGACGATCCGATCAATTCGGACAAGGCCTCACCGCGGATCTGCGCACCGTAGCGCTGCTCGATCACCTTGGTCGGGATCTTGCCCGGCCGGAAACCTTTGAGCCGTGCATTGCGACCCATCTCCTGGACGCGATTGCGGACCGTATCCTCGAGGCGTGCGGCTGGACTGCGCACAGTCAATTTGCGTCCGAGACTACCGACGTTCTCAACCGAAACTTGCATGAATGCTCCTTGAAACGACAATTCCCGACGCTGGGTCGGGCGTGGCTAGCCGACTATGATAAAGCATTGGCGCGACGAATCGCAGGGGGCGGCGGACGATTTGCCGCTCCGAGCGGCCCATCAAGCTCGAAGGCGCCGTAATTGGTCTGTGCGCTTCCGCGGTGTTTGGCGCTGAAGGCAGCTGAATCAGCGCAGTGAACGGCTTTGCGCGGACAAGACACTCGCGGCCGATACAGAAAAACGTGGGTAGGCGAGGTCAAATGGAATCATCGCCTTGCCTAAATCACGCAGAGCGCCAACGGACTTTCGTCTCGCTCTACTTTGACCACCCGCCACGACGCCTGTCCGCTTCGGCAGCGCCCGAACCTTCATTGGACGGTCGATAACACGCGCTCGAAAACCTCGTCCCGTAAAGCGCAACTGCCAGAGTGGAAAATCGAAGCGCTGGAGACCCGCCGAGAAGTGGAAAGCGACTGGCCTTGCCGAAAACACGACGAATCGTGTCCGGATTTAGCCCTGCGAGGCCAATTGCGGCTCAATAATCCAGCTGATGGCCCTCGAACGAGCCCCAGGCTGGTTCGGTTTGGTGCGAAAGAAGAGACTCGAACTCTCACGGGTTGCCCCACTGGAACCTAAATCCAGCGCGTCTACCAATTCCGCCACATTCGCAACGCTTGGGGCCTTCAGTAAAACACCCGGCAGACCACCGTCGCCGTTCACCTCTACAACTGCTTTGCCTGCAGTTGGGTATCTGTTTGGTGGGTCGTGAAGGATTCGAACCTTCGACCTATTGATTAAGAGTCAACTGCTCTACCAACTGAGCTAACGACCCAAACAGACAAACAAGTTTATCAAAGCATGATCTGATCGAAAACCATCAAACCACAAAATTTGGGGTGAGCGAGGGGACTCGAACCCCCGACATCCGGAATCACAATCCGGGACTCTAACCAGCTGAGCTACGCCCACCATTGAAACACTGCAAAAAAACTTGAATCACCTTCCGCTTGCCACGACTCACCGCTCACCGAGCGCAATCACCCATTGTGGCGCGCCCGACAGGAATCGAACCTGCAACCCTCGGCTTAGAAGGCCGATGCTCTATCCGGTTGAGCTACGGGCGCATCGTTACCAGTCTTGAAATCTGTTTCCAGCTGGCATCATCGCAATTTGCCAGGGTGACGCCTGAAACTTCCAACCGTAGAGCCTGAATGGTCGGGGTAGAGGGATTCGAACCCCCGACATCCTGCTCCCAAAGCAGGCGCGCTACCAGACTGCGCTATACCCCGCCGACTTTGACTCTTCGAATGCACCCGATCGGCAACGACTACCGGGAAGGCGCGGAATGGTAATGTCGTGGCCGCTGTACGTCAATGCGTATCGCCTCAATTCACGCCTTTGACACAGGTCGAGAGGTCGCGAACCAAACATCGCTCCGCTGCTGACGGCCGCTCCGCAACGAACCACGACACGCGTTGTTTCAAGGCTTTGGCAACTGCTCCAACTCCTGCCCCACCCACTCTTTAAGCCAGGCAGGGTTGGCTTTTTCCTGCTGCTGGGTCAACAGATAGTCTCGATACTCTTTCGGTTTCATGCGTTTTTTGAGTTCGCCGACGGCGGCCTTTAGACCGGATCGGGCTGCACCATTGTGCGAATCCAGCTTGAGCACATCGGCATACGCGTACACCGCATCCTCCGCATACCCTCCAGCGAGATACTCGGCACCGTCCTTGAGGTTGGTCTGCAGCGATGATGCCTGCTCAGGCGGAAGTCGTGAGACGGTCAACCAGCTTTGGACAGGATCTGCAGCGATCCAGCTGACCAGTAGAACAACACTCAGAATGACCGCCGCAATACTGCCAATTTTCCGCCAGTCCGGCGCTTCAAAGGCACGTTTGAACTCAGCCGCATCAGCAAAGCGTTGTTCACGCTTGAACGCCAGCGCCTTGCGCAAGGCCTTCCACTCGACCCGCGTCAGCGACTTTGGCCGCGATGGCCGCATCTTCTCCTGAAATGCCAGATCTGCACGAACATGGTTGAACGGATGCGCGCCTACATGCATGGCGTAAATGATGCAGCCCAGCGCGTAGACATCGTCAGAGGGAATGGGCCGTTGCCGATTGAGCATCTCCAAGCTTGCGTAATCGATCGTCAGCGCGAACAGATCGTCAGCATCAAAAACCGTGTCGTACTCACCTCGTCTGGCGATTCCGAAATCCAGAATTTTCAGATTGCCTTCCGTGTCGACCATCATGTTTGATGGTTTCAGGTCGGCATGCGAAAGGTCGCGCGAATGCGCGTAACTCATGCCTGCGAGCATGCCTGTGGTCAGATGCGCACGCTCTGCCGCCGTCAACGGCAACCCCTTGGATGCTCGCATACGCGCGTGCAGGGCGACGCCTTCCACCACTTCCATGGTCAAATAGACCAGACCATCATCGCGATCAAAGTCAAAAACCTTGACGATGTTTGGGTGATTCAATGACTGCGCGTTTTTCGCTTCGCGCTGTAGCGAGACAAAAGCTTTTTCGAAGCCGATCAAACTGCCGGTAATGAATTTGATGGCGACAAATGGATCAGGATCCAGCGCCTCCATTTTGCGCATGTCACGCGCTCGAAAAACCGCTCCCATGCCACCGCGACCCAACTCCTCAATCAGCTCGAACCGATCCTTGATGAAATCGCCGGTGGTTGGCAGTTGGTCGTTGCCGACAGCGGTACCGGCCGTGCGCGCGGCGGACGGCGATGCCGAAGCGCCGGTTATCGGCGCTGGAACCTGGAGGATGTTGGGAGCCGGCGCCGAGATCGAGGTTTCCAATGGAGCAGCCGGCAACACAGCCTGCGGCAAGGAAACGCCGGTCTGCGAGACTTCGGGAGCCGCAGGTCGCGCTGGTTTGCCTTTGGCTGGAGACAGAATACGTGTAGCGCCAGTCACTTCGTCATCAACTGGCGCTTGATCCGGCTTCAGTATGCGCGTGGCACCGGTCCCATCGTCATCGGCAGCCGCCGAGGTGCGCGGAACGATCACTGTGGCACTTTCACCGCGATCGATAAAACGCGTTGGCGCTTCATTGCCTTCAACAGGAAAATCAGCAGATGTTGCTGCTTGATCACTGCGACCAGACATCAGCCGAGTGGGCTGATCCGCCGAGGATGGGCCACCTGTCAGAATTTCTGTTTCAGCTATGCGCTCGCCGGATTTAGCCGAACCTGATCCTGGCTTGTCATCCTTTTTGTCGTTGCTCATCAGTCAAGGTCAGCCTTTTTGGAGAGATCTAAAGTGGAAATCTGACATCAAACCGCATCGCCCAACGATCGAGATCCTGGAAACTGAAGGTTTTCATGAAACCTGCATTGAAATCGACGGTGCGTGTGCCAATCGGTCGACTGAAACCGAGTCCGAGCTCAGCGGTTCCATAGCGTCGATCGGGCTCCTGCATCGAAAGCGACAGCGGCGTCTGCCCATTCGCGCCATCAAGCGCGAATCGGGTCAACAGGTCACCGGATGATCCACTGTCGGCAAAGATATAGGCGCGCAGGTAAGGTCGGAATGCGCCTACCGAAGTCGCGAAGCTGCGATCAATATAGCTACCTAGCGAGAACGACGTGCTGTTGCCTTGGCGATCTGCATAGCTCAGGTTGAACGCGGACGGGCCACTCTCGATGAAAGCATCGTAGTTTGTTCGCAGAACCGATAGCTGAGCCTGTGGTGCAAATGTCCACGTACCCCGCATGAGCGTCCACGTCAGGCCGATATTGGCTCCAGTCTGAGTGACCTTCGGCTTGCCGACGGCAATGTCGCGACCCAACGACGCAAAGCCGCTGCCATCGGCATTCAGCGCGAACAGCTCGATTACGCGATTCTGCGTGTAGTCACTGATCGAATAACTGAACGAACCATCGAGGCTCAAACCGTTCGGAATCGAATAGCCTGAGTACACATGCAGAGATTTTGCATTTGCGTCCAGCGAACCTTGATCGCGCGCGTAGTCGGCACTCAAGCGTGAGTACCCGATCGCAGCACCGGCAAAAAACTTGTCCGTGAAACGATAGTCCAATCCGCTGGTCAGATCCCAGGTATCGGATTTGAAGCCCGAATTCGCATTGCGTCGATCAGTTTTGCTACCGCCCAGCGTACCGCTGACCCAGAGTCCCAAGCGCGTTCCACCGGGCAACGTGCGCTTCTCCTCGTTGCGCGCCGAATCGTCGTCGTCCACGCTCAACAGCGAGTCCAAACTACCCAAAGACAAAGGTATCCCGTTACCGATGAAGGTCAAGCCACCCGCACTGAATGTTCCGCCGGTATCACCACGCCGCAGGTCACCGAGCCGCCCAGCCAGATTGTTGTTCTGACCAGTCGCCAGAATGGGAGCAACGAAAGCGATAGCCGTCGTTTCGTCTGGAGCAATGGCAAGGAGATTGTTTTCGAGTACGGTCAAGGCATTCGCACGCACCGCTGCAGGTGTATCCGGATTGGCGATCAGATTGGCAGCATTCTGAGTTGCTACACAGCCGACCGCGCCACTACCACCACCCTGAGCACCGCAAAAAGCCGTTGTTGCCATGCTGACTTCATCGGCAGCCTGGTCTAGCCCAGGTGCGACGACTGCACCATCTCGGATGGTGACCTGACTCAGAATCGACACTACGACGATGGGTGCGTTGTTTCCGGGGATCGTTCCGACAATGGACCCTCCGTTTGGTTGAGTCCCCTGGAATGACCCTTCAGTACGAACAATATTGAATGTTTGCATCTGGCTGGATGACGAATTATCGAGGACGTCGATATGAACAGTTGCCGGAACGGGCGCCTGAGCGCCACCGTCAGCCGCGCTGCTCAGATTAAGTAGAGCCACCCCCGGCGTGGACAGGTAATCGGTTCCACTGACTGCGGTTCCGCCTGACGCGTTGAACGGTATCAACGCGGTGCCTTGCAATACCGAACATGTCAGGGTGACCTCGAGTACCACATCCCGCGAACTATCGACGCCCCGCTGAAGGTCGATGCTGCTGATACCTCCTTGCGGCTCAACCGTAAAGGCAAACGCGACACTTTGATCGGAACAAGCGGCTGTAGCTGCACCGGCAGCCCCGGCTTTGGCAACGGCGGTAGAAACCTGACCGTTCTTGCGCACAACCACCAACTGCTGATTGGCCCAGGAAAATGCCGGCATCATCAGCGCTGTGGACGCCAGAATTATCCGGATCTTCTTCGATCTGACGCAGACGTTGCGAATCATCATGGCGCTCCTACAGCAGGCAATACAATCGTGTTATTCGAAGTGTCTGGATCGCCGAGCGCACTGAGCTGCACCGTCGCTGCCGACGATCCGTCAAGCGCGACGAAGAACGTCATTGCCGCACCTGGCGCTATCGCGCCAAGCACGCATCCGCCGGAAAGACAGCTGATTCCTTCAGTTTCTGGAGGGCTCTGACAGATTACCGAAACTTCACCATCTGCTCCGGTTACCGCCGTACATTCCGATGAGAATGGCGATGTGAGACGTAGCGCCGACGCAGGCGAAACCGACACGGTGCTGCCAGCCGAGGCAATGTCGGAAAGATTTACCACATCAATCAAGGTTCCAGAAATCCCGCCAGCCACGAATGGACGGGCGTTCATCAGCGCCAGATCGATGATCTGCGCAATCGGATTGCTGACGCTGCAACTGTTGCAAGCTATACCGTTGACACCCGTCGCAGTAACGGAATTGACAACCGCCCCGGTCGCGCCAGGTGCCACCGTCGCAGCAATCGAAACACTCGATTGCCCAGTGAAGCCGGCGGCGATTGAGCACACAAGTACCGAGCCTGGAGTTGGAGTGAGCGAATCGCAAACCACGCCCTGTCCAGTTGTAACGCTGATCGCAGACAACGAGATCGGCAGAACGTCCCTGAGCGTGAGCGTCGCGGTCGTCGGACCACCCGAATTCAGTGCGGAAATCGTCCAGGAAATTGGCGCGCCAGGATTGACGGTTGACCCGGCCGCCGGCGATGCCGACTTGCTGATGACGATATCCGCAGGTGGTGTCACCGGCAGGCTGGACACTGCCTGACAATTGGTCGGGTTGCACTGGATATTGTCTCCAGACAAAGCGGCTTTGTTGATCACCGAACCAGAGGCGCCTGACGAAACCCGCGCATCAACCGTGTAGGTAACCGAAGCACCTTGTGGGAAGGATCCGAAATTCTCGTTCAATGAACCGCTTCCCGAGGTCTGCTCGCAGACAAAATCACCGCTCGCTGCACATGTCCAGTTGAATGCGGTCAAACCGTTGGGAATGGCATCGATGAACTGGATGGGACCAGAATCTACACTTCCCGTGTTTGCAAGCGTTACCGTGTATCGAACATTGCCACCAGGCGTAAGCGCACTGCGATTAGCGGTTTTTGTAATGGCGAACTCGGCCGGGGAAGACGGGCCACCGAAGGTGCGCGACACCGAGCACGACACAGGCGTGCAGGAAAAGGACGACCCCTGGCCCGACGCTGCTCCACCGGTGTAAGTCGTAATCGGAGTCGGAAACGCGGTGAAGCCGGGATCCACCGTATAGGTTACTGAAGAATTGGCTGGAAGGACTTCAATGAAATCTTGAAGTTGGCCGCTTCCAGACGGCGCGCACATAGCCCCCGTTCCCGCACAGGTCCATGAAGACGAAGGGAAATTGGGGTCATCGATGCCATAGACCGAAATACCCTCAACATCTGCCGGGCCGGGGTTGCTGATCGTGTAGACAAAATGCATATAAGTAGTACCGCCTCCCACGCCGCCGGTCTCAGCGTCCATTGTCAAGACCACTGTCGGAGATGCCGTCTGCAAAGCCAGCGAAGCGTCGCACGACGCGGGAATGCAATTGAAACTCCCCAGCGGTGAGTCGGGTTGCGGCGGCAACGGTGATACCGAAACACGATAGTCGATGCTCGGCGGCAATACATCACCAACGTTGGCCGTAATCGTATAGGTCTGTGAGAAACCGCTCTCAAGATAAGAAATAGTGTCCATTAAAGGACCACTTCCGGCTCCGCAGGAGCCTCCTTTGACGTCTTGACACGTCCACGAGCTGAACGCGAAACTCGGCGAGTCGAATCCGTCAACAACGATGCCGCCAACGGATGCGCCATTGTTGAAAACATCGAATGTGTAATTAACCGTATCGCCTGGCTGCACCACTTCAAGATCGGCTGTCAATGAAAGATCCAGCTCTTCCTGTCCGTTGGGTACGAGCAACGAAACCATGCATGAATCTGGGACACAGTAGAATGATCCCGGGCTGGCGCCGGCAGAGAATTCCATCTCGCTCGGAATCGTCGGGCCCGTGATGGCGACAACGGTGAAGACGACCGCACCATCGCCGACCAACGAAATGACGCTGTCGATGGGACCGGTACCCGAAGCAGGGTTGGGACACGTTGCATTCGAATTGGCCACGCACGTCCACGATGACGACACCACGCCGACGGGGTCCACTGAATACACAGACACCGGAGGTAGGGAGCCAAAGCTCGAGAAATTCACTCCGAATTCATAAGTGAAAGAACTATTCGGGAGAACTTCGAAATCGTTGCTCGTCATTGAAAGTGATATGGGTTGCAGACCAAGTGGAGCATCGGCAACGCGCGAATCGGCAAGACATGACGCAGGCGAACAGGTATCACCGCCAGACGGTGTCAGCTTGATAGCCAACGAGTTACCGGTAACCGAGTTCGACGTGTGGCTCCCGTTGATTACAAAATGCAGCTTACCCGGTGCACTGGCCTTTTCATCATTTGAAGAATCGTAAACCGACAGCGACGCAACCCCCTGCTGTATAGGACCGCTTCCTTCCGCTGCCGGGCACTCCGTTCCGCTGCAAGTCCAGCTGTTGATTGTCACACCGGAGCCGGCGAGCACGCTCGACAACGAAAATGCTGCAGATGATTCAGTGCCGAGATTTCGCACATCGACATCCCAATTCAATGTCGCTCCGGATTGCGCGCTTTTTGCGCTATTGCTTACCGTCACCTGAAGGTTCGCCGCCGGCACTTCTGTAACGGGCAGCGAAAGCGTGCTCGTGCAACCTGTGTCGGCGCAGAGCGTCTTGGCACCAGGCGTAGTCGTCGCAATCGAAGAAATAGTGGCAGGTGCGTCGTTGGTCAGAAACGATCGTATGGAATAGCGCAAATAGGCATTGAAAGGCAGATTCGCAATTTGCGTACTGATGCCGCCGACTCCGGCTATCTGGGGACATGTCGCTCCGCCGAAGCCGTCACAAGTCCAGTCTGACCGACTGATGCCGGCTGCCATCGGCAACGCGAGACGCGTATTCAACGCCGGAGCACCAAGGTTCTTCACGATCAGCGCGTGGTGAATGACCCCTCCGCGAAGTAGTTGATGCTCGCTGGAAGTCTGGGTCAACTCGATTTTCGGTTCAAAGCTACTGGTAATCCGATCGATGCATGGGGCGCTGCCGATCGAGCTGCCCGCGGAATCCTGACAACGCCCGCCACTTGAAGGCACGGCCGTCAGGACGCTGGATGCACTTTGCGGCTGAGTTCCGTCCACTTCTGCAGAGACATGGTAGCGGACCCCCGAACCGGTCGGCATCTGTGTCAGCTTCGCGACCACGCTGCCGGTGCCGCTGGCGACAGGACAGCCCATGCCAAGATCGGCGCATACCCATGACGCATTCGACAGACCGGTAGGAAGGAAATTACGCACCTTCACGAGATCGGCACTCGCGCCAAGATTGAAAACGTCAAGGAAATAATCAACCATGCTGCCCGGCGCAAGTGTGTCCGCCGACATCGATTGGTCGAGCGCAATGACAGGAACGGTCGAGAATTGACTGCTGGTGACGCATGCATGGCTGGTCGCGTCCGATGCACCGCAGCCCAGCCCGGTGGAAGCCGGCGAGGTCAACGTCGCGCGCCCGCTGATCGTTGCCGGTGGATGAGCGCCGACGCGCGCCTGGATCACATAATTCAGATCGGATGACGGAGCAAGCTGCGCGAACATTTCGCGCAACGCACCGGCACCTGATGACCTTGGGCATGCGGTCGTCGATGTGACACTCGCGCTGCATGTCCAGGATACGAATGCATCGATGCCTCTTGGCTGCGCCATGTACAAAACAACATCGCGCGCTGGATCAGCAGAGGGAGCATTGCCTACATTGATGCGATAGGTGACCACGTCGCCCGCACGTGCACCAAGATCGTCAACGCTCTGACTCAATTTCAAGCCCGCATGATCGGTCGGAATCGAGTACAACGCCTCGCAGGTTCCGGAATCTCCACTCGCGGCACAGATACCGCGGGCCGATGGCGTCACCCGCAGATCGTTCTTCGCCCTACTCGTTGACGATGAAGCAACTTTTGAAACGAGGTCGTAGACAAGACGCCCGGACGCGGGCCATGTCGCTATCGTCTGATGGATCGCTCCGCTACCGCTAGCCTGGGGACACGTGGCGCCGCGGCCCACACACGTCCAGTCAAGATGTGAAACTCCGACACCAAGTACGGCATCAACGACGCTTCCGTCAGCTTGACTGCCGTTGTTGTCGAGCACGAAGCGTGTCGAGATCGTCGACGCGTCTGCAAGATAATCCTCGCTACGACTGATCAGAATATTGGCAGATGTCGCAAGTACATTTCGTGCGCTGCACGGCGCGGAACGAAAGGTCAGCGTGCCATTCCTTGCAATTGCACAGCTGCCACCGTACGGCGGAACGGCAACTGCTGCCTGCACAATGCTTGCGGGTGCGTCGGCTGCGACTGTCGCGATGACGTCGAAACTGACGCTGCCTGTGGAAAAATTGCCAAGCGTCTGATCGATAGAACCTTGCCCTGATGCTTGCCCGCAGGCGCCGACCGCCGAGCGGCAACGCCAGTTGCTATTGATCAATCCCGCCGGCACTGGGCTGCGCAGCACGGTGCCTGCGGCATCGGACTGCGTGCTGACCGTGTGTGCGGTGATGGTGTACCGAACAACCTCTCCGGGTTTGAGCGCCTTTGCCTGCGAACGGATATCCAACAAGACGCCAGGCCCACTAGCCAGACTGAGACTGGTTCGACAAGGTGCTGTTTCACCGCTGGCGCAGCGAGCTTGTCCGGTCAGATTAATCTGGGCAGATACATCAACGAAGGGTGGTGCCGAGGCGCCCACGTCAGCTTGGAGCACATACTCAAGGGCCGAATTTGCATTCAGACCCTGCAGGGATTCGTTCAATGAACCGCTGCCGGAGGCGTTCGCGCATTGACTGCCCGCTCTCGCCGCGCAGGTCCATGTAAGCGCCTGCAATCCTTGGGCAAGCGGAACAACCAAACGATTATCTCCGCCGCCGACATCCGAATGATTCTGCACGCGGATTACCAACTGGGTTGGCGACCCGGCGACCAATGCCGCACCTGCGGCGTCGATCTTGACCGAAAGGTCGGGCACGGCACCCGACGAGGCAGCGAAAGCTGGTGCTGCCCCGATCATGGTCAATCCGGCAAACAGCACTTTGGAAATAGTGCGAATGATCGACCTTGATACTATCGGCTTGGTTAAGCTACGCATGACAATATTCCCCTATGGAAAATTTGATTTTGACGGCGCTCAACTACGTCGCCCGCCTTTTCAACTCTCTATGACAATCGTGGAACGCCCAAAGTCAGCCTGCCAGGTTGGCGGTCTGGACTAATGCACACTGGAAAAACAGGCGTGGAAAGATCAGCTGCTCCACTGGAAGCGGTTTGTCCCCGAGCATTGAGCGGCATCAGTGCACTGCCTTCCAATGGGTAACGAGTCGGCGTGACATTCATGAATACATCTCGCGACGCGTCAATATCGCGCCTTTGCGCCATTCCGCATGCGCGCCCCTGTGGCTCAACGGCGGACGAATACGTAGCGATCTGATCCGAACGGGCGAAACCACCCGACCCGGCACTATCGAATTTGCTGAAGTGCCTTGAGACCTGGCCACTCTTGCCCACGACAACCCGTTGCTCGTTGGCCGGGGAACGCATGGACACCGTCTCAATACTGGGCGGAATCAGCATCGCGATCCGTTGCAAAGGAATTCGGGTGCAGCGAGTCATTACGGCGTCCCTGCAAGCGGCAACACAATCGAGTTGTTTGATCCATCGACATCACCGATGGCGCTCAGTTGTACGGTTGCCGCCGATGTCGCCGCGCCGGATGCCACTGCACCACCAGGCGCCTTGACGTTGACGACGATATTCGGCGCAACGACAACCGACGCCGCAGCGAAGCTCGACGAGGCAATCAACAGAAGCAATTTCGCCAAAGCAATACGCGAACAGCAAGAAATTCGTGTCTTTGTGCCAACCGATACAACGTCACCGCACATGATGCTCTCCCCTTGACTCATCGCTGCCTGCTTTCTCGTGTGTAATCCCAGGTGCAATCCGCGAGCACGCACTTGAATCGGCCAGTTCTCGCAATCCTTCGTCACAAATGCCTGCTGCCATGCACCAATCTCGTTCGCACAAAGCCGAAATACAGCAGTCACGGAACCCAGATCTGCATCCCGCCCTTTCGACCAATTTCGATGCAAGCGATCAGCCCTTGTCAGGCGCCGACTTCGGTACAAGGAAGAACGCCCCACCTGCATCACCCGCCTCACGCACCTTTTTCAAATCCGGCGACTGCACCAAGCCGATACGCGCAGAACTTTCGCGGACCGGCCCAGCCAACGCCTTCTCGAGTCCGGTCTGAGTCAGGATACGGTCGTTTTCACGCAGCACCTTGAGCAAAGCCGAGGCAAATACTGAATGCCCATCGCCGGCCTGATCCAGTACCGGACTGAGCCCACCAGACGACAGGACGTATCGGGCCTTGCGGCTCAGGTACCCATTCGGAATGCCCTTCTCGTATTCCGAAGGCCCGCTGGTGTAGCTGCTGACTGACCCCGAAAGTGCGCTGCCAAAACATGAATCGGCAATGACCAGTACGCTGCGCGCCTTGAACATGGCGAGAAACTCCGCCAGCGTCTCGGTAGGTAACGCGGGGCTGCGATCGCTTTGACGCGCATCAAGCGGCAGCCAGAAACCGCGCTGAGCAGCATTGAGCACGCCATGGCCAGCGAAGTAGATCAACACGTTGTCGTCGGGACCGATTTTGGTGGACAACTGCACAATTCCGCCAACGATCGAGGAAAAATCAGCATCCAAAAGCGTCGTGGTCTGGAAGCCATAACGCTTTTCTAGCACGCTCGCGATCGCCTGGGCGTCGCTGATTGGAGTTTTCAGCGTGTCGTAGCTGGTGTAGTTCTGCACACCGATGATAAGCGCGTGATATTTACCGAACTTGATACCGTCGGCCGCGACCGATTCAGCGGTGACCGCCGACACCCGCGGAACCGTGACGCTTCGCGTCGCCAAGCCGCCGGCCGCATCATTTTTTGGTGTTGCAGTGATGGCTGTCAACTGACGATCTGCATCCGCGCGCTGCGCCATCGCTTCTCGTAGCGAACGCTCCAGCGCAGCCATCTTGCTCGAATCCCGCTTGCGACTCGCGTTTTCAGACTTTAGCGAGGCAACTTCGCCTTGCAAGCGCGAAACATCGGCATCCGCCGTCGCGCGCTGAGCGGCAAGCTGTTTGCTCAAATCTTCGTTTTTTGACTCGACCTCGGCGAC
>JBBSVJ010000070.1:0-15877 GCA_038233665.1 Lysobacterales bacterium
AAAAACAGCAGCAAGGCATAGGGATGCACGTGACCGGTCACGGCGACCCAGCCGAGCAATGGAGGAGCCGCACCCGCCGCTCCGCCAATAACGATGTTCTGTGAAGTCGCACGCTTGAGAAACGCCGTGTAGACGATGGCGTAACCGATCAGCGACGCAAACGTCAGAATCGCCGTCAAGTTGTTCACCAGAGTGATCAGGATCGTCATCGACAAGGTGCCGAGCACAATCGCGAAAACCAATACTTGAGTCGGTGTCAGGGTTCCTGTTGCCAGCGGTCGATGTGAGGTTCTAGCCATCAGACGATCGATGCGCTGATCGATCAGATGATTGATCGCCGCCGCCGAAGCGGCCGCCAGCCAGATGCCGATAAAACCGGCGACCGATTCCTTAAGCGGCGGCAAACCCGGTACGGCGAGGAACATGCCGATGATCGCCGTAAACACGATCAGCGCGACGACGCGCGGCTTGGTCAGCTCGAAATATTCATGGGCTAGCGAGGGCATGCGTCGCACGGCGTTGGTTGGCGAAGGGGTCATCACGGTAGCGGCTCAGGCCTGCGCCGTCACGCGGCGCTGCGTTCGCGCCAGCAGGAAGATCAAGGTGAAAAGCAGAAGAATCGCTACGCAAACATGGCCGAGCGCCACCGGCATGGGCAAGGCCAGCTTGACGTTGGCGATACCGAGGCTCACCTGCACCACGAGTCCGATTCCAAGCGCGATCGCGGGCAAGCGCAGGCCACGACGCGCCAAGCGATGTGAGAGCCAGCCGAGATAACAGAACACGATCAGCGCGCCGATACGATGAGTCATCTGGATCGCGTTACGCGCCGCAGCATCAAGGATGCCACCTTCGTAGTTGACGCCGATACCACGCCACAGCACGAAGCCTTGATGGAAATCAGTCGGCGGCCACCATTGCCCTTGGCAGGTTGGGAAATCCAGCCCACAGGCCAGCGCCGCATAGTTGGCGCTGGTCCAGCCTCCCAGGGCAATCTGCAATCCGAGTAAAACCAGACCGATCGCAACGAGTTTGCGCGTCGGCGCCCAATGCTCGTCGTCGGCACCAACGCCGAGCAGACGCAAGGCGACATAACTGAGCAGGGCGAAGGTGGTCAGTCCACCGAGCAGATGGCCCATGACCACGATGGGTTTGAGCAACCACGTCACCGTCCACATGCCAAGCATGGCCTGGAAAACCACCACCGAAAGCAATAGGACCGCGATTCGCCACGGCGCAGGACGATTCATCCGTGCAGCGATAACCACCGGCGTGGCGAGCGCGACGATCGAACAAATTGCCGACACAACAGGTGCGCCGCCGATGTAACTCGCAACGCCAATGGCTGCTGCGATGGCGGCCAAGGCAACAGCGGCCAACGCCCTTTTACGTGGCCACACAGCGCTTGCCGCGAGCAACAGAATCAAGATACCCAGCGCACCCGCAACCATACGGTGGCCTTGCTCGCGCCAGGTCTTGTGCATTTCCACGGGTCGCTCAGGAAACGCCGCATTGGCCTGGGCAATGCTGCTTTCATGGCCAGGCCAGGTGGCCTGGCCATAGCAGGTTGGCCAATCCGGACATGACAAACCGGCGTGGCTCAAGCGCACAAACGCACCAAAAACGATAAGGCAAAACGCGACGCTCGCGCCCAGTACCGCCAGTCGAGTCGACCAGGACCACGCATGTTGCGGGATCTTCACTTGGTCACCTTGGCCAGATCCTTGCGCAAGCCATTGGCATCAAAACCATCCGGGTAGAAAGTGACAGCGACGCCATCGGGCTTCACCAGTACAGCCGCCACCCCGTCATCCACATCCGGTCTCCATTCGGCGAAACCGTTGTTAACATCGTCGCCCACTTGCCAAGGCGCCATCAGTTCGCTGGTTCTCGGGCCTTGCGGTGGCGCACCGATATATATCAGGCGAACCCGAGCGGATTTCTGATTGAGAGTGATCCGTGCCCGATGCATCAAATCCAGTTGAGCAATGCATTGCGCTGCGCACTGGCGACCCGGGACGGCGACCAGACTCCAGCGCCAGTCCGGGTCAATCCAATTCAATGGGGATCCGTCGGCAAGCTTCACCGCAACGCCCTCAACCGAGCGCTGCGGCACGATGCCCACACCAAAGCTGCGTGTGCCAGGCATCCACCCGCTCACCACCAGAACTGCTGCAACCAGCAATGGCATGGCAAAGAGCGATCCAATCAGGACCAGTTGCAGACGTTTGCGATTTCTATCGTGCATCAGGTTGACTCTCCGGGCTCACGCCGCCAATGCAGCACGATTAAAATGACGACGGAAGCGATGACAAAACAAAACCACTGAAACGCATAACCGCGATGGCGTTCTGGCGACATGACCTGGGGCGTCCATTCCCGAACAAAGCCCGATTCAGGATCAGCATCCAGCAGCAAAACCCGGGAATCAATGGGTCGGCCGAGATCTGCGGCGATTTCCTTTGGATCTATGTAAATCGTCAATTTCGGCCAATGATCCTGCCTCGGCAACGCATTGCCGCCCAGACGCAAACCAGAGCCGGGTGACGGTGCGTAAAGACCGGACAAGGCGACCTCACCTTTCGGCAAATCGGGCAGCTGGGTGGCTTGATCGCGCACGATGAAACCGCGATTGACCAACAACGGTTGCGCATCGCCATTCGGTTCAAATAGGGCGAACGCCAAGACTCCTTGACGACCGTCGCGAATTTGATCATCCAGCAAATATCCGTGCGCGACATCGAATCGACCACGCATGGATACATGCGGATTGACCACCTGTGCGGATTGCACTCTAGCGGTCGCCAACGGAATCGTCGGCGCCAGGGCCGCGCCCGCGTAAGAGGCCAGCAAAGCTTCTTTTTCGTGCGCTCGTTTAATCTGCCAAATGCCCAGCCAGGAAAAAGCCACTACACCGGTCAGCAGCAGCACAACCGCCAATACCGATGGTCGCACCCAGCGTCTATTGCGCAATCCAGCCACTATAATCGGCCGAACCGAAACAAACTCACTTCGCCAGGGAACATCCACATGGCAGGCAAGATCCTGATCGTCGTTTTTCTCATCGCCATCGTCTGGAATCTAGGTGCCGGCATGTATTACATGATGACCGACAAGGGCAGCAGTGACCGCACGGTCAAGGCACTGACCCGCCGCATCGGGCTATCGATTCTGCTGATCGTACTGATCATCATCGGCATGGCGACCGGAATCATCCAGCCGCACGGCCTCTAAGCCGCGAAATGACCCGCCGTTCGGCGGTTGAACTCGGCTATTCGAGATTCGGGATTAAAAGAATCGAGCGCCAAACGTTGCACAAGCAACTGGCGCTTCCAAATCTCGAATCCCCAAATGCCTACATCCGGCTCTTAAAGCACATACACAAACACGAACAACCCGAGCCAGACCACGTCGACGAAGTGCCAGTACCAGGCGACGGCTTCAAATCCGAAGTGGTCATCCTTGGTGAAATGTCCCTTGGCACAGCGGAACCACATCACCGTCAGCATGATGGCGCCGAGGGTCACGTGCATACCGTGAAACCCGGTCAGCATGAAGAAGGTTGAACCGTAAATGCCACTGCCGAGGGTCAGATTGAGGTGCTGATACGCCTCCATGTACTCAGTCGCCTGGAAATACAGGAACGTCGCACCGAGCAAGACGGTTGCACCCAGCCAGACCAGCAGCGCGCGACGATAGCCAGAGCGCAAGGCATGGTGGGCAAAGGTGATGGTAACGCCTGAACTGAGCAGCAGCAGGGTATTGATCAACGGCAAGTGCCAAGCCGGAATCGTTTCGAAATTGCCACCGATGTCACCGGGCCCGTTGGTCGGCCAGGTTGGTGTGTAGCCTTGCCACAGGAAGTAGTTGGTCAAGCCACCGTGACCTTCGCCGCCCACCCACGGCACCGAGTACATGCGCGCATAGAACAATGCACCGAAGAATGCGGCAAAGAACATGATTTCGGAAAAGATGAACCACATCATTCCCATGCGAAACGAGACATCGACCTGCTTGTTGTAATTGCCGGCAATCGACTCGCGGATGACCGTTCCGAACCAGCCGAACATCATGAAGGCGATGATCGCGAGGCCGAGATACATCAGCGGCGAAGTGGTCAGACCCGTGCCACCGTTGATCCAATTGGCCGCACCGATGACCGTGCTGAACAATCCGATGGAACCCACGATCGGCCAGTGACTGCCGTGAGGGACGTAATACGCATCGTGTGTTTGCGCCATGTTCTTGGAACCCCGGACTCTAGGATTTAGGTCAATTTTTCGCGACACCGGCGACCGGCACTGGCACCACGCTCAACTGCTTGGTGGCCAACTCATTCGCGTAAAACGTGTAGGAAAGCGTCAAGGTCTTGGTTTCCTTGGGCAGTTGCGGATCGACGACGAAACGCACGGGCATGCGCCTCGATTCGCCAGCATCCAGCGTCTGCTCAGTGAAACAGAAACACTCGGTCTTGTTGAAGAAAGGAGAAGCTTCGGCAGGTGCCACACTCGGCACCGCGTTGCCGACTATCGCCGCATCGGAAAGATTGGATGCATCGAACCAGACTTCGGTCAGCGCACCGGGGTGTATCTCGATGCGAGCGTTTTCCGGTTTGAATGTCCAAGGCAACTTGCTGTTGACGTTGGCCACGAACTCGACCGCAATCGTGCGCGATTTGTCCTCGGTCATCAACGCCACCTGAGCTGCATCCGCGGCCTCGCCCGACATGCGGATTCCGAGCACGTGCTCGCAAGCAATCCGATAGATCGGCACCATTGCGAAACCGAGCAGAAACGCCGCAAAAACCACGCCCAAGGCAACCTTGGCAATCCCACGCGCATCATGCGCGACAGGTTTGGTTGGTTCCAACTTGGCGTTCTCAGGTTTCATCAGTTCATCAATGGTGGATCAGTCAAAAGCCTTCGTTCTCGGACCCCAAAAAAAATCTAGCCCAAAACTCAAACAACGCCTCAAACTCAATGCGTCACATCACCATGCGCAAGCATGGAATCATCAATCACCGGCGGCACGGTAAAGGTGTGATGTGGCGCTGGCGACGGCACTGTCCACTCAAGCCCCTTGGCACCTTCCCAGACTTGGCTGGTTGCACGATTCTTCGAGAAGTAAACGGCGTGCACGATAACGCCGACGAACAGCAACTGGCTCAAGCCAAACCAGAAACCACCGATCGAGCTGATCATGTTGAAGTCGGCGAAGGCCACGTTGTAATCCGGAATACGGCGCGGCATGCCGGCCAGTCCGAGGAAGTGCTGCGGGAAGAACAATACATTCACCGAGATCACGCTCATCCAGAAGTGAATCTTGCCCCAGCGCTCGCTGTACATGTTGCCCGACCACTTCGGCAGCCAGTAATACACCGACGCCATGATCGCGAAGACCGCACCGGTTACCAGCACGTAGTGGAAATGGGCGACCACGAAATAGGTATCGTGGTACTGGAAATCCGCCGGCACGATGGCCAGCATCAGACCCGAAAATCCGCCAATCGTGAACAGGATGACGAAGGCGATCGCAAACAGCATGGGCGTCTCGAAGGTCAACGAGCCTTCCCACATCGTGGTCACCCAGTTGAACACCTTCACACCTGTAGGGATCGCAATCAACATCGTCGCGTACATGAAGTAGAGCTCGCCGCCCAAGGGCATGCCGACCGAGAACATGTGGTGGGCCCAGACGATGAATGACAAGAACGCGATTGATGCGACTGCGTAGATCATCGCCTGGTAACCAAACAGAGGTTTCCGCGAGAAGGTCGGGATGATCTCTGAAACGATGCCGAAAGCCGGCAAGATCATGATGTAAACCTCGGGGTGACCGAAGAACCAGAAGATATGCTGGAACATCACCGGGTCACCACCACCCGCGGCGTTGAAGAAGCTGGTGCCGAAATACTTGTCCGTCAGCAACATGGTCACGGCGCCGGCAAGCACCGGCATCACGGCGATCAGCAGAAATGCCGTGATCAGCCACGACCAGGTGAAAATCGGCATCTTGAGCAGATCCATGCCCGGCGCGCGCATGTTCAAAATCGTCGCGATGATATTGATCGCGCCCATGATCGAGCTGATACCCATCATGTGGATGGCGAAGATGACAAAAGCGATGCTGTTGCCGCCTTGCAGTGCAAGCGGCGGGTAGAGCGTCCAGCCACCTTGAGGGCCACCACCATTCATGAACAGCGTCGAAAGCAGAAGCACGAACGCAAACGGCAGAATCCAGAACGACCAGTTGTTCATGCGCGGCAACGCCATGTCCGGCGCACCGATCTGCAGCGGGATCATCCAGTTGCCGAGTCCGACGAAGGCCGGCATGACCGCACCGAAAATCATCACCAACGCGTGAATCGTTGTCATCTGATTGAAGAACTCGGGCTGCACGAGCTGCATGCCGGGTTCAAACAGTTCGGCACGGATGACCATGGCCATCGAACCGCCGGTGAAAAACATGACCAAGGCAAACACCAGGTACAACGTACCGATGTCCTTGTGGTTGGTCGTGAACAGCCAGCGATTCAGAAAACCCTGGGGCTTGTGATCGTGGGTGTCGTTATGTGCGTCGTGGACGGCAGCGTGTGCCATAGCCTCTACCTCAAGAATTCTGAAACGGAATCAACCCTGTGGGGCTGTCGTCGGTGCAAGTGTGGTGGCGGTGGCTTCGGCTTTCGGTGCGGGGACCTGTGCAGCCATCCATTGCTCGAATTCAGCCTTCGGCAATGCCTTGACTACAATCGGCATGAAGCCGTGGCCTCGACCACAAAGCTCGGCACACTGACCGCGATAGAGGCCTGGCTCGTCAATCCGGGTCCAGGTTGAATTGATGATTCCCGGAATTGCATCCTGCTTCCAGCCAAGCGCCGGCACCCACCAGGAATGGATCACATCGTCAGCAGTGATCACAAAACGCACCTTGACCCCAACGGGCAACACCAGCGGTTTGTCAACATCGATCAGATACGTGGAATAACCATCAACCTTGATTGCATTGGGATCCATTCCCGACCCGAGTTGGCGCGTTCGATTGGACTGCGACTCGAGGCTGGAGACAAAATTGATGCCCGGCTCCTTGCCAAAGTAGTCGACGTATTCGTAGCGCCATTTCCATTGATAGCCGGTGACCTTGATGGTCATTTCCGAATCGGAGGTGTCACCCATACGCAGCAGCAAGGTGGTTGCCGGCCAGGCGCTGGCGATCAGGATGATAATCGGGATGATCGTCCAGATTGCCTCAAGCTTTGTGCTGTGGCTCCAGGTCGCCGCGACCGCGCCCTTCGACTTGCGGAAACGGAACATCGCGACAAACATGAAGCCGAACACGACAACGCCGATCGCCACGCAAATCCAAAGCACGATCATGTGAATATCATGAACTTCACGCGAGGTCTGCGAGGCGCCCCGGGTCATGTTGAGCTGCCATGGCACCGGATTTGCGCTTGCCGCTGTACTCGCGAGCAGGCCGAAAACGATCTGTGCCGCTGCGGTCAGCATACGGCGCATTCGCGAGATCCCAACTGACATCATTGCCATCACCTTGAATACGTGGATCAATCGATTCGCCACCTGATCAGGCCACTGACCGAGGCGAAACCCCTTTCCAAAAGTGGCCGAGAACTGGCCGGAGCGTCCATCGCGAATGGGAACGGTGGACGTGGAACCTTGGAATGATAGATGAGCACACGCTATACCGGCAAGGACGAAGAGCCAAGAACATCGATATTGTGGATGGCGTAAGGTCGCAAGGCTTGGCCGCGCCAGATTGCGTCTCTACACTAGGGGCCGCGTGAAACCGAGCTTACTAGAGGTGTCTGACGTCACAACGAAGAATCGTCAGTACCGGTCTTTGAAAACGGGCCGTCAAGATCCTTTACCCACCCTGCCACGCCGCCATCCACCCAGGCGTCGCCGCAGCATCAACCGAGAGCCCACTGATCGTGAGCGAAATCCTTTCACCCGAATTGCCTGAAACGAGCGATCCCGCGCGTGCGCGCATCACCGCAGCCTGGGCCAAGGATGAGACCGAGGCGGTCGTCGAGTTGCTTGCTGACGCCAGCATGTCTTCGATCGAGAGCGAGCAGGTCCTCGCGTTGGCGACCGATCTGGTCTCGCGCATCCGGGCCAAGGCCGACGATCAAACCGCCGTCGAGTCGTTCATGCGTGAATACGATCTTTCGAGTGAAGAAGGTGTGCTCTTGATGTGCGTGGCTGAAGCGCTTTTGCGGGTTCCCGACGCGGAAACCGCTGACAAGCTGATCCGCGACAAGCTCGGTGAAGCCAACTGGAAGAAACACGTTGGCGCCAGCGAATCGCTGTTCGTCAACGCCTCAACCTGGGGCTTGATGCTGACCGGCGAGTTGGTCGAACTGGCTGAGGAGACACGCACGAACTTCATCGGTGCCCTGCGCCGATTGGTCGGTCGCGCTGGCGAGCCGGTGATCCGCCTCGCGGTGCGTCAGGCAATGCGCATCATGGGTCATCAGTTCGTCATGGGGCGTACCCTCAAGGAAGCGCAGGAGCGCGCCGCGCAGAAAGCCAATGCGGTCTACCGGTACTCGTACGACATGCTCGGCGAAGCGGCGCTGACCGAAGCCGATGCTGCGCGTTACATGCAGGCATATCGCGATGCGATCGTCACGCTGGGCAAACGCGGGCCATGGAAAGATGTCCTCGACGCGCCGTCGATTTCCGTCAAACTCTCGGCCATTCACCCGCGCTATGACGTCGCCAGCCGCGCTCGCGTGCATGCCGAGCTGACCCCGCGCGTCCTTGAACTCGCGCAGATGGCCATGGCCCGGGGCATTGGCATGACCGTCGACGCCGAGGAAGCCGATCGCCTTGAGCTCTCGCTCGACATCATCGGCGCGGTCTTTGTCGATCCGTCGCTGGAAGGCTGGAACGGTTTTGGTCTTGCCGTTCAGGCCTATCAAAAGCGCGCGCCCTTCGTCATCGACTGGCTTGCCGATGTTGCGCGCAAATCCGGGCGACGCTGGTGTGTGCGTCTGGTCAAGGGAGCTTATTGGGATTCAGAGATCAAGCATGCGCAAGAACTCGGTCTTGGCGGCTATCCGGTATTCACACGCAAAGCGAATACGGATGTGTCTTATCTGGCCTGCGCCAAGCAGTTGCTGGAAGTCGGCGCGGATTTGATTTATCCGCAATTCGCCACCCACAACGCGCATACCATTGCTGCAATCCATCACTACGCGCGCGGGCGCCCGTTCGAGTACCAGCGCCTGCACGGTATGGGCGGCGATTTGTACGCCGAGGTTATCGGCAAGAAGAATCTCGATGTGCCGTGTCGGGTCTACGCGCCCGTCGGCAGTCACGAGGATTTGCTGCCTTACCTGGTACGCCGCCTCCTCGAAAACGGAGCCAACACGAGTTTCGTCAATCGCATCGTCGATGAAGACGTGCCGATCCGTGATCTGGTCGCCGATCCTTGCGAGCAAGTTCGCCAGCTCGCTTCAAAACCGCATCCCCGCATCCCCCTGCCGATCGCACTGTTCGGCGAGCAACGGAAGAATTCCATGGGCGTCAATCTATCCAACGACAACGAAATGAAGGCCCTTGCCGAAAGCGTCAACGCCGCCCGCAAGCCGTGGATCGCGGAACCGCTGGTTCCTGGCGTTACGCCCAGTGGCGAGACTCGCGAAGTTACCGATCCGGCCGATCGTCGCCGAGTCATCGGTCACACCCGGGGTGCCGATGTCGCCGTGCTTGAAAAAGCGCTGGTCAACGCCGTAGGCGCCTACGATGGCTGGAACAACTTGCCCGCTGTCAGTCGCGCCAAGATTCTCGAACACACCGCCGACTTGCTGGAAGCGCGTCGTGGCGAATTCATCGCCTTGTGCGTGCGTGAAGCCGGCAAGACCATGTCGGCGGCGATCGCCGAAGTACGCGAAGCGGCGGATTTCCTGCGCTACTACGGCGCGATGGCGCGCAAACTGTTTGCCCATCCGGAAATCATGCCCGGCCCGACGGGCGAAACCAACGAACTGTATCTGCATGGCCGCGGTGTTTTTGTCTGCATCAGTCCGTGGAATTTCCCGCTGGCTATTTTCATGGGTCAGGTTGCCGCTGCACTCGCCGCCGGCAATAGCGTGATCGCCAAACCGGCTGATCAGACCACCTTGGTTGGCTTTGCCGCAGTCAAACTACTGCATGAAGCGGGCGTACCGACGGATGTACTGCAGTTCGTCCCGTGCAAGGGCTCGGTGCTCGGCAATTCGCTGTTGACCAAAGCTGAGGTGTCCGGCGTTTGCTTCACCGGTTCGACCGAAACCGCATGGACAATCAACCGCACCTTGGCTGCACGCGATTCCTCGATTGCCGCTCTGATCGCGGAGACCGGCGGACAGAACGCGATGATCGCCGACTCGTCCGCGCTTCCCGAGCAATTGGTCAAAGATCTCTGCACTTCCGCATTCGATTCGGCCGGTCAGCGCTGCTCGGCCGCGCGAGTACTGTTTGTGCAGGAGGACATCGCCGACAAGGTCATCACGATGCTCAAGGGCGCGATGGATGAGCTGGTCATGGGTGACCCGGGCCTGCTTTCAACTGATGTCGGCCCAGTCATCGACGAAGCCTCGCACAAGGTGCTAAGCGAGCATGCGACGCGCATGGAGCGCGAAGCCAAACTGATCAACCAGCTCGAACCTGGTGAAGGCACCGCGCATGGCACCTTCTTCGCTCCGCGAGCCTACGAAATTCCGCGCTTGGATATTCTGCACAAGGAAATTTTTGGACCCGTCCTGCACGTACTGCGCTGGAAGGCCGAAGATCTCGACGACGTGATTGATCAGATCAACGCAACCAATTTCGGCCTGACCCTGGGTATCCACAGTCGCATCAACGACACCATTGACCATATCGTCAAGCGCGCCAGAGTCGGCAACTGTTACGTCAACCGAAACCAGGTTGGTGCAGTGGTTGGCGTGCAACCCTTCGGCGGCGAAAATCTGTCCGGCACTGGTCCAAAAGCCGGCGGCCCACATTACCTGCTGCGCTTCGCCACCGAACGCACGGTGACAATCAACACCACAGCAGCAGGCGGAAATGCGTCGTTGCTGACGCTGGCGGAATAGATCGCGGTGCCAAAAGCACTCGGCCGAGCATCCATACGACTCGGCCGGGCGCTTGTGATGCTCGCCACAATTGCCAACGACTTCCTGATCTGCCGACAGCGGACCGGCCCTGCTGTCGTGAATATCCAGATCTCACATTTCGCGCTGGCTTGGCGACTTGAAGAACTGTGCAGCACCGTTAAGCACACGCAATTACAGCAAATCGTCGCCCCTGCGAAGGCAAGGGTCCAGCGCCTCTGCCTTTGACTTTCATGCACTGAGCTCCGGACTTGGATCCGCTTGCGTGGGACTCTCGGGAAACTCCGTCAAAGCAAGTTCAATTCGACCCTGCCGACGTAGCGGCGAAGAGTCGATTCGCTGGAGCGGCGGAGATCTGCTGACGAAGCAATTCTTCATTGACTGGCTTGCCGCGTGCAACCGATAGCACTGTCCACTGACAAACCTGACTGTCCATAAAAGTGTCCGATTGCACAGGCATGACTTTTGACCTGGCAACCGAAGTCATTGATTGCGCATCTTATTCCCTGCAAGCGATAGCAACTTCAAGAGTGGCATGGTGCTTGCTCTATGTAGTTTGCAAGTCCCGTTTTCTGGAGAATCCAATGAATGCTCGTCAATCCAATTATTGCAATGTGGCACCCAGTCTTTTCGCAGGCGCACTACTCGCCTTGCTGTCGTTGAACGTCTCGGCCGAATCGACGCTCTCAGTCGATGCGCGATTACCAGTCGCCGCCATTTTGCTGCCCAGCGTCAAGGTGACGGCCAGTATTTCGGACTCATCGAATGGCGTGCGATGGAACATTACCTCCGAGCGCGAGCTTCGCGTGACCCTGATGCCTACCGTAACTGTGATCGCAGATTTCTCCGCGCTCGCCGTGACCACTCTTCCTACGGTAATCGTGATCGGACAGGCTGAGCCTCTACCGTTGGAAAACTCGCCTGCATTTGCGCAGGCACCGACTACCAAGGTGCCGATGCTTGGTGTTTTGAACTGAGAAAAACGCCGATGGACCGAATTCCGTTTATGCGTTGAAGATCGACTTTGATTCGTCGTCTTCAATCGACGTGGCACGGATCATTGCGGCTCCGCGATATGTACCAATGGTTTTCCACGTTGGACAGAAGCGTTTGATCGCAGTTCGAAACACCCGGTCGCCGGGATCGCTGGCTAGTCAGGATTTCGCGATCGAAGCCGACAGCTGCCCTTCCCTTGCCGCGCGCCGCGCTAGCTTGCGTTCGCGACGACCCTGCGAGATCCGCGCAAATACCAAGTACAACGCCGGTGTCGAGAACAATGTCAGACTTTGCGAGACGAGCAGGCCACCGATCATCGCGATGCCGAGTGGCTGGCGCATCTCCGAACCGACACCGAAGCCAATCGCCAACGGAAACGCGCCCAGGATGGCGACCATCGAGGTCATCATGATCGGCCGGAAGCGCACCAGACAAGCCTCGCGGATGGCCTCGATCGGGCTCTTGCCGCCTTCGCGCTCAGCGTTCAGGGCGAAGTCGATCATCATGATCGCGTTTTTCTTGACGATGCCGATCAGCAGCACAATGGCGATGACTGAAACCACGGAGAGTTCAGTATTTGTCACCAACATGGCCAGCAACGCACCAACGCCTGCAGCCGGTAACGTCGACAGGATGGTGACCGGATGAATCAAGCTTTCGTAAAGAATTCCGAGGACAAGATAGACCGCCAGGATGGCAAAGAGGATCAGCAACCCTTGTCCGCTTTGCTGTTGCTCGAAGCGTCGGAAGTTACCGCCGCCCTCGGCCTTGATGTCACCGGGCATGCGCATGTTGCGCACAGTCTGTTCGATCAATGGCCCGGCTTCGCCCATGCTCACGTTTTCGGCGAGATTGAAGTTGACATCGAAAACAGGGAATTGGAAATCGTGGCCGACCGACAAGGGTGCAATGCCCGATTCAATCCGGGTCAGCGCTGATAGCGGCACCATGCTGCCATCCCGTGCGCGCACATGCAGGGTGCTCAAGGTATCCAGGCCGGGAGTCGCGCCAGTGACTGCATTGAGAACGACTCGATACTGGTTCAGATCCGAATAAATCGTCGAGATCTGGCGCTCGCCAAACGCGTTGTACAAAGTGCTGTCGATGGCGCCGATCGAGATGCCAAGACGTGCCGCCGTATCCCGATCGATCACAAGATTCTGCGCCACTCCGCCTTCATCGAGCTCAGTGCTGACGTTGGTGAACTGGGGCAACTTGCGCATTTCAGCCGCGAGCTTCGGCCCCCACGTGACCAGGTCGTCGTAGTTGCTGCCCTTGAGCGAATAGCTGTATGAAGAGTCGCCGCCTCTGGGGCCGCCACCGCCGATATCCTGGACCGGGCGCAGGCGCAACTGGACGCCAGGAAGGTTGTTGGTCTTCTCAGCAATGCGCCGCATGACTTTCGAGGTCGCCAGATCACGCCCTTCGCCGAGCGGCTTGAGGTTGATGTAGAGACTGCCGCGATTGCTGCCGGCTCGGTAGCCACCACCGCCTAGCGAGGAGCCAAGGCTGTCGACCGCCGGATCAGCGGCAACGATATCGGCGACCTTGCGCTGCAGATCAACCATCGACTCGTAGGAAATCGATGCACTCGCAACGGTGGTTCCCTGAATCATGCCGGTATCTTGTTCCGGCACAAATCCGAACTTGAGAAATCCGGTCAACCAGATCGTCAGCAATACCAGAACCAGCGGCTGCAGGCTCATCGTGCGTGGATGATCCAGCGACCAATCAAGGAAGCGCGTAT
This sequence comes from Lysobacterales bacterium, assembly GCA_038233665.1. Classification (GTDB taxonomy): domain Bacteria; phylum Pseudomonadota; class Gammaproteobacteria; order Xanthomonadales; family Rhodanobacteraceae; genus Dokdonella. The sequence goes on from JBBSVJ010000070.1 coordinate 13,860, forward strand.
AGGTTTTCAACATCCACGCGTGTCCGGCATCGATGCGTTGCACCAGGCGGGACGGATTTTCTTCCTTGTGCACTTGCAGATAGCTGCCGCACAGTGAAGCGGTCAGCGTCAGCGAGACGATTGCCGACATTACGATAGCCGCGGCAATCGTCACCGCGAACGAATGCAACATCATGCCCATGAACCCACCCATGAAAAGCAGCGGCAGGAACACCGCAACCAGGGAGGCGGTGATCGAAACGATGGTGAAACCGATTTCGCGTGCGCCATCCAAAGCGGCCTGCAGGCGCGTCTTGCCCATATCCAGATGACGCACCACATTCTCGATCACCACGATCGCATCATCGACCACAAAGCCGATCGAGATGATCAGTGCCATCAAGGTCAGATTGTCGAGGGTGAAATCGAACACGTACATGACGATGAACGCACTCGAAAGTGACAAGGGCACCGATAATCCCGCGATCAAGGTCGGGGCGATCCGGCGCAAAAACAGCAGCATCGTCAAGATGACCAGAGTCATGCTGATCATCATCGTGATCTGCACTTCGTGGATCGATGCGCGGATGGTCGCCGTGCGATCAAAGAACGGCGTCAACTCGATGCCTTCCGGTAGCCAGCTGCGCATCAACGGCAACTGCGCGTAGATGCTGTCGACGGTATCGATCACGTTGGCTGTCGATTGCTTGGTGATCGCTATGAGGATCGATCGTTTGCCGTTGAACCACGCCGCCTGATTCTTGCTCTCTGCCCCGTCACCCACCGTGGCGATGTCGCGCAAGCGGATCGGCACGCCGTTCTTCACCGCAATGATCAAATCGGCGAATTGATTGCCCTCGGTGAGCGCTCCGTTCGCCGCGATGGTCATGGTGCGTTTGCCATCGCTCAAGAATCCCTGCGGCGAGGTCACATTGGCCGCCGCAATCGCGTTGCGCACCTGATCGGCGGACAGGCCCATCGACGTCAGCTTGCCGAGATCGATATCCACGCGCACCGCCGGCGTCGCGCCGCCGGCCAGAGTGACATCAGCGACACCGGGCAATTGGCGCACACGCTGCGAGAGCAGCGAATCAGCCATGTTGTAGAGTTCCGCCGCCGTATGTGATTTCGACGTGAGCGACAACAACAACACCGGATCGTTGTTGGGATTGGCCTTGCGATAGATCGGCGCGGTCGTCAGTCCGCTTGGCAGATCCGGCAGCGCGGCATTGATCGCCGCCTGCACATCGCGCGCCGCGCCATCGATATTCTTGTCGAATCCGAAAAACAGAATTACCGACGACCGGCCCTCCTTGCTGTTCGAACCCATCGAATCAACGCCTGAGATCTGGCCCATGTGGCGCTCTAGAGGAGCCGCCACGGTGGTGGCCATATTTTCGGCACTCGCCCCTGGCTGATTCGCGACAACGAAGATCACCGGGAATTCGAGATTCGGCAGGGAGGCGACACCCAGCTGGAAGTACGCAATCACGCCACAGACAAACACGCCCAGCGCGAGCAGAATGGTGCCGATGGGGCGGCGAATAAAGGGGCCGGAGAGGTTCATTTTTGTTGGCCTGCGCGGCGGACAGCTTTGTGGTTTGCTTTACGCTCCGCTGGCGCGTGGCATCCATGCGGAATTTTCACTCGCATCCCACCTCTCGTCGTCCCGGCGTAGGCCGGGATCCAGTGACTTTTCTCCTTTAAAGCACGCTCCAAAGGAGCGTGCTTTCGGATGCTAAAGTTACCCGATGGTTGCCATAACAGGCGAGGAACAGCTAACCCGGCAAGCATTGCCCCCAAGAGGGGACAAGCGCCTGGAGGCGCTCCTACGAAAAACCTAAAATGTGAGGGCGTGGTCACGCCAATTTCCCCTCGTGCGCCAGCGCCCGGCGATCTTTGCGCGCAGCAATCCAATCCGAAACCCGCTCCATATAAAGATACAACACCGGCGTCGTATACAAGGTGATCAACTGCGAAACCAGCAAACCGCCGACGATAGAAACACCGAGAGGCTGGCGCAATTCCGAACCGATTCC
>JBBSVJ010000071.1:0-15739 GCA_038233665.1 Lysobacterales bacterium
CGAGCTCCTACAGAAGCCATCTATCGCATTTTGTAGGAGCCCCGCCAGGGGCGAGCACTTCGACACATCGATGCAAGAGCTCGCACGTAAACGAGCTCCTACAGAAGCCATCTATCGCATTTTGTAGAAGCCCGCCAGGGGCGAGCGCTCCGGCACATCGAAGCAAGAGCTCGCACGTAAACGAGCTCCTACAGAAGCCATCTACTGCATTTTGTAGGAGCCTCAGAAAGGGCAAGGTCTTCTAAAGGTTTGGCCGCTCTCGTTTGGCAAGGCGGCTGCCACTATGCCGCGGCCATTGCCTACTCGGCTAGAAGTGGCGGCTACGGACAAGGCAGAATGCACGTTCGTCGCCTTCTGGCGTCGCTGGGTCGGAGTTCATGGTGTTGCCTACGGTCATGTAGTCCAGAACGTCCCAACCAGTTCTGTCGAGGATGCGACGGAGTCCTGGAGAGGTGAAAATCCAGTAGTTGGTCGGATCGTTGTTGGTTTCGTTCGGAAAGACCAGATAAGCCGCTGGCACGTTCTGGAGATCCACGCGATCTTGGTTTACGCCGTTCTGGTCGTTAGCTGCAGAGGCCTTGTTGAAGCGCGTCACTCGCGTGCTGATCAAGGCGTGATGCGTTTTCTTCGAGAGCTGCTCGAGAACGCCGAACGGATTTTTGAGGTGATATAAAATGCCGAGAAACATGGTTAAACCATAATCTTCGCCAGGCAGCTCGAAATGACGATCGAGATCGACCTCATGAATTTCCACCTTGGATGACAGTGCCTGCTTGAGCAGTTTCACTCCGCGGCAACCATTGAAGTTGGTCGGCGGAAAATCGATGACATGCGAGTTGAATCCGAGCGATTCCAGAAAGAATGCCGAATCGCCATCCGCAGCACCAATGTCGGCAACAGGCTTGCCGCCGATCAATGCTGACAGGTCTCGGTTTCCGCCAGTCAGCAACTTGTCAATCAGGTAGAAATTATCGAGCGTGCCATACGGATACCATCCAAAATCGCTGGGTTCAAGTTCGCTTTTCTTTGCGTCCAGCCATTCTTTATAGTCTCGCGATTTATCGAAAACAGCTTTGATTGGCATGATTGCTTGGTCTCTTGGTGCGCAGCAACTGGATGATAGTGGTCTCGACTGCGGGATCTGCAATTTTCCGAGGATGATGGTCGGAGCACTGAACTAGTATGTTCAATAATAGATCAAGCGATTAAAAGTGATTCAGGAATCGGTGTGTTATTTGACGGAAATTTGAACTTGATATGGTGCAGCCGTCGGTAATAATTTGGTCAAGAAATGCACCCGATACTTCAACTTTTGAATTTGGAAATTACTCGTATCCACGCAACCGAGATGGTTCTTAGCCCTGAAGAATTTGGTAGCGATAAGTAGTCAAATTGTACCGTCTTCACCAAAAAAGTTGATAGATCGAACCTGCCTTCGCTGTAGGCTGGCGTTATGTAGATCGTTGGTGGAAATTGCATCCGATTAGACTGATCTGAACAAAATTGCTTAGCGGCGGAATCCGAGAGATGCAAATCAGCGTCGCATACGCGCGCGGATGGTTTTCACGAGGTAGCGCAGTCGTCCTAAGTGACCGGAGTATAGCGCCGAGTGCGACAGCTCCAATTCTTTGCTCAAGCGAGTGATGTCCCGATAGAGGCGCTGGTTGTGCTGGTCGCGACGTTTCAGCAGGACACGTAGCTCCTCGACATCCACCTCGCTTAAAGTTTTGCCAGCAACAAAATAGTCGGGCAAAGCGCGGTCGACGTAGATGGTTGAATGGGTGTCAGCCAACTCGTCAGCGGGTCGTTCGTTGGTGTAGAAATAAAGGGCAATCGAGCGTCGAGTTAAATCCTTTTCCGATTCGGGCAATCTGATGCGGCTGAAGCCATGCCAGCTTGATTCAGTCGTCTCGAAAATCACGCAGCGATTGAACAAGGGCGTGATCAGTTCGATCCGGTTGTCATCCGCGCGCGCATCGCTGTGGATTTCAAGCGAACCACCCCAGGCATCCTGCCACTTCGGGTTGAGGTAGACGATCAGATTGAGACGCCGATGCCAGTTCTCGATGGGATGGCGGTTGAAATCGACATGCGGGTCAAGGTCCTGGCCTTGACGACTCTCATGGGTTCCGCCGCCGAAATAGAATGGATCGTAGAGGAGATCGTCGATGCCGGTCAGTTTGCCGATCAAATCGAGAAAGTATGAAGACTTGATCAGCGCGTCAAGATCGCGAAAAGCCTGGCTCAATTCACGGACGTGCTCGACGGTAGATTTGTTGCCGAGCTCACCAGCCTCATTGCGCGCATTGCCGCGCTCGAAGTTGGGGAAGTCAGTAAGCAACCGACTGGCATAGTCAGCGGAGAAAAAATCCTCGATGACAACGTGGCGGAATGGCTCGCGTCGAGCAAATCGCATGGTAATGTCTGCCGATTTCGCGATGACGGTTGGGTTGATCAGGTATTGGAGGTTGTTGTGCATGGCGATCGACAGAGGTTGGTGTACGCGCGCGGTTGAGTGAGCCTGGTTTGTCGCTGGTGCAATACGATTATTTTCCACGATTCTTGGATTTCGCGCACGGGCGGCATGCGAAAAACCGAACGCTTCGAGGAATGCCGCATCGAATGAGTATTTCGTCACTGATCGGTTCAACTACACCAAGCATGGAATCGTTGGTTTACATCGATTTCGATTCAATGAGAAACCGGCGTCGCACTATTTGACAGGCGGCCTCGCTGGCCGTGCGAGATGGCTCGACGCCAATCGGCGTCGCTGGCTGCCGAGGCATCGATGATGAAATAGCCGCGATCAACGACGATCTTTGTAGCAGGTATCTGGCGCAGGTTCGCCACCGCATCTGAAGCCGCGAAAAAGTAGGAGTCGATGGGGCTTTCGAGATTCTTTTCGGGCAATATTACGCAGCATATCTTTTGGCTGTGCATGAAGGAAAGTAGGGCGGAGGCGTCGCCGAGATACTCGGGCCGTGAGTAGCTAATCAATGCGAGGTCCTCATAGCGTGCAGGCAAAAGGAAAATCGCCGGACTTTCAATCAGGCCGACAACGCGTGGATCACCTGGCATTCCTTTCAAATAGTTGGCGATTCCGCTCAATCCGTAATATTCCAGTTGTCTTGAATACAACAACCGCAGTCCCTTCAAAGGTGTCGAGAAATTAGCGTCCATGGCACGTGTGCCGGTGGTCCATGAGCCGCTGATAAAGCTGTAACCAGCCTGAAAAAGCACAAATGCTGGAATGCAGGCAAGCACGGTTTTTATCAGGATGGGTGAGTTACTCAATCGCCTGGAAACGGATGCGGCAGCGAGGACTATCGCCGGAAGCAGCCCAAACAAATAGTAGTTGCCGTCGCCACCGCGTACGAAATAGCGGATGCCAAGAGCCAACGCAGTGAAAAGAACGACCAGCACAATCATCGGCAGCCGGCTTGCAACCGGCAGCACGAGTTTGGGCGAGCGGATGAAGAGCGCTGCGCAGAGTGAGACGATGACAAACCACAGCCAAACATTGCCTGTCCACGAGATCACGATGTGCGGAAGTACCTGGGGTCTGAAAAGTGCATCAATGACTAATTGAGGGAGGTCCATCCAATCCTGCGAATGTGCCCAAGTAAGTGTGCCGGCCGGCTCACGCAGCTTGAGCCCGAAAAACTCCCAGAGCTTGAACAGAGGGTCTGGGCCGATGGTCGGTATCCCAGCAAGAAACCAGGTTCTTGCGATGACGAATCCGACAACGGGCAACGTTAGCAAAGCAGTCGCGAGCCCGGGCTGTAGCGGCATGCCAGATTCGGAATCTGCGTACGCCCGGTTCCGCCAACCAGCGAAGGCTGCCGTTAGCAGGAGAGTTCCCGCGTAGGGAATTGCAGTGAGCTTGGACGCGCATGCGAGGGCAGCAGCGGTCGCCAGCCAGGATGCAGCTCCCAGTGTAGGTTGGCGAATGAAGCGAGCCGCTGCTATAGCCGCCATCAGGATAAAGAATGTTGCGACAATATCCGGCTTGGGTTCTGAGGCAGCGGTTGCGAGCGCTGGAAGCGTCGCGATCAAGGCGAGCACGGGCATGCGCATCGCTTTGCCAAGCCCGGCGTCGCGCATCAGTTGATGAGACACGACAAGAATTAGCAGCGTGATAAGGATCGTCATGCCGGAGAGCACCGTGCTGTCGCCAGTGCTGCTCAGCGGTAACAGCCACATCTCGTAAAGCTTTGGGTAGTAGTGGACAGGCGAGACCAACCCCAACGGCTCGAAAATCGAATGATTCGGTACGAGTACGTGCTCTGCCTGTAGTCCGTACCAGCGGACATCGTAGCCGATGGCGACCTTGGATCGAGCAAACAACACGATCAGCCAGCTGGCCAGAACTCCGCACCAGATTCGCACGCTCGCTGGTGAAATTTTCATACGTTGAAAGAGGAATTGGCAAAGCGTGGGTGATCGTTGCCGACCGATAGTGGCGAAAAGCGCGAGAGCTAAGGTGAGCCATCGCAATTGCTGAATGGAACCCATGTCCAGTGCAGAAACAGTCCACGCGCAAAGGCTCCAGCCGACCAACCCGGTTATGAATGCCTGCAGATAGTCCATGGAATTCCGCGAGGCAGGCGGTGAAAACCATTGCTGAATACGGAAGCCCAACGCAACCATTATTTCCAGATAGAGCAGATCAATCAGCAGAGACAGGTCAAAGGCGTGCCGGCGTGCGTAGAGCGCCGTTGGCACGATCGCCAGCAGAAATAATGCCCAGCGGCGGTTGGCAAGAAATCCGCAGGCGACTAGAGCGCAGAGGAGAAGTGCTTCGATACCACCCTGCCAGGTTTGCGGCTGTTTTACGTGCCAGTCGAAAGGGCCAGGAACAATCAGCTCCCAGGCAGGAACAAAATTCATCAGCAATGCACTGACGACGAGGACTGACGCAATGATTAGCGACTTTAAACGTGTCGATTGTGATCGTGTTGATGTCAAGCGCAAAATTCCTTTCTGCGTTATGTGAATGTATTGGTGGGAGCGCGAGAGCGCCAACGCGCGGACTGATCGAGCACGTTTAACAATCGACGTGCAACCATTTCGGGCAAGAGTGGAAACGTTACATGTCTCACCCCAAATTTTTCCATAGCGAAACGTTTAGTGGTGAGGAGACTTCATGTTGCGGCGGGAGGCATTCCCTCTTGCATGCGCGCAATCACACCGCGGATACTCTCGCGATCAGCCGCATGGAGAAGCGAAGGTGCCATTCCGCGCAGCTTGCTTCTATCCAGCGCATTCACGGTTTCGCGCACTTCGAGGATCAGTCCGGGGTGCATGCTGAACTCGGTCAGGCCGAGGGCTATCAACATGGCTGTGAAATGCACGTCGCCAGCGATTTCGCCGCATAACGTTACTGGGCGCTTGGTACGCTTGCAAACGGCGATGGTCTGCGCGACCAAGCGCAACACGGCAGGATGCAGCGGATCGTAGAGATCACCGAGTTCATTGTTGTTGCGATCGACGGCCAGCGTGTACTGAACCAGATCGTTGGTGCCGATGGATACAAAATCGAGATGCTGAATCATGCCCGGCAGGGCGATCGCTGCAGCGGGTACTTCGATCATCGCACCGACCGTGAATTGATCGGCAATCTCGTGACCCTCGGAGCGCAGTTGCATCGCGCATTCCTTGATCATGCGCTTGACCGTGATGATCTCCTCGACCGCACTGATCATCGGAATGAGAATACGTACCGGACCGTAACCGGTAGTCCGCAAGATCGCGCGCAACTGGGTATGCATGAGTTGCGGAATACGGAGTGACAAGCGCACGCCACGTACGCCAAGGGCAGGATTGGGTTCGTCCTCTAGCACCAGGCCGGCGCTGTCAGCCTTGTCTGCACCGAGATCGAGGGTGCGAATAGTGACTGGCAAGCCGCCCATGCCGAGGACCAGATCACGATAGGCAAGGAATTGCTCTTCCTCGCCCGGTGCATCCTTGCGTTGCAAGAACAGGAATTCAGTACGGTACAGGCCGATGCCGGCGGCTCCGCACGCTCGTGCACGGGCGATGTCACCGGTCATTTCCGCATTGGCGTACAAGCGGATGTCCACACCATCCACGGTGCGAGTTTCTGCATCGCGTAGACGTGCGCGGCGCTTGTCCAGTTGCGCGAGCTCTCGTTGCCATTGGCGATAGCCGGCAAGATCTTGTGCGGTTGGATGGGCGATGACGTTGCCGCTGTCACCATCGACAAGAATCAGATCGCCGTCTTGCAAATGAGCCAATGCATCGTGCGAACCGACAACCATCGGCAGTCGCAACGAGCGGGCCAGAATGGCACTGTGCGACAAGGTGCTGCCGCCAGTCAGGATAAAGCCGAGAACGCCGTGCTCAGCCAGCGGAACCAGTTCCGAAGGGGCAACCGTATCGCTGACCAGAATTTCACCAACGCGTGAGGCAAGTTTGCGTTCTTCAGCGCTTGAATCGCGATTCAGGGCACCTTGCACGCGGCCGATAACATGCTCGATATCCTCGCGGCGACTGCGCAGGTAAGGGTCATCCATTGCTTCGAACACGGCGACCAGGCTTTCACGCTGCATTTTGAGCGCCGCGCTGGCGTGATAACGACCTTCGCTGATCAGATCTTTTACGCCATTGACGAATTCCGGATCTTCAAGAATCAGACAATGCGCATCAATGAATTCAGCAACTTCGCGCGCGAGAGGGCCTTCCAGCTTGTCGCGCAGCACACGGAGCTCCGCAATGGCGGCGGAAATCGCCACATCAATGCGTTTAAGCTCATCTGCGACATCGGACTGGGCTAGCGGTGTTTCATCAACGAGAAAGCGACTCGGTTGCTCCAGTCGAGCGCGTCCGAGCGCCATGCCGCGCGATGCTCCGCTTCCTTCAAGTACCAGTCGCACGCTGAACCTTTCTCCCTATCGGCTAGCTGCAAAATGCCGCTACCTCTTTCGCATTGACACCCAAGGTGCCGAGTGTCAGCTACTGACCTTCGTCAAACTTGCGCTCGAACAAATCGACCAACGCTGCCATCGCAGCTTCTTCGTCTTCTCCGTCGGCGCGCAGGGTCAACACGGCGCCGAGGCCCGCCGCGAGCATCATTACACCCATGATGCTTTTCGCGTTGACCTCCTTGCCGCGATAGGCCATGAACACGCTAGATTTAAAGCCGTGCAAGGTCTGCACAAGTTTGGCCGAGGCGCGCGCATGCAGGCCAAGTTTGTTGCTGATGGTGATTTCACGTTCAAGCATGGTCGATGAAAATTCCTCCGCGTCCACCGTTTGCTGCGGTCTGCGCGAGTTGGTCAAGCGGTTGTTCGGGATAGTTGAGCACACGCAGCAACATCGGCAGGTTGAGCCCGGATACGCATTGCATCGTCACGCCGAGTGCGGGCATACGCTGAGCAACGTTGCAGGGTGTCGCGCCATATAAATCGGTAAGTACAAGTACGCCATCGCCATTGTCCAGCCCGCGTGCCTGATGGGCGGCGGTCGACAAGGTTGCATCCGGATCAGCATTCGCGCCGACCTCGATCACATCCAGTGGCAGTGCGAAGGTTCCAAGCACATGGCGAGCGGCTTTGACCAATGCCGCACCCATTGCTTCGTGGGTCATCAAGAGTATGCCGACGCTCACGAGTTGCATCCTGGCAGTCGAGCGAAGCCTGAGCACCGTCCGTCGAAGAACGCATGGGAGGGTTTGGCACCCTGAGTGCGAAAACTGCGGATCGAGATCGGGAAACTATTCCAGTTCACGGTGATAGCTCAGTACTTGTTGATAGGTTTCACGAAAATGTTCCGTCAGACGTTCTACGAGATGTACAGAGCGATGGCGGCCACCGGTACAGCCGATGCATATCGTCACATAACTGCGCCCTTCGTTTTGAAAGCGGACCAACCAAGTATCGAGAAAAGTTCGCAGATTATCGAGAAAAAGGACAGCATCGGGTTGTTGTTCGAGCCATTCTCGCACGGGTGCATCGCGCCCCGAGAGCGGTCGCAACTGAGCGTTCCAATGTGGGTTGGGAAGGCAGCGTGCATCAAAAACGAAATCTGCAACTGGTGGCACGCCCTTCTTGAATGCGAAAGATTCAAAAAGCAAGGTCAACGAACCACTCATGCCGAGTTCGGCGATAACCTGACGACGCAGCTGATGAACATTGAGATCGCTGGTATCGATGACGCGATCGGCAATGGTCGCAATCTGGCGCATGAGCTTGCGTTCGAGTGAAATCGAATCGGCCAGACCCAGCCCGGCCAACGACAGTGGGTGTCGGCGCCGGGTCTCCGAGTAGCGCTTGATCAGCACATCCTCCCGGGTATCCAGAAAGATCAATTCGTAATCGATGCCGATTTCGGCCAGCTCGGAGAGGACTTCCGGGAGCCGATTCAAGTCATCAGCACGGTTGCGTACATCGACACCAACCGCCAGGCGTCGCTGCAAGCCGTCGCCATCATTTGAAACCGTGCGCACAAATGCCGGGAGCAGGGCGCTCGGCAAATTATCGACACAGTAATAATCGAGATCCTCCAGCGTGCGCAGGGCGACAGATTTGCCGGAGCCTGACAGTCCGCTGACGATGAACAGCCGCTTGGAAGGAGGGCAAGGAGGGTTCATAGAGTCACCACGGTGGCAGTCTTCGCAGTTGATGGGCCTGGCGATCGACGAAGGTTTGTGCGGGATCAAGCCCCTTTGATTTCAACATGTGGCTGCGCACAGCGGCTTCGGCCAGTACCGCGATATTGCGCCCCGAGGCGACCGGGATGACGATCTGTGGAATCTGTACATCGAGAACCTCGCGATAGCCAACGTCGCCGTAGAGGCGCTTCATCGCATCGTCGGCGCCGTTTTGAGTCATGGGTTGCAAGTGCACAATGAGGCGTAGATATTTCGAAGGTTTGACGGCCGTGTGTCCAAACATCTCGCGTACGTTGAGCACGCCGAGTCCGCGGACTTCGAGTAGATCCTGCAGCATTTCCGGGCAGGATCCGTCAATCACGTCAGGCGCGATCAAGGTGAATTCTGGCGCATCGTCGGCGACCAGACGATGCCCGCGAGTGATCAGCTCCAGCGCGAGCTCACTCTTGCCGGTACCGCTTTCTCCGGTGATCAAAACGCCAATGGAGTTCACCTCCATGAGCACGCCGTGCAGGGTGATTTGCCGGGCGAGCCCACGGGCCAGGTGGTACTGAAGGTAAGTCAGCAGCTCATGCCCGCGTTTCGGGCTGGTCCAAAGCGGCGTGCTGGACTCTTCGGCGGCATCGCGCAAATCGCCGGGGATCGACTGGTCCTTGCTCACGATCAGGGCGATCGAGCGATAGGCCATGATCTTTTCAATGGTCTCCCAGCGTTGACGCGAATCGAGGCCATCAAGATAGGACAGCTCCTCAGTGCCGATGATTTGAACCTTGTTCGGATAGATGATGTTGAGGTAGCCGATCTGCGAAGGTCGACGCGACTTCTTGTCGCCTGGCTCAATGGCACGCCCCTCTCCACGCAGACCTGCAGCCCAGCGCAGTTGCATGCGCTCGCCGACGGCGTCGTAGAGTTGGCGTGATGTCAGTCTGTCCATACGGACTCCTTGGGCAGGTTGCGACTGAATTCTGCCAGTTCGGCGCGCAAAGTGCTGGCATCGTCGGCCTTGCGCATTGCCGCGGTCAGTCGATCCTGGGAAAACAACTCGGCCAGCTCGGCAAGCAGGTTCAGATGTTCTTCGGAACCGTTTTCCGGCGCGAGCATGGCGGCGACGAGATCCACTGGCTCGCCATCCATGGCGTCGAATGCGAGAGGTCGAGCGAGTTGAACAAGGGCCGCGCGGGGCGTAGTCAATCCGGCGATGCGCGCATGCGGAATGGCAACCCCTCGACCAATGCCGGTCGATCCAAGCTTTTCTCGATCATTCAAAGCCTCGACGATGGCCTGCTTCTCCTCAGACGTGTGCGCGAGCATTCCAGCCAACTCGTCGAGCAAGCCGGATTTGTCTTGCACGCTGACTTTCGCGCGGACATGCTCTGGAGAAAGAATTTCGAGAAAGGGCACGTCGTGAACCGGCAAGGTTGGCTGACCAGTATCGCATCACCGAGTCGTCATCGCGGGTCCGTAAACTCGATCAATTCGAGTAGCGGTCTTGAAAGGGTGCGTTGCGGGTAGGGCTCTACGGCTTGATCGATTGTATCCGCCCGCCGAGGCGCGCTCGACCGGTGTACCGATTTTCTGCGCTGCGTTTTGCTCCAGACGCGAGGCACAACCAAAACGATTGCCCCAATCCAGGCCTCGGCACAAGGGAGTCGGTGCGAAGCTTGCCGTAACCGGTCCGCTGATTTAAATGTCGCAGGATTCAAAGCGCAATCAATGGAACCTCTGATCAACCCATCATCGCGGGCGATCAGAGGCGCCATCGGCGTGAACGCTACTCGTAGCGTGCTGCCAATACCTCTCTGGGATGGTGGTCAGTCAGTTTTTCCTTGTGCTTGCGCACCTGCACGGTAAGTTTGTCAGCCAGCGCGTCAATCGCAGAATACATATCGGCCGCGACAGCTTCAGCATGCAAATCTTTACCGGAAACGTGGATGGTGGCTTCTGCCTTGTGCAGCAGTTTTTCGATACTCAGAACAATAGACAATTCGTGAAGGTGGTCAAAATGCCGGGTCAGACGTTCCATCTTGGATTCCGCATGCGTACGCAGCGCGGTGGTGACTTCGATCTGATGGCCTTTGATCGTGATCTGCATGGCAACCTCCTTCTAGGGCAGGTCGGCAATCCGACCTGAAATGGATCACCGACACTGATGGTGATCCGGATTTGGCTTTGCTGCTGCCGACTTTGACCTTGGCTTGTTGCAGGCGTTCCCTTTGAAAGCGATTTCGTTCTTGCTTCAGCCCAAGCGGCAGCGGTCGTTCGAAGATGGAATGTTCAACGCCTCCCTGTACTTGGCAACGGTACGTCGTGCCACGCTGATGCCGCGGCGATTGAGTTCGACCGCCAATGCCTGGTCTGACATGGGTCGGGCGGCTTTTTCCTCATCTATCAACTTGCGGATCATGGCCTGGATGGCCGTTGCAGACGCGGCGCCGCCATCCACCGTGGAGACACCGCTGGAAAAGAAGTACTTGAACTCGAACGTGCCGCGCGGCGTGTGCAAATACTTGCGCGTAGTCACCCGGGAAACAGTGGACTCGTGCATCTCGATTTCTTCGGCGACGTCACGCAGCACCAGCGGGCGCATGGCTTCGGCACCGAAATCAAGAAAGCTTGCCTGAGCCTCGACGATGGCCTGGGCCACTTTGAGCACCGTTTCGGCGCGCGTTTTCAAGCTCTTGATCAACCAGCGCGCTTCTTGCAATTGGCCGCGAAGATAGCTGGCATCGTCGCGCTGGGCCTTTGAAATCAGGCTGGCATAGTGCTCGTTGATCGCCAGTCGAGGTTGGCAATGCGGAGAGAGCGAGACCTGCCATCGACCATTGATTCTGTGCGCGTAAGCATCGGGTGCCACGTACTCGGGTGCCGCATTCGAGAAGCCTGATCCGGGCTTGGGATTGAGTGAGCGAATCAGGGCGATGACGACATCAAGCTCCTCATCATTTGCGCGAAGCCGCTGGCAAAGCCGCGTGCGATCGTTGCGCGCAAGAGAATCAAGGGAGTCGTAAACCAGCTTTTGCGCCTTGACCAACCCCGGCGTACTCTCAATCATTGCGGCCAGTTGAACGCTCAGGCATTCGCTGAGTGAGCGCGAGGCGACACCCAAGGGATCAAATTGCTGGATGCGGTGGCGTACCGCCTCGACCTGATCCTCATTCACCTTGAACAAGTCGGCCACGCTTGCGCAAATCACCGCGTTGGTCTCTTCCAGGTAGCCATCATCGTTGATCGCCTCAACGATCGCTGTGGCAATGCCGAGATCAACGTTTGAAAGCGTTGTCAGATTAAGTTGCCAGAGCAAATGGTCGCGCAGATCTGTCGTTTCCGTATCCTGCGATTCCAATCCCTCGTCGTCAGCGCCGTTGACACGGTAGTCGCGGCGTTCCTCACCAAGGTTGAGCGGCATGTCGTCGAAATCCGGCGTGCTGTCGACCGGTTCATTGACGTGGCTGTCGCTGGTTTCAACGGCGGCGCTGAGGGTGTGTTCGGGAGGGGAAAACTCTTCGATTTCCTCTTCATCCGGCTCGCTTTCATCGATATCGAGGAGCGGATTCGACTCAAGGGCGAGATTGAGCTCGGTTTCGAGTTCGATGCTCGACAATTGCAGCAGCTTGATAGCCTGCTGCAATTGTGGCGTCAGAGCGAGTTGCGCTTGAACGCGAAGTTGAAGAGCGGGTTTCATTCCCGTTGGGAGTTTACCGTGTGAGCTTATGCAAGCTTAGCGCCAAATCTCGGCAAGTGGCAGATCTTGACGCTTCGATGATTGCGGTCCATCCTCGAACGGTTGCGTGTCGACGTCCGCAAGTCAGAATTTTATCGCGCCAAATGGTTCTCGCATTACGCAGTTTTTGATGCGGACGACGCGATTGGACTTTCCACGTTGGGCTACATGCGGAACTCGCTGCCCAAGTACACTTCGCGTACCTTTTCGTTGGCAAGCACTTCTGCGGGCGACCCCTGAGTCAGCACGGAGCCCTCGTTCATGATGTAGGCGCGATCGCAGATGCCCAACGTTTCACGCACATTGTGATCTGTGATCAGGATGCCGATATTGCGCGCCTTGAGGTGCCGCACGATGCGCTGGATATCGACCACCGAGATCGGATCGATGCCCGCAAACGGCTCATCCAGCAAGAGGAAACGCGGTTTCGCCGCCAACGCGCGGGTGATTTCGACGCGCCGACGTTCTCCGCCGGAAAGACTGACGCCTTTGCTTGCGGCGATATGACTGATCTGCAAGTCATCAAGCAGATGCTCGAGCTCACTTTCACGACCCCGGGCATCGAGATCCTTGCGCAATTCGAGAATGGCCATGATGTTGTCGGCCACGCTCAGGCGGCGAAAGATCGAGGGCTCCTGCGGTAGATAGCCAACGCCAAGCCGGGCACGCTCGTGCATCGGCATGGTTGTGATACTGCGGTCGTCCAGGCGAATGCTGCCGGAATCCGCAGCAATCAGGCCAACCACCATGTAAAAGCAGGTTGTCTTGCCGGCGCCATTGGGCCCAAGCAGGCCAACGATCTCGCCCTGGCGCAACGAGAATCCGAAATCGCGCACGACGCTGCGGCCCGAGTAGGCCTTGCGCAGGTTTGCCGCATGCAACATCAGGGATTGGCATCCTTCGCCGGCGTGTCGGTCTTGCGCGGTTTTGGCTTGAACGTCATGTGGACTTCACTGCCAGGTGCCTGGCTGCCACCTTCCATGGCTCCGGTTTCGGTGTTGTAGGTCATGCGCTGTCCGCGAAATTCGGATTTGCCCGCTTGTACAACGACGACATCGCCAGTGAGGATGGCGATATGGCTGCCGTCGTCGTAATCGATCTGCGCAGCCCGCGCGGTCATCAGACCACCGCTGTCGTCCTGTTTCTGTTCCAGAAGTGCCGGGGAGCCGGTCATCACGATGCGCCGTCCCGAGTTGGCGCTGTCGTCACCCTCGTAGACCTTGGCCTCGTCACCGCTGGCTTTCAGTGAGCCTTGTTCGAGACGCACGTTGTCCTTGAACAAGGCGAACGAAGGCTTGGTCGTGACCATCTTGTTGTAGCTGGCGCGTACTTCAAGATTCTTGTCGCGATCGCTGCTCAAGGCGTGCGCTGCGCCGACGGCGAAAAGCCCCACCAGTGCGAGCACCGCGCAGGCGATGAATTTCCGTTCAAGGCTTGCGCCGGGTCGGTTCAAAAGTGTTGTGTACATCGGAAAGCAGCTCCAGGACTTTGCTGTTGAGGTCGCCACGCAGGCCAGTGCCGCGCAGTATAGAGCCCGGTTGGGTGATCTGTGCCGCGGCGGCCGTCTCGATGGTCTTGTCACGCGGATGTGCAATCAGATCGGCCGTGGTGATCGTGGCCGGTTCGGTGTCGGCATCTTCAGTCCGGTTCATGACCACGTGCCCTTCAAGCTTCATCGTCGAGCCTTCCTTGTTGACCCAGGCCGAATCCGACGTGCCAACCCAGGGATTTTCATCCTTGTCGACGATCACGTAATCCGGCGTGGAGACAAAGATGGCGCCATCCGCGCCACCACGGGTCAGGCGTGGCCCGCTGATGCTGAAGCTGAGTTTGCCGTTTTCATCCAGCGCATTCATCGAAAAATTATCGAGCGTGTAGCCGGAACGAGGCGGGCCGCTGAAGGTCGGTTCGAGGGGTCGAGGCCGGGTTACCCAGAGCAGAATCTGGCTGAACGCCGCGAGTGCGGCGAGGCCAAGTACGATGAATACGAAGCGTCGATTGATCACCATCGATCGCGACCTTCAAGAATTATCGTGCCCCGCGTGATCATCTTCAGGTGTCCTCAGTCGTTGCCCAAGTGGCGGGTAATCTCGGCATCCGCCACGCCCTGTGCCTCGAGCAACAGATCGCAGACTTCGCGAACTGCGCCCTCGCCACCTCGTCGTTGCGTTTGCCAATGCGAATACTTGTGCAGCGACGGGTGCGCATTGGCCACGGCGACCGCTAGGCCGACGCGAGCCATGACGCCCAGATCCGGAAGATCATCGCCGGTGTAGGAGCAAGCCTCGGCGTCCAACTGCAACGCATGCAGCAACTCCTCAAAACATGCGCGCTTGTTTTCCTGGCCTTGATAGACGTGGATCACACCAAGATCCGCCATGCGTTTTGCGACCAGGTGGCTGATTCGCGCAGTGATGATCGCCACTTCGATTCCATTAGCCCGCAAACGCTTGAGGCCAAGTCCATCGTGGACATGGAAAGATTTCAGCTCATGACCATCCTCGGAATACGTGAGTTGGCCATTCGTCAGCACGCCGTCGACATCGAAAACGGCGAGTTTGATGCGGGCGGCGCGTTGGAGAATGTCGGCAGTTGGCATGATCGGGAATCGAGAAAGGGGGTGTAGAGACAGACTGTCGAAACGAAAAGCATAGCTGGCCGAAAGGGCCGGTCGCAGGATGCAGCAGTCATTGGCGATTTGGAATCCGGCAATACTGAGTGGCGCGAGCTCAATCGAAGATCGAATCCCGACAGCCGAACGCCGGCTCCTAGACCACTCTTGCGCGCAGCAGGTCGTGAATGTTGAGCGCGCCGACCAGCTGGTTGTCTTCATCGACGACAAGCAGGGCGTGGATCTTGTATTCCTCCATCACCTGGGCCGCCTCAGCGGCGAGCTTGTCGGCTGTAATGGTTTTAGGATTCGAGGTCATCAAGCGCGCCACCGGCGTGTCGCGAAGATCAATGTCGGCATCGTCGACCGCTCGGCGCAAATCGCCATCCGTGAAGACACCCAGCAATTCATGTGCCTCGTTGATCACAGCGGTCATGCCGAGCCCGGTGCGGGTCATCTCGACCAAGGCCGTGGTCAACGATGCATGCTGATCGACCACCGGAATACGTTTGCCCGAATGCATGATGTCGCTGATACGGACCAGCAGTCGACGGCCCAGCGTTCCGGCCGGATGCGAGCGGGCGAAATCCTCCGAGGTGAATCCACGCGCTTCGAGCAGGGCGATCGCCAGCGCATCGCCCATGACCAGCGCGGCGGTGGTGCTCGCTGTTGGTGCCAGGCCAAGCGGGCAGGCCTCCTCGGAAACCGACACATCCAGATGCACGTCTGCGAGTATGGCCAGCGAGGAGAACTCGTTGCCGGTCATGGCAATCAG
>JBBSVJ010000072.1:0-15594 GCA_038233665.1 Lysobacterales bacterium
TCGATGAGGGTGGCATGGCGGAGTTCATGGCTGAGTGGCGACTTTCTGCTACGGAGACGCAAGGCTTGCTAGAATTACGCTGGCGGAACGATGTAAAGGCTCCGCAGGCGTGATGTAGAAAGATCGGTTCAAGATCTTTCATTTCGCGCAGCGGCGGGCGTCAGTTTAACGCGCCGCCCATTCCCGAGTTCACCTTGACTGGGCTGAAAAACGCCCAATCCGCTTCGATTGCTCGGCCGAAACCGTGCGACGAACGCGTCAGGTTGAACGCGTGCATCGACTTCTTGCACCATTTCACCCTTTTTGGCGATTTCCATGGCCCTGATTGAACTGCGCAACCTCGACTACAGCATAGGCGGGCCGTTGTTGCTCGATGGCATCGAATTTATTCTGGAACCGCGCGAGCGTGTCTGCGTCGTTGGCCGCAATGGTGCCGGCAAGTCGACCTTGCTGAAACTTCTTGATCGCGAGATTCGTCCCGATGACGGAGAAGTGCGAGTCGCCCCCGGTGTGGTCGTCGCGCGACTGGCGCAAGAAGTCCCGCAGGGGACCGAAGGCACGATTTTCGATGTGGTTGCAGAAGCGCTCGGCGAAATCGGCAAACTGCTCGCGCAGTATCACCATCTGATCCATCACCTTTCCGATGACAGCGACATGCGCGTCTTGGCCGATGTACAGGCGCGTATCGAGTCCGCCAATGGTTGGGATCTTGATCGCCGCGTCACCCAAGTGCTGAGCAAGCTTGAACTGCCCGAGGATGAGGAATTTTCGGCACAGTCCGGTGGAATGAAGCGTCGTGTGCTGCTCGCCCAGGCGCTGGTACTTGAACCCGATGTGTTGCTGCTTGATGAACCGACCAATCATCTCGATATCGAGGCGATTGCCTGGTTGGAGGAGTTTCTCAAGAACTTCGCTGGCAGCGTGATTTTCATCACCCATGATCGTCGTTTCGTGCGCTCGCTGGCCACCCGCATCATCGAGATCGATCGTGGAAGCTTGACCAGTTGGCCAGGTGACTACGAGAACTATCTGCGCCGTCGTGAGGAGCGCTTGCACGCCGAGGTCCAGGCGAACGCGCTGTTCGACAAAAAGCTCGCTCAGGAGGAGGTCTGGATCCGCCAGGGTATCAAGGCGCGGCGAACCCGCGACGAAGGTCGCGTGCGTCGTCTTGAGGCAATGCGTAGCGAGCGCGGTGACCGACGCAACCAGACTGGCAATGTGCGCATGCAGGCTGGCAGCGCGCAGAATTCAGGACGCAAGGTTATCGAGGCGAAAGATATTTCCTACTCGATACCCGGACGCAAGCTGATCGGAGATTTCTCGACCACGATCATGCGCGGCGATCGTATCGGTCTGATCGGCCCGAACGGTTCAGGCAAGACCACCTTGATCCGCCTCCTGCTCGGCGATTTGCAGCCGGATGCCGGTGAGGTGCGCATTGGCACCCAACTTGAGATCGCGTATTTCGATCAGCATCGCACTCAGCTTCGTGAGGACATGAGTGCGCTAGACAACGTGGCTGATGGTCGTGAGTTCATCGAGATCAATGGATCGCGCAAACACGCCATTGGCTATCTGCAGGATTTTCTGTTTACACCCGAGCGCGCGCGTTCGCCGATTTCCGCATTGTCGGGCGGCGAGCGTAATCGCCTGCTGCTTGCGCGACTGTTTGCCAAACCATCCAACTTGTTGGTCATGGATGAGCCGACCAACGATCTCGATGTCGAGACGCTGGAACTGCTGGAAGAATTGCTGGTGGATTACGCCGGCACGTTGCTGCTGGTCTCACATGATCGCGAGTTCCTCGACAATGTTGTCACCAGTACCCTGGCGCTTGAAGGCGAGGGCAGGGTTGGCGAGTACGTGGGTGGGTATGCCGAATGGTTGCGCCAGCGTCCGCAGGCGATGTCGATGCGTCCGCGCAACGAAGCAACTGCGGAAAAAATTGCGCCACTGGCGCCGGTTCCCGCAAAGCGCAAGCTGGCCTACAAGGAAATGCGCGAGCTGGAAAAACTGCCCGGTGTGATTGAAACGCTGGAGAAAAAAATCGCCGAGTTGACGACTGCGATGAATGAGCCGGCGTTCTTCAAACAATCCGCCGACGCCATCGTCACTGCAAACGAAAAAATGGCAAAGACGCAAGCAGAGCTTGATGTCGCCTACTCGCGCTGGCAAACGCTTGAAGCCTCCAGCGGCGAGTGAGCGCCCGGTGATTCGAGGATAGAGCTGACCGTCGTGTAGACGCGGTTGGCTCCAGCTGCGCTGTGCTGCTCAAATGATGCAGTCACATCGAAGCTGGAGGTCTGCTCTACGAACGATTCTGATACGCCAAGTCGTTTTGATTTCGGCTTTGATTTTAAGCCGCGTCATCAGTCAAACTGCGAGGGAGCAGCACAACAATCCTTTGATCCGCGACTGCTGGTTACGGCATCGATACCCAATGCTCGTATTCACGCTTGGAAACCCGGCCATCGTGGTTGCTGTCCGCCATACGAAAATCGTTGGCGAGCAACTTGTAGCCGACCGCCTCGGTTGCGTCGATGCTGCCGTTGCCATTGCTGTCGATTTGCGCGAAGTCAGGAGCCGGGCCTGAAGGCGTGTAGCCGGTGCCAGCGCTGCGAACCGTCACGGTTTCTGTCGCGTTGGACATGGAATCATTTTGTGCAGAGGCGTTTGCGAGCATTCCAGCCGCTACTGCGGCAATCATCAACTGACTGAAGAACATTTTCATCTAGAACACTCCATCATGGGGATCGGGATGCCGATTCTGGCCCCTATTGATTAACGTCGGCCGAATGTGGCTTTGCGGTACGCTAGCGGCAACTACAAACAGTCGAGGTTCGCATGACCACAGCCCACGATTTTTCCGCGCGCGACATCGACGGAAATGAGCAGACCTTGTCGAAGTACAAGGGAGAAGCGTTGTTGATCGTCAATGTGGCATCGAAATGTGGATTCACGCCACAGTATGGCGGCCTTGAAGCCTTGCAAAAGGAATATCACGACAAGGGTTTTGAAGTGCTTGGCTTTCCCTGTGACCAGTTTGGCCATCAGGAGCCCGGCGATGAAGCCGAGATCAAGAATTTCTGCTCCTTGACCTACGATGTGAGTTTTCCGATGTTTGCCAAGGTGGATGTCAACGGCAGCGATGCGCACCCGCTTTACGAGTGGTTGAAAAAAGAGAAATCCGGACTGCTCGGAATCGGCGCAATCAAATGGAATTTCACCAAGTTTCTGGTTGATGGCGAGGGCAAGGTCATCAAGCGCTACGCGCCGACTGACAAGCCCGAGGCGATTGCCAAGGATGTCGCCAAACTGCTCGGATGAGTCGTTGCAAATTCTGCCTGCTGCGGTGAATTCAGCGCGTCAGTCGGGCGCAATCGGTGCAGCTGGCGGTAAAAACGGAACACGCGCATGCTCCGGCAAACCACGTTTCCAGTGATCCAGCTTCGCCTCGATGCTGCGTGAACTGGCAATCTGCGGTTCAGAGGGCTCTTCAACTTGGTCGCGCGCCTCCCACTCGGCAACGGTCGCTTTCGCCTTGTCGAACGCCTCGCGGATGGATGTCGTCTCGTTTAAGGCTTCGGCGAGAAACGCATTGCCGAAATAGGTGATATCCGATTCGGAGCCGCAGCCGAATGAGCTTCGGTCAGCACGCGCGGCCGTGATGACCATCGTGGAGTCATCACGCAGGCCATCGATGAATCCCCCCGAGTAGCAGGCATTGACGACGATGACTTTCCAGCGCATCGAAGGCGAGGTGTGCAGGGCTTCGGCAAGGTCCTCAGGGCTGATCTGATTGAGCGGCAGTGGATCCAGCGCGACGTAAAGCTGGTGATCAGGCGAGCCGTGCGAGGTCAGATAGATGAGCAGAATGTCGGTAGCGGGATCCATCCGCTCTGCGATGGCTGCCAGGGCGATACGCAGATTGGTCAGCGTCGCCAGTGGTCGCGAATCCGTGCTGGCAGGATTGTTTTCCAGAACCAGAATATGCCCGTCCGCATCAAAGCGCGTGGCAAACAATTTTCCCGCATATTCAACTTCATTGCGGAACACGTTTTCGCCACCGTCCCCGGCGAATGCGAGCACATACAAATTGATCTTGCCGGGTGTCCTTGGGCGAAGGGCATCAATGGCCGATCGAAGCAATTGTGGCTGATCGAACATGAGCTGCTCGGCATCGAAGCTTGGGCTCTCATCAACCTCCGCGTCATCGAACCCGCTGTCGACGATGGCGTCGTCCTCCGCGCCGATAACTTCCGCTTGCGCACTCGTCTGATCATGCATGATCAACGGCGCGCCGGGCATCCACCACCAGGGCATCGCGGAGACCGCAAACGCCAGCAAGGCCGCGAGCATCGCCCCAGGCAGACGTTTGGGCATAAGCCAGCGAGCGAGAGCAAGCAGAACGAGCAGCCACCACAATTGAGAAAGCGCGGTTACAACCAGCGCCACCCACTCATTGCCTTCGCTGAAAAGCCATGCCGCGAGCGCTTGCAGGGGCCAGTGAATGGCAATCGAGGTTACCGCCGTCGCTGTGAGTGCGATGGCGGCAATGCCCCAGGTAATGCCCGGGCGATCGGCGATCCGCGCCATCAACCACGCGCCGAGCAGGGTCAGGGTGGCATCGGCGAACACGGTGCTGAAACCCCAGCTGACGAAGATCCTCGGCGGTTCGGATTGGAGCGTTGCGCCGATCAATTCAATCAAAAGGTAAAACGCGAGACTCGCGACAAACGCGCTGGCGTCGAGCGCGGTGACGTTGCCTGACGGTTTACGCAAGAACGCGACGCGTAACCCGTCGCGCAGCATGCTCGTGAGCAAATGCATCCGGCTAGATCACGCTCGGATCGATCGCATCGAAATTTACAACACAGCGATGCCCTGAGTCAGCCGCACAGCCATCGGACCCACGAGCCAGCAGGATAGTCTGCATGCCCGCGTCACGCGCCGCATCGAGTTCTTCCACCACGTCGGAAAGAAACAGAATCTCGCTGGCCGGAAGTTCAATCGACTCGGCAATTCGCGCGTACGACGTCGCTTCTCGTTTCGCTCCGGTTTCAGTATCGAAATAACCAGAAAATACAGTGGTCAAATCGCCCACTTCAGTATGTTCGAAGAGCAGCTTCTGGGCAGGCGCCGAACCCGAGGAATAAACGTAGAGTGGAATGCCGGCGGCGGACCATTTCTGCAGACAGCGCGCGGCGTCCTCGTAGATGTGGGCGCGAAAACTTGCGTCCTGATAGCCGTCGGCCCAAATCAAACCTTGTAACGCCTTGAGCGCGGTCGACTTGCGATCGCTATCGATCCATTCAATCAACAAATCGATGATCTCCTGCTCGCTGGCTGAAACCAGTCCCGCTTCTCGGGCGGCTTCATGCAGCCAGTGCTGGACGTCGGGTTTGTCGGCATGGGTGACGACAAATGCGGGCAGGCGTTTGCGCGCGTAGGGAAACAAGACATCCTTGACGAAACTGATCGAGCTGGTGGTGCCTTCGATATCGGTGACAATTGCGCGAATGCTGGACATGGGCAATAGACCTGACGGGATAAGAATTCGAGTGTCGCAGGTGGCCTTGCTACCGGGGATGAATTCCGCGCGGCAGTTTCCAAAAAAAGAATCCACCGACTATTTCTGCCGAAAAGGAGCCATTCGCGGAAATCTTCCCGCAATCTCGTCCCCGGTGAACTCGGCGACCCAACCGGTCGGATTGTTGAACAGACGGATAGCGACAAAATTCGGCTCTTCGCTCATGTCGAACCAGTGGCGCGTACCGTCGGGCACGCCGATCAAATCGCCTTGTTCGCAAAGAATATCGTAGACCTTGTCATCGATGTGCAAGGTGAACTGGCCGGAGCCGGCGACAAAAAAACGCACCTCGTCCTCGGCATGCGTGTGTTCGCTCAGGAACTTCTGCCGCAGTGTGGCGCGATCGGGATTGTCGGCGGTCAGACTGATCACATCGACGGTTTGATAGCCCTCTTCGTGCATCAGCCGGTCGATGTCCTGCTGATAGGCGGCGATTACGTCGGCCTGACTCGCACCCGCAACAATGGGACTATTTGTTTCCCATTGCTCAAAACGTACACCTACCGCGGCCAACGCGGTGGCAATGTCCGCGTGTGCGGTATGCGTTTCAAGAATTCCCTCGCCATCACGGTCGGAAAAGATGCGCAATTGACTCATGACGATAGCCTCCTGAGATCCAGCTCGCAGTTAAGCAGGAATTCGAAGGCTTCTAGATGGCGTCGGGCGTCGGCCATATCAACGCCCCACGCATAGATGCCGTGGCCGTTGATCAGATAGCCGTGCAGAGGCTTGCCGGCATCGAGCCAGGCATCAATCTGTCCGACAAGAACGCTCATGTCTTGCGTGTTCGCGAACACCGGCAGATCGAGCACGCTTTCATGGGTTTGAACGCTCGAGATCGCTTTTTGCAACTCCCAGCCTTCGAATCGAATCATCCCTGCCTCGGCAAAGAGACGTGATGCAACGCTCTGCGCGCGCGAATGCGTATGCAGGACGGCACCGACATCGGGGAAACGGCGATAGATCTGCGTATGTAAGGCAGTCTCGGCGGATGGGCGGGCTGCTGTCTTAACGGGCTGATTTTCGAAATCGACGACCATGATGTCATCGACACCGAGTCGCCCCTTGTCGCGACCGGACACCGTCACAGCCGCGAAAGCGTCTCCAAGACGCATCGAGAAATTGCTGCTCGTTGCTGGTGTCCAACCCAGCGCAGAGAGTTCACGAGCATTGTTGGCGATCGTCAAGGCATGCGCGGAAAGAAGCGCTTCGTTATAAGGCTGGATTTCGATGGCAGGGTTCCATAGTTGGCATCACTCGGCAGCGTAGATAGTACGACACCGCTTAACCTGCTGCAGTTTTGCGACTCAATTGATCGTGGCCCTGCGGCGCTTGCACAAAGACTATTGACGTTACATTCTGTCGTCTCGTTGCCCGGGGACCGTCATGGCGCCGATCTCAAAGATTCACAAGATTCGAACCGTTGCGATTTTGGTGATGATCACCTTGTTGCTGCTCGTCATCTGGCAGAACAGTGCACCGACCAGGCTCAGTTTGCTGTTCTTCAGTGCCGAGCTGCCGCTGATGATCTGGCTGGCCATATTCCTCGTCATTGGAATTTTGCTTGGGATTGCCCTCGCGTGGTCACATCGCCGTCGTCTTCCATGATTCGATGGCGACATCAGCTTCTTCGCGCAAAAGAGTCGTTAGTTGACGCGTGAATCAGGCTAATCTGCCGGCAACAAGTGGATGCACGGTGGTAGGCGTGGCGCCTCCGGCTCAGTTGGTGGGCGCTTCCTCCTCGCCAACCCACTGAAATCGATAGAGGTTTGGCAAGCGATCCTTGAGCGTCGTCACCGAACCGTGCTCGTGCAAGGTTCGCAACAAGTCGAGGTTGACCTCGGCAACAAGTAGCGCCTCCGCATTCGGTGCGGCCTCATTGATGATCGAGTCGCCTGGAAAGGCGAAATCCGCCGGCGTGAATACCGCCGATTGAGCGTAGTTTGTATCCGAAGCCTGGACCTTGGGCAGATTGCCTACCGCGCCTGCGATAGCCACATAGCACTCGTTTTCGATCGCGCGTGCTCGCGTGCAAAGGCGCACACGCATGTAGCCGTTTTTCATCTCGGTCAGGAATGGCACAAACAGGATCTGCATGCCCTGATCGGCGAGTAACCGCGAGAGCTCCGGAAATTCGCTGTCGTAGCAGATGAGGATGCCGATCTTGCCGCAATCGGTGTCGAACGCCTTTAGTTGATTGCCTCCTTTCATACCCCACCAGCGCCGCTCGCCGGGTGTGATGTGGATCTTGCGTTGCTCGTCTCGACTGCCGTCCCGGCGCAGCAAATAAGCCACGTTGTACAGATGTCCGTTTTCAAGAACGGGTAGGCTGCCGGCAATGATATTGGTGTTGTAGTTGACCGCTAACTGGCTCAGCCGATCGCAAATGGCCGGGGTGAATTCGGCCAGGCGCCGGATCGCTTCAGCCGGACTCAAATCGCCGAACTGTGCCATCAACGGCATGTGAAAAAGCTCAGGAAACAGCACGAAATCCGCACGTACCGCACCCATCGAATCGATGAAAAACTCAGCTTGTTGGAGCAACGATTCGAGCGTACCAATCGGCCTCATTTGCCATTGCACCAGTCCGATGCGCACCAGGCTGTGCTGGCGTTTGAGCATGTCCAGTTTTTCCTGATAGTAGATGTTATTCCATTCGATCAGGGTGGCGTAAGATTTGGATTCGGCGTCAAAACGCAGATAGTTGGTCAGCACCTTGCGCACATGGAAGCCGTTGGCGATCTGAAAACTCAACACCGGATCGTAAATTTCCTTGTGCGCAACCCGTTCGATATATTCCTTCGGAGTCATCCTCTCCGCGTGTTCGGCATAGCCTGGAATACGTCCGCCGGCGACGATCGCGCGTAGCCCGAAATTTTCACATAACGCCTTACGTGCTTCATAGAGACGCCGAGCCAGACGCATATTGCGATAGGCCGGGTCAACCATGATGTCAAGTCCATAGAGAACGTCGCCCTCTGGATCGTATGTGCTAAACGTGTATTTTGCGGTTATGTCCTCGTAGGTGTGAGAGTCACCGAACTTTCGATAGTCGACGATCATGCTCAATGCGAAACCTACCGCTCGGTCGCCGACCGTGACGCAAAGCTGGCCATCCGGAAACAGATCGATCAGCTTGGCGATGTGGTGGTGGCCCCAGGGTTGTCCGCCAATACCTGCGTAGGCGACCTTCGTTACCGCGACGATCGCTTCGTAGTCGTCGATGCGCAGTGCGCGCACCTCGATGATTTCTTCGCTCATGGATTACCTCAAGATTCGTCAATTTGCTGGTCTCGCCATTCAACCAGTGTAATCGCTGTGCAGCTGCAATTAGTTTTCCGTCGACCGGAGAGCCTTCGACGATCGCAATTCAAATCGAAAAACCCTGTTCTCGGCATTGGGGAACCAAGTAGTATCCATCGGTAATCATCAATCTGAGGTGCGTTTCATGCGGAAGTGTCTCGTCATCTTTTTTGTGTTCGTTTTTTCCCTGGTCACCTTCAGAGCAGTTCAAGCGGCTGATTTTATCGGCGGCGGCATCGGGGCTATTCCCGACAACAACCCATCGGGGTTGCAGATCAACTTCAATGTTTCTGGAATTACTCCGACGGTTGGCAGCGTTCGTTTGCGGGTCGGAATTACCCACCCGTGGTCGGGCGACCTCGTCGCGACATTGCGTTCGCCAGGAGGAGTCTCCACGCTGATCATTCTTGGGAGGGTAGGCGTTGGGCTGGGACAAGCCAGTCAGAACTTCGGGAGTTCGGCCGATTTTTCAGGGAGCTATGAGTTTGCCGATGACGCGTCACTCGATTTCTGGAGTGTCGCTAACGCGAACGACGCCGGTGCCATCCCTAAAGGAAAATACCGGACCAGCGGATTGGGCATCGTTGACACGCGTCATGGCGGATGTACAACCTCCCTCGCCGGCGCATTCAACGGGTTGGCAGGCACGCAGGCTAACGGAGTCTGGACGCTGACCGTAGCCGACAGGGCGTCCAGCTTCACGGGTTCGGTCGATTCGGCCCTGCTTAGCGTCAGTCCCGCACCCGATATCTTTTCGGCCGGATTCGATCCCACCGTGCGTGGCACCTGCGAGAAAGCACGCATGGATTACACCGGCAGTGGGCGAACGAGTTACGTGCTGGTTCGCAACGTTGGCGGCGGCAGCAGTGGCGCTGTCGCCTGGATAATTCTGGACAACTACGGAACGGCTGGTGGTGGAGGAATTTCAAGTTTCGTTCTTGGCAATGCTTCCGATAGATTCATTGATGCGGACTATGATGGGGATGGCATTACTGATGTCATTGTCTGGACCTCGGCGACTCCAAGCCACTTCACGATCCGCCGTTCGACCAGACCCGGAGCAACCCCTATCAATATCAATTTTGGTCAACCGGGTGATGATCCAAATCATGCGGGCGACTATGACGGCGATGGTCGCGATGATTTGGCCATCTATCGTGCTGGCGCAACGTCTGGCGCGGAGTCGCATACCTATATCCAGTTGACCGGCGGCTTGCTTCGCGATTTGGTGACTGGTGAGAACGGTGCATTCGCTTCTGGAGGTATCGACTACACGGGCGATGGAAAGGCCGATATGGCGGTTCAGGCTAATGCCGGCGGTGGTGCCGCTTCGTACCGAATCTACGACGGCACGACCGGAGCCATCGCTGCAAATTTCAATTTCGGTACGCCAACTAATATCGTGGTTCTTGGCAACCATACGGGGAATATCGTTGGCGATATCACCATAACCGCGGTCTCAGGTGGAGTGATCTCTTGGACCACGCGCGATGGACAGACGGGAATCGGACAACCGAGTGTACCCTTGGGAAGCTCGGCAACGGATTTCGCTCTGACGGGTGATTACGATGGAGACGGACTGGACGACTATGCGGTGTGGCGCCCGAGTTCAACACCCGGTTTGTCCAAATTCATCGTTCGACCGAGCGGCAATGCGGCGACCACGATAGAAGTTCCATTCGGAGCAAGCGGCGACTTTCCAGTTGCGAATGGTCGCTCGCATTGACTGGGGAAAAGGGGCGACAGGATTGGCGAGCGCAAGTGAGCGCTCAACCTCCAGTCCACATGATGTTGACTTCGTTGTCGATGAGCGTGCGCCACTCGTTGCGGTAAACGCGTAATCTCGTCGACTTCGGCTCTGCCGCGAGCACGATGGCATTCTGGCCAAACTCGATCGCAAGGCTATCTGCCGCGTGCAGCGAGAGTCCGGCGACAAGGAAGGAAGTCTCCCGCCATGACTGATGGGGAATCCGTCCGACACCGAGAAGTTTGCGAATACCGTGTTGATCCAGCTTAGCAATCATCGTCCGCATGCGGTTGCGGTTCTCAAGCGCGGGAAGGAATTTCGAACGTGGATTGCAGGCGCTGACAAACACCAGCGGCCAATTGCGTCCTGCCCACGAGCAGAGTATTTCGGGGACCGGTTTGCCCACACTCAATATCGCGCGGGTACCGGTGGGCAATCGAGCTTGGTATAGAGTCGCTCGGTACGCCTCGACCAGTTGTGAGGGAGACTGCATGGATCGAATCACACCGAAACGGCAAGCGGCTCCAATCGCTGACATACCACGGCGTCGACCTCTTCATCATCGATGTCCGCCAATCTCTGCTTGCCAGCGATGAACTGCCGCAGAAGCCCTGCCTGGAGCTCGCCACGCGCTAACGCAGTCGCGTAAGGAATTCGCGAGAACGTCACCATTGAATAGCGTGGCACCCAGCGTTGCGGGTGTCGAGCCGCCAAGGTGCGGTCGAGTTCGCGCATCAGCAGATAGTCGGCATCATCAACCCGATCACGCATTTCGATATAGTTGTCGAGTGCCATTTCCGCAATTGCATCGGCATTCGGCCTCCGGCGTCGTTCAAACTCCGCAAATACCGCCGCGCTGTCGTTTGGTGTCGCGGTCAGTAGTTCGGCCAGCTCGACCGCATCTTCAAAACCAGAGTTCATGCCTTGCCCGTGGAACGGCACGATCGCGTGCGAGGCATCACCGAGTAGCAACGCTTTGCCGTCGAAATGCCAGCGTTCAAGATAGAGCGTGCCGAGCAGGCCGGTCGGATTACCGAGATAGTCTTTTTCGAGATCCGGTATCAGTGGCACCATGTCGGCAAAATCGCGCTCGAAAAACGCGCGGGCTTCGGCCGCAGTTGTCACACTGACAAGACTGGGCTTGCCTTCATTGGGCATAAACAAAGTGACGGTGAAACTACCTTCGGCGTTCGGCAAGGCGATACACATGTAGTTGCCACGCGGCCAGATATGCAACGCGTTGGGCTCCATTGCGAAGCGCTCGCCCCGTCCCAGCGCTGCGCGCAGTTCGGGTGAAAGCTTTTCGGCTGGCAAATCCGCTAGTGCGGGAATTTCCAGCTCCTTGTAGCCGTGACCCAGCGGCTCGAAGCGTTCACCGAGATCAATCACTTGAGACATCGCAGCACGCAACGCGGATCCGGCACCGTCGGTGCCGAGGATGCTGTCAGCCTGATGACTGCTTCGGATTTCGTCCTCAGTGCAAAAATGCAGTGTTGTCGTGTCCCAGTCGACCGATTCCAGGCGCTGGTCGAAATGGATGGTCGCGCCCGCTTCTTCGGCTGCATCGAGCAAGGTTGTATTCAAGCTGCCGCGATTGACCGACCAGATCACCTCTGAATCATCGCGACCGTAACGCTGCAGATTGGTCTGACCGTCAAGGTCATGAATCATGCGACCGCGCATCATCACAGCGATCGGTTGCATGCGTTGCTGCAAACCGGCGAGGCGCAATCCGTGCCAGCCGCGTTCTGCCAAGGCAAGGTTGATCGATCGTCCGCCAAGGAAACCGGCCTTGCGCGGATCAGATCGGCGCTCGAAAACGGTTATATCGAAACCGCGCTGGGCGAGCAGGGTCGCGAGCAGGGAACCGACCAGGCCGGCACCCACTATCGTGATTGATTTTTTCTTCATTTGCGGGCTACCGTTTGGAGCGCCATTGTGCGACCGACTCGATCAGACGACGACAATCGACAAATCGGTTATACAGCGGCGTCGGTGCGGCGCGGATGACGTCAGGCTCTCGCCAGTCGACAACGATGCCATCGCGTTGCAAGTGCTCGAACAGCTGGCGCCCGGATTCGCGTGGACCCTTGACCCGCAGCGACAGTTGGCAGCCGCGACGTGAGTCTTCTTTCGGCGTTATGACGGCGAGCACGTCGGCAACCTGTTCTTCAATAAGCCATTCGAGGTAGCCAGTCAGTAAGCGCGATTTTTCACGCAACGCAGAGAAACCGGCGTTCCTGAATACTTCAAGTGAAATACGCAGTGGTGCGAGTGCAAGAATGGGAGGGTTGGACAATTGCCAGCCATCAGCTCCTGGCGTGGGCTTGAACTCAGGCCCCATCTGGAAGCGGGTCGCCTTCTCGTGACCCCACCAACCGGCGAAACGCGGGCGTCTTGTCTGCGCATGGCGTTCGTGAACGAAAGCGCCGCCGACCGCGCCGGGTCCGGAGTTCAGATATTTGTAGCTGCACCAAACCGCGAAATCACAATTCGAATCGTGTAGATCCAGATCAATATTGCCGATCGCATGAGCCAGATCGAAGCCGACCATGCAGCCTTTGGCTTGCGCTGCGCGGGTGATGGCCTTCAGGTTCAATGACTGGCCGGTCAAGTATTGAACACCCGGGAGCAGAACCAAGGCAACGCGCGACCCGTGCTGCTCAATCGCATTCAGAATGGCCGCCTCGGACAAGGTGCCATTGGCTTCATCAGGCTCCAACTCGATCAAGGCTTCGGCAGGATCGAAACCGTGGAATCTCACCTGCGCCTCGACCGCATAGCGATCCGAGGGAAACGCGCTCTTCTCGATCAGGATCGCCGGACGCTCCGCGCTCGGTTGATAGAAGCTGACCATGAGCAGGTGCAAGTTGACACTCAGCGAATTCATCGCAACCACTTCGATCGGCTTGGCACCGACGATGGCCGCCAGATCATCGCGTACGAACTCGTGGTAATCCATCCACGGCAAGCGCCCGCGAAAATGACCTTCGACTGCCAGTTCGCCCCAGTAATCAAGCTCGTCGATGACAGCCTGACGCGCAGCGCGTGGTTGCAGACCAAGCGAATTGCCGCAGAAATAGCCGATGTCGCGACCTTCCTGCTGGGGAATGTTGAATTCTGCGCGGAACCGACCTAGTGGATCGGCGGCATCCGCAGCCAGCGCCCATTCTTCACTGATTTGCCGTGGTTGAACTGCCATCATTTCAGTGAGCTGGCGACGCTATCGCAGCCTTGATCGAACAGGCTGCTCCAAGTCGTTGTTGTGGATTTGATCAATGGCCGCTGGCAGCGCACCTGCACGGCGATCTCGCCCATCAACGTGAAGCGATCTCGAATCTCGTAGCGGGTTGGGCCGCGCATCACGAAGTAGTGATGAATGCCGGTTTCACTGCCGTCGAGAACTGCCTCGTATCCGGTCTGCGCCTTCGACAGCTGCATCTCGTTCTGCGTTGCCTCGACGAAAGCGTCCGAGGATTTGAGTTGTCGGGTCTTGACCGTGACGCTGGCCATGTCATCAGTACCCTCGGCGGCTGGATCAGTGACATGGAAGGTGACGGCTTGCGGATTGCCGTCGGATTTCTCCATGATCGGGCTCCAGCCTTGAGGAACGCTGAAACGGATCTTGCCGTCATTGAGGTTGTAGTCGCTGCGGTCTTGCGCGTGAGCGCTACCGATCGCGGCCAGAAAAATCAGGGGAAGCAGTTTCATCGGGTTACTCCGTATCGTCTTGCGCAAAGCGCGAACCAGGTAAATTCAGCCATTCGAGTGCGGTGCCATGAAACAGGCGGGCCTGGTCCGCACGGGAAAGGTCAAGGGCAGTGATCCCGCTACCGGGCTCCTGCTCGCCGAGTGGAAATGGATAATCAGTACCAAGCATGACCGTATCGACACCTGCTACATCAATCAGGTATCGCAACGCGGCATCATCGTGAACGCAGGAGTCGAAATAGATGCGCCCGAAATAGTCACGCGGATTGCGTGCGTTATCGGTGGCTACCAGATCGGGACGCATGCGGAAACCGTGTTCGATGCGACCGATCGAATACGGAAACGAGCCGCCGCCATGGGCGAAGCACACACGCAACTTGGGCAAGCGCTCGAGAACGCCGCCGAAGATCAGGCAGCACGCCGCACGCGCCTGTTCGGCTGGCATGCCGACCAGCCACGGCAACCAGTATTTCGGCATGGTTTCCTTGCCCATCATGTCCCACGGGTGGACCAGGATGGCGACGCCGAGATCGGCGGCGGCTTCAAAGAATGGGAACAATTCCGGCGCGTCGAGGTTCCATTCCTCGATATGCGAGCCGATTTGCACGGCTGAAATACCGAGCTGGTCGACACAGCGCTCAAGTTCTTGAATTGCCAGCGTCGGCGATTGCAGCGGCACCGTGCCGATGCCGGCGTAGTTGCGTGGATAGCGACGACAGATTTCGGCCGTATGGTCGTTGAGGAAACGATGCAATTCCAGCGCCTGACTGGGCTTGGCCCAGTAGGAAAACATCACTGGAACCGTCGAGACGACCTGAACATCGACACCAAATTTCGAATAATCTGCGACGCGAACTTCCGGATCGTACGCGCTGGCCCAGATTTCACGGAAGAATTTGCCATCCTTGTAGATACGATGCCGACCTTCGGCATTGATCATGGTTGGAAAACGATCGTCGCGATATTTTTCGGCGAGATTGGGCCAGGATTCTGGAAGGATATGAGCGTGGGTGTCGATCTTTAGCATCTGTCCAGTTTAACCCGAACGTTTGGCACGGCGAAGGAGGTTGGGGTATCGGTTCTTCCAAAGTCGGTTTGCGCGCCCCGAAGCAGCGTTACTACCAACAACAAGACCACTGGACCCCTACATCGATAAAACCAAGCCAGCCCTTAGCTTGTCGAAGGACACGGGCTATGGGAATTTGGATATCCGGGCCAGGTTTATACGACGACAGCAGCCCGA
>JBBSVJ010000073.1:0-15543 GCA_038233665.1 Lysobacterales bacterium
AAGCCTTGGTCGGCCCGCGTCGCCAGGTAGATCTCACCCATGCCGCCGCGGCCGATCAATCCATTAATTTGCCACGCACCCAGACGCGCGCCGGGCTCCAGCGAAGCAGGAAGCGAACTGCTCGTGGCCTGGCCAGGTTCACCATCAAGAACGCCCGCTGCGTCGTGCGCCTTCAGTAGCGCTTCGATTTCCAATCGCAACTCGGCGTCGTCGGCACATCGACGTTCGAGAAATGCCGATCGCGCGGCACCCGGCTGCGCCAGTGCTTCCGCGAACACCTGCTCAAGACGCTCCCAGCGATCTGCTTGCATGGTTGCGACGTTCTCCGCCGATTGCAGTCGTGAAGTCTGCTCCCGATACGAGTCAATTCACACCAACAAAAAAACCGCCTTGCGGCGGCTTCTCGGAATTCCTAATTGAATCGCGTTACTGGACCTGGGTGATCATCCAGTCGACGGTGGCCTTGACCTGTTCGTCACTAAGGGCCGGATTGCCACCCTTGGCTGGCATCATGCCGGCAGTCCCGGTATAGCCCTCGATCGCGTGCTTGACCAGCGTCTCCTCACCTTGTGCCAAACGTGTCGCCCAGTGTGGTTTGTCAGTCAACATCGGAGCGCCACCAGCACCGGTTTCATGACAGGCATGGCAGAGGTTTCCAAAGATGGTCTTGCCATCGGTGGTGCCGCCGTAAGCGACTTGCGATGCCGCGGCGGCTTTGGCTGCCGAGGCGGCGGCCTCAATGGCTGCACGACCGGTGTCGCCTGCGTAAACCGCGCCCACTGGCGCCAAGCGCTCATCAGCGATCTTTGCCCGGGCAGGATTCGCTGGTGACGGATGATTACTGTAAATATGCGATGCAAGCACAATCAGAATGACGCAAAGCGCCATCAAAAATGCGATCAGCACGGCGAAACGCTTCAAGAAAACCGCGTCAGTCTTGGGAACCGGATTGCTCACGAAACCACCCCTTGCGAGCGGCCGGAACAATAACCGGCGCGCAGAAATAGACGATCAAGTATAGCCAGCCACGGCCAGTCACGAAAGGCCAAGCACGCGGCAATGCGCTTTAGGACGACTCGCTGGCTGCGGCATTGAGTCGCTGAACGACTTAAACGACGCAACCGCTTGACGGAAATCAAGCGTCGCCGACGCACGCAGGCGCAACTTTGCAAGGAATCCGGCACTGCGCCGGAACCTTCGAGAACTGCCATGAACTCCAATTGCCCAAGGGTTCGACGACATGCTTTATCGGTCGGACTTGCGCTCGGACTTGCCGCGGTCTGCGCACCAGCCGCGGCCGTCGACTCCGTTGCCACTTCCGGCCCTGTGGTCAATCTGCGCTACCGTCATGAATCGGCTGACGATGCCGGTTTCAGCCGCAACGCCAGTGCCGATACCGTGCGCCTCCATCTGGGCTACCGCTGGATATTTGCATCGGGCTGGGAGTCCTATCTTGAAGGTGAGCATGTTGAAGCGTTGTTTGCCGAGGACTACAACAGCACGGCCAATGGCAAGACGGAATTTCCCGTTGTCGCCGATCCGCAAGGTAGCGAGATCAACCAAGCCTGGGTCGGTTATGCCGCCGCGCAGTGGCGCGCGCGCTTGGGCCGCCAGCAAGTGATGCTGGACAACCAGCGCTTTTTTGGCAACGTCGGCTGGCGCCAGAACGAGCAGACCTTCGACGCGCTATCCAGCGGCTATGTTTTCGAGAATGGCGGGCCCAGCGTGAGTTACACCTATCTCGATCGCGTATTGCGCCCATTTGGCCATGAGAATCCGAACCGGCTATTGCGCGAGTGGTCGCTCAATGGACATCTAATCCATGTTGATCAGGCCTTGCCGCTCGGCAACTTGAACGCCTATGCGTATCTGGTTGAAAACAACGACATCGCAACCCTTTCAACGCGCACGCTCGGCGCACGATGGACCGGCAAATACGCCACCGATGCCGTCAATTTTGGGTGGGCAGTGGAATGGGCTGACCAGTCCGATTACGCGAACAATCCACTTTCACAGAGTGCTCGCTATCATTTGATCGAACCGAGCCTGCAATGGAAAGGCGTTACATTCAAAGGCGGTTGGGAAGTGCTCGGCGGCAATGGCCGTTTCGGCTTCAGCACGCCCTACGCCACCTTGCATGGTTTCAATGGCTGGGCTGATCGTTTTCTCAGCACTCCGGTCAACGGACTCGACGACCGCTATCTCGGTGTCGCCGGCAAGTGGGGCGCGTCAGGCAAGGCAAGTTGGTCGGCGACCTATCACGACTTTCGCTCGGACCACGGCATCGATGCATACGGACATGAGGTGGATGCCTCACTCGGCTACAAATTCAACGATCACTTCAGCGGTCTGCTCAAACTTGCCGACTATCGCAGCGATGGATTTGGCCGTGATGTCCGTAAACTCTGGGCCGGCGTCGAGTACAACTACTGATTTGGCGGGGCTTGGTTGCGTAAGCGCCTAAAGCCTCTCTCGCCTCGGCAGAGGGGCGGAATGACGACCGCCGAAGAGGCGGGCGTCATCGCTTGCTTGTACCCGCTTATATCGAGGCGAGAACGCACAACCCAGCTTGGCGTCGGCCCGGATCCGTAATCCTCAAAGGCGATCAGCATTGCCTAACGGATCCACGTAGTGAAAAAGCCCCATGGAGCATGCGCGAGGGCAACACTGACAATAAAGCCATAGACCAGCAGTGCGGCGATAAAGCAACTTATCTGCACCGCACGGCTGCGCCCGCGCTTCAGCGCCAGCACTCCGAGCACGATATAGACCACCAGCATCAACACCTTGACCGTCAACCACGCCTGCACAAACGGATACTGATGCAGCATCGTGATCAGCATCAGCGCGGCCGTCAGCAGCGTGGTATCGATGGCGTAGGACAACACGCGCAGGGCGACATGATTGGTGAAACGTGATCGCGCAATCATGAGCACGCCACGCAGACTGAAGAGACTGCCCGACAAGATCACGCAGAGCACGTGGACAAACTTGATTTGCGGGTAGAACTCGATCATGGCGCGCTTGGTCGACGGAGTGGTTGACGGTATTTTCGCACGCGCTGACGTCAGGGCAACGCTGCTCAGCCTGGCTTCCCGTCAATACGCGGAGTTGAAAGGATCCATATCGAGCGAATCACCCACGGCAGGAACGCCAGCAACCAGGCGAAGGCCGCGATCACCAGCCACAGCGCCATGTTCTCGGCCAATTCAGCGAACAGGCGAATCAGCACCACCACTTGCAGAAGAACGAATGTCAGCCATGGGATGCGCCCCATTTCCAGTGGACGCCCCGAGTGACCCTGGCTAACTCGCGTCACCATGGCCACCAGCATCGAGCCGAAAAAACCGATCGTCAGGGCATGCACGGGCGCCCGGCCCAAAGACACGCTGGCGTCGAAGAACACGAGCAGACTCTGAGTGGCGTAAAGGCCGAGGGCAATCGGCAACCAGGCGGCAGCGATATGCAACACGGCAAGCAAACCCGGTCGCATGCATTTCCACGGCTGCCATTGCAAACAATGGATCAGAAAAAAGACAGTCAGCGGCACATCGGCCAGCCACAGCCATTGCGGCCGATTCGTCAGTTCGAGGCCAAGATGGAGCATGGCGAGCAACCAGAACACCGGCAGGCTCCAGGCCGGCTTGACCATGTGATAGCTCGGACCAACCGCGCTTGCGCTGAAAAATGGCAGCATGCGATGAATCACCGTGAAGTAGATCGGCAGCAGTAGTCCAAAGGTTCCGATCTTGATCGCGGCCAAGGCCAGGGTCGCCGATTGGCCAAAACTGAAAGCGCTGAATGCGGCGAGGCCGACGAACCCCAGTACCAGCGCACTGAAACACGACAAGCCAGTGCGATCCTTTGCACCATTCTTGATCAAGATGCGTCCGAGCACGGTCAGTGCGTACGCCCATCCAGCCAGCATCATCATCAATCCTGCGAGCAGCAAGGGTTTCCTGTCGAGCAATCCCACATGAGCCAACAGATAGCCGCCGAAGACGCCGAGAAAAACCGGCACATAGTGGCGCTGACTCAATGACGGATGGGCCATCCAGCGCGGAAAGACCGTCAACAGAAATCCGAAAATGAAAAACGGAAGCATGCCGTATTGAGTGAATACCGCATGCGCCCAACCCGGCGGTACCGGTGCAGGCGGCATGGCGTGCCCAAAATAGCCGCCCGCCAATACACAGGCCCACCACAACATCGAAACGATGATCGCCGACGCTCCGGCGAAAAACATCATCCGATGCGGCGCACTGGCGAGCAGCGCCGGCAGATCGGCAAACGCGTTGTGCGAGTCTTCCTTGGCTGAAAACTCGAGGATGCAACCGAGGTTGATAGCCTCCGCCTCGATGGTTCGGGCGCCTGGATGGCCAGGAAGTTCGATACAGGCATGCATGGTCAATCTCCACGGACAGCGTAATATTCGACCTCTATTATTGATAACGATTCTCATCCGCGCCTTGATCAGGATCACGAAGTTTCTCAAAATCCTCGGGCGCGATCTCCGAGCGAGTAGTTCTCGGTTGGCTACCTTCCTGATTTCGCTTACTTATTCTCGACCTCGGGCAGGGCTCTACCAAGCCGGCCAGCTTTCGCCTTTTAAAGCTTGATCTGGATCATGGTGAGCCGTCGCGCAAGGCGATAGCCTCTCGGCAATTCCTGTAAAACCACGGAAATGAACATGAAACCTTCGATCCTCCTGCTTCCCGTTGTCGCCGCCCTCGCACTTGCGCTGGCACCGCCAGTTCTCGCCCAGCAAGGGCATGTTGATCATGACGTCCATGCGGCCCACGACGCTGCCGCAGCCGTCGCCATTCCGGCCCAGCGCTACGCGCCCGATGCTGCCCTTCGCGAAGGCATGTCGCGCATCCACGCGGCGCTCGACGAGTTGCGTCACTACGAAATGGGGCATATGCCGCAATCCATCGCCGTCGAACGCGTCGCCTCGATCAAAGAGGCCACCGATTATCTGTTTGCCAACTGCAAACTGGATGCACAGGCCGATGCCGCGTTGCACAGCATGCTGGTTCCTTTGCTGAGTGGCGTGCAGGCGTTCAACAAGAATCCAGCCGATAGCTCGACGGTCAGCGTGATGCGCGACGCCGTCGCTGATTATCCGAATGTGTTTGATGACCCCAGCTGGCTAAAGTCGACTTCATCCGGAAGCGAAACCGCGCACTGACTTCGTGAACGACCCGATTGCCGCTTGGCAATGCATTGGCTGCGGGCGCATCGAAGCACCGCAGACCTGTATCGGCATCTGTCAGGATCGCAAAGTGCTTTTGGTGGCCATGTCCGACCATCAAGAGGCGCTCGACACGATTCAGCAATTGATCGGCGAGATCGACAGCATGCAGCGTGTACTCACGCGTATCGCCTGTTCGACCCCACGCGAAGGTCGGTGGGAAGCGTCATATCGCGCCGCGCAAGCCGAAGCCAAGGCGCTGTTGGCCGCGGGCTGAGCGCGGCTGGCGTGAAGCTGGCGCTCAGCCCCACGCGTTTTCACGTTTAAGCCGCAACCCAACACATGTTTGCTCATACTTGCTTGGCAACCAAGCCGTGTCTGCATAATCGCGTCCTTGGCCTTGCGGCCCGTTTCGGACGAAAACGGTTATGCGCTACGTTGGACGCGTTGCCGAATGGAATGACGAGAAAGGCTTTGGCTTTGTTGCGCCAAACGGTGGCGGTGATCGCGCCTTTGTCCACATCAAATCGTTCGTGAGTCGTGGCCAACGCCCGGTTGATGGCGATCTGATTTCCTACGAAATTGAATCGGACACGCGTCGACGCCTGAATGCCAAGGGCATCCGTTTTGTGGCGAATCGTGACGCCCCCCAATCACGTCCACTTGTCTGGTTTCCGCGTCGAGTCGTCGGTGTCTTGGCGCTCGCAATTCTGGGTAGCGCCGCCTTTTTGGGACGAATTCCACCGATCGTGCCGGTGATTTACGCAAGCATGAGCGTGATCGCCTTCCTCGCTTATGGCCTCGACAAATCCGCCGCACGGACGCATCGCTGGCGTACGCCAGAAAGCACCCTGCATTTTTTCGAGCTGCTCGGCGGCTGGCCAGGCGCGCTGATCGCTCAAGGCAGCTTTCGCCACAAGACACGCAAATTCTCGTATCAATTGGCTTTCTGGCTGATTGTCGCAGTCAACCTTGGCGTTCTGGGTTGGTTGATTCGTAGCGGCAAGATCAATCTCTTCAGCCAGATGTTCCAGCACCTCCTGAACTCCCTCGGCAGCTAACTGGCCTTTACATGCTGCAGCGCACCGCCCTTGTGCATGGCGATGTGATCGCTCTTGTCGCTTTTGATCTCGTATTGCGGATCATCCTTGCTGCAATGGCGGGTGTAGCCCTTCCATTCGAAATCCTTCGAATGAATCTTCGTGACCACGCCACTCACGTGTCCCGCCTCCGAGTTCCAGCGCACAGAGTCGCCAATTTTGAAGTGTTTGCTCATGCTGTCCTCTTCTATGCCGCGTTTTGCTGATCTCCGCTCAATGAAGATCAATCTTTCGATGGATAAACCACCTTGCCGTCCTCAATCCGCGCACCTTGGGTGAGATCGGCCTCATCGATTTTTCCGCGAGCCATGATGTGGCAGACCGCAACACCAAGAGCAAGCAGGTGATCGGTGATGATGCGCCGGTGACAACGCCACCAGACCGCTTCCGAACACATCACGGCGCAACGCTGCGAGCCCGCTCGCAGCAACAGCTCGCTCAAACCCTGCATAAAGATGTCGCTGCGCGCGTAGGCCGCATAGCGGGCAAAACTTGCGTTGGTCCAGAAGCTTTCGGGAATCGCACCTTCGAGTTCACGCTTGCTTCGCCGACCGCACAAAGGCGGCAGATACCAGTAGTCGATCTGCCGATCGGCCAAGCTTTGCGCCAAGGCTTCTGCATCGTATTGAGGGTAGCGTCGCGAGCCGGGTAAGCGCCGCACATCAACCACGCAGTCGATTTTCGACTCCGCCAGCAGGCCGAGGAACTCCTCAAGCGGTCGATTCGAATGACCGATCGTGAATATCAATGAGGCCGCGTGATTCATTGCATCAAGCTTAGCCCTTCACAGCGGGACTGCCGATGAATCGCGCAGCGTGCGCAATGTCGGTGACAATCCCTTGCACTCGGGAGCCTCGACAGAATGACCTCCGCGTCAAATGAACCCAATGAAATAGCAAACCAAACAGTTCATTTTCGGGCCAAATCGCCGATTTAGCCCTCGTTTCACGCTTTTTCCTGTCTGTTTGATGACTTTGAACAGTCTTTTGACGCGAACGATCGCCCGAGACCCGTAGAATAGTGATCTTTGCTTCCGTCTGGGGCCAATCAACTCATGTCGAAACCTTCATCGCTAGATTACGAGCAGCTTCTTGCCGCGGCCAGCGGCGAGATGTTCGGTCCGGGCAACGCGCGCTTGCCAGCACCGCCCATGTTGATGTTCGACCGGATTACCCGCATCGACGAGGTCGGCGGAAGCCATGGCAAGGGCACGATTCACGCGGAACTCGATATTCGGCCGGACCTGTGGTTTTTCGGCTGTCATTTTGCCGACGATCCGGTCATGCCAGGCTGTCTTGGCGTGGATGCTATGTGGCAACTGGCCGGTTTCTATCTGCCGTGGCTAGGCGAACCGGGCCGCGGTCGCGCGCTGGGTGTCGGCAAGGTTCGCTTCAGCGGTCAGGTATTGCCAAGCGCCAAGCTGGTGCGTTATGAGGTTGATGTGCGCCGAATCATGCGTGGCAAACTCTCGCTGATCATCGCCGACGGTCGCACCTTTGTGGATGACCGCGAAATTTATGTCGCTGAGGATTTGCGCGTCGGCCTTTTCAAGTCAACGGATGGTTTCTGATATGCGTCGAGTCGTCGTCACCGGCATGGGCCTCGTCTCCTGCTTGGGCAATTCGCTTGAATCGGTTTCAGCGTCACTGCGCGATAGTCGTAGCGGTATTCGGGATATTCCCGAATATGCCGAGCTCGGCTTGCGCAGCCGTGTAGCTGGTTTGCCTGTCATCGATCTGGTTGCCGAAATTGATCGCAAGCTCAAGCGCTTCATGGGCGATGCCGCGGCCTACGCCTATGTCGCGATGCGTTCTGCGATCGCCGACGCCGGGCTTGACGAAGATCAGGTACGCAACGCACGCAGCGGAGTTATCGCCGGATCGGGTGGTGGCTCGCCAGAATGGCAAATCGCTGCTGCTGACCTTCTTCGCAACAAGGGAGTGCGCAAGATCGGGCCATATATGGTGCCGCGCACGATGTGCTCGACGGTTTCCGCGACCTTGGCAACTGCATTCGGCATCCTTGGCTTGAGCTATTCAATCTCGGCAGCCTGCGCGACTTCAGCACACTGCATCGGCGCTGGTGCGGATCTGATCCGCCATGGCGCGCAGGATGTTGTCTTCGCCGGCGGCGGTGAGGAATTGCACTGGGGCATGACCTCGATGTTCGACGCCATGGGCGCGCTTTCGACCACGCACAACGAGCACCCGGAAAAAGCATCGCGCCCTTACGATGTTGATCGCGATGGCTTCGTCATTGCCGGTGGTGGCGGCATGCTCGTGCTTGAAGAGTACGAACACGCCAAAGCACGTGGCGCGCGCATCCATGCCGAATTGGTTGGCTATGGCGTCACCTCTGATGGCGCCGACATGGTTGCACCGACTGGTGAGGGCGCCGTGCGCTGCATGAAGATGGCACTGGCCAATGTCAAAGACAGTATCGACTACATCAATACCCACGGCACGGCGACACCGCTCGGCGACATCGTCGAATTGAAAGCCCTGCGTGAAGTGTTTGGCAAGGACATGCCTTCGCTGTCCTCGACCAAAGCCTTGAGCGGCCATTCGCTCGGTGCGGCCAGCGTGCAAGAGGCAATCTACAGCTTGCTCATGCTCGAAGACGGCTTCATGGCCGGTTCGGCCAACATCGACAAACTCGATCCGGCTGCCGAAGGCTTCCCGATCCTGCGCGAGAGCCGCGAAGCGAAGCTCGATGTGGTGATGTCGAACAGTTTCGGTTTCGGCGGCACCAATGCAAGCCTGGTGTTTGCGCGAGCCTGAGCAAATAGACGCGATGACTTTGTAGGAACCCGTTCACGGGCGAGCGCTTATCTCGATGGAACGCAAGAGCTCGCCCGTGAACGGGCTCCTACAGAAAGTCTCTTTGTCGAACTTTTGTCATTCTGTTAGCAACTTTAGGTTACGCTTAATTATTGACTGGCGCTTTGCTTGAAGCGTGCCGCCAATCCTCCTGCGCGGCGCACGGGTGTGTCGAGCGCCGCATTGAGCACCGCATCACTGCCCCAGATCTCGACCGATTTCCTCGCCCGCGACACCGCGGTGTAAAGCAATTGTCGCGAAAGAATACGGTTGTCGGCATCAGGCGGCAGCAAGATCGCGACGTGCTCGTACTCGGAGCCCTGGCTCTTGTGGATGGTGACCGCGAAGGCACCCCGATGCTCGGGCAGACTGCCGGGTTCGAAGTCGATCGCGCGACGCTGCGATTTCTGCGGGTCGTGGGCGATGTCGGAATCGTTGCTGCCCTCGCGCACGGTCACCTCGAACCAGACTCGAAGCTGATCGTTGTCATCACGCAGACACAAACCAACATCGCCATTGAACAATCCCGCCGCCGCATCGTTGCGCGTGATCATGACTGCGCGTCCGGGATACCAGGTCGCGCCGACATCGCCATCGGTAGCAGCGCCGAGCATGCGCTCGATGCTCGCATTGACCTGCTCCGAACCAAACGCACCGGCACGCAACGCGCACAACAATTGGCGTTGGCGCAGAGCATCCAGCGCGGCAAGAATGCTCTGCATCTGATCGACCGATACCCGCTCGAATGCACCGGCTTGTTGCAACATCTGCTTCACGCCCTGCTGCCAAATGGCCAGCGCCGCGTTGAACTGTCTCGGCGTACTCACCTGACGCCGGAGCACGGAATCTCCGGCAGCGCTCCAGGCCTGATCGAAAGCACCACGATCACCCTCGCGGATGGCCTCGTTGATTGGCACCAGCGATTGATCGGCGCGGAAGCTGTGGCGAAGTCGCACGATATCTTGCGCCGCTGCGCCTTCCATCGCGCCAACCAGATCGAGCAGTACCGACCCGGTACCCACCGAGGTCAACTGGTCGGCGTCACCGATCAAGATCAACACAGTGTCCTCGCGCAAGGCTTCAAGCAAGGCACGCAGCAAGCCCAGATCAAGCATCGAGGCTTCATCGATGACGACAATATCGGCGCTCAAGTGGTTGTCGGCGTGATGGCCGAATCCACCCCGCCGTCCGCGACTGCCAAGCAAGCGATGCAAGGTGCTGGCTTGTGCGGAAAGAGCGACATCAATTGACGCCGACCAGTCCGCGCTTAGCAAACCCGGGTCATCGCGCAAGCGCTCGACGCCTTCACGAAGGGTTTCTGACAATCGCTGCGCGGCCTTGCCGGTCGGCGCGCTGATGCGGATAACCGGAGCCGGTTCGGCGCGCGATTCTCGATCTCGTATCAAGGCGAGCAATACGCGCAAGACCGTCGTCGTCTTGCCGGTTCCGGGGCCACCGGTCAGCACAAACAAGCGTCGCCCGACGACTCGCTCGACAGCCTCGCGCTGAGCCTTGACGGCCAGGCTTGCGTCGTTGCCGAACAAGGCATCGATTACCTCCGCTGGCACTTCATGGCCCGCTGTCAATTGCGCCCGTCGCTGTTGGATCATTCCTGCCACGGCGGTTTCATGGAGGACGTTTCGCCGCAGATAGAACAAGCCATCGTCAATCACGAAGGGTGTATCCGGCGCGTTGTCATCGGGACTTTGCGCAGCGTCCACGAGTGGCTCTACGCGAAGCATCTCGATTTCCGTTTCAGCCAACTCGCGCATGCCATGACGTTGAACGATATCGCCAGTCAGCGGCAATGCGCTGTCGCCATGACCTTCGGCGAGGCTGGCCCAGCCCGCTACTTCGGCAAGCAGTGGCGACCCGCCATGCGCGATCACCCAGCGCGCGACAGCGCCATCGAGGCTGCGCCACGCCTCGGCGATCGGTATTGGAAGGCGTCGAAAATGATAGGCGGCAGCTCGCATTACGCGGCCTCCCTGATGATTCCACTATCCAGCACGCCGCTCACAGCGATGAGAAGTTCATCGGTGAATCGATGACGCCAGATCCCTGCATCCTGACCAAGACCTGCCGCGCGGACAAACAGATAGAAGCACTCACCAAGATGCCTGGAGCGATCGTACCCAGGTCCAAGTCGCTGTCCGAGATAGCGATCCAGCGCCACACAGTAAAGCAAGGCCTGGAAGCGGTAGTTTGAAGAATCCATTCTTTTCAACAAGCGGTCGCCCTGGTAGTCGGCGATCTGTGT
The DNA here is from genome assembly GCA_038233665.1 of Lysobacterales bacterium. GTDB lineage: Bacteria > Pseudomonadota > Gammaproteobacteria > Xanthomonadales > Rhodanobacteraceae > Dokdonella. The sequence goes on from JBBSVJ010000073.1 coordinate 11,374, forward strand.
GCCGAGGAAGTTGCCCTTGTAGTCGAGCACGCTGTAGCGCCCGTCATGATGAAAAATCAGATCGATCTTGCCGTTCATCAATCCACTCAAGGTTCGCGGGCTTTGCGGTACCAAGGCGGGCTCGCCATGTAATGCGCAAATTTCACGCAGTTCGCTCATCGATGCGCGCTCAAGCGGGAAGAAAAACTCCATTTCGGCAAGCAGATCGTGTTCAGCCAGGTCGGCCAGGCGCAAAGCGGGTGACTCTTTTGCGCCAAGCGGCGCGTCCAGCGATGCTTGCAACCTCTCGGCGAGCGCTTCGACCAAACGATCCTGATCAAGCCCTTTGCGGCGCACGCCGGCGTCCGCCAGCTCGGCAACGATGAGTTGCCTTTGCGCAGCAAACGCCACGCCGACCTCACGATGCTCGAACATCGCATGGATCGCATTGCCGAAATCCGCTCCCTTGATCGCCTCCAGCGCGAGCAATGTGGGATGTTCCTCGCCGACGTCGTCGGCCAACACGCTTGCTGCCGAATCATGGTGCTCGGCTTGCGTGGGCAAAAGCGGGGCGTCGGCGAACTCATCGCCGGCGGAAGCATCCGGATCGAGCGCCTTGGCCGCGTGATAGCGGATCAAGGTCGTAAAACTGTGCCGGGCTTCGATCGGACCGGTCGGCCGCGCTGAGGCGATACGCGCGACGAGCGGGTACGAGCCCCGCGCGTCGTCCCGTTGATGGAAGTAACCGTGGTCGGATTCATGCCGCCAAGTGGGCGCAGCAATCCAGTCAACGTGGGTTGCCTGTTCGGCGAACTCGCTTGGATCCATCGATGTCTGCATCCGCGTGATCATCACATCGAGCGCGCTGCGCGCTGAGCCCTCAAGCGGCCCACGATTTTTCTGCGAGGGTCGTTGTGCAGGCAAAGCGAGGACGTGACAGGCATGAATCGCACGGGTCAGCGCAACATACAGAACGCGGAATCGTTCGTCCTGCAGATCCGCGTTCTCGATGCCTTTTGCCGCATCGGAAAAATCGACGTGGCGGCGTCCGTTCTGATTGACGATCCACGGAGCCTGGGTGTTGCGTTGACCGTGGCCCCACATCAAAGGCAGAAACACGATCGGGAATTCGAGACCCTTGCTCGCGTGCAAGGTCATCAAGGCCACGCGTTCGCTGTCGGATTCAATGCGTAGTTGAGCCGCTTCGGCGGCCTCTTCGCTTTCGGCGGAGGTGCCTTCGCGCTGATCGGCAAACCAGGCGAGAAGCTCCTCCATGCCCGGCGTCTGCTCGCTCTGCTCTTGGAGGACCTCTCCAAGATGACGTAGATCGGTAATGGCGCGCTCACCGCCCAACGTCGAAAGATAGCGCCCGGCCATGTGCTCGATCAGTTCGTCAATGACGACCTGAACTCCGCGCGAGCGCCATTCCCCAAACCAGCGCCGGAAGGTTTCGCTGATCATCTTCCATGCGCCAACATCCTCACTCAACGCCTGCAACTGACTGAAGCTCGCGCCCCACAATCGAGTTGCCGCGGCAGCACGCGCCGCACCAAGATTCTCGTGGTGGACCAGGGCGTGCAGGATCACCTGCAATTCGCGTGCGATTTCGGTATCAAAAACACTGCTGCGATCGGTGGTAACGCAGGCCACGCCACGACTGCGCAACAGGTCGCGCAAATAACGAATGCTCGCGGCGGTCGGCAAGAGCACGGCGATATCGGATGGCTTGAGCAGTATTTCGCCGATCGCATGATCTCCCGATTGCAGCAGATCAACGATCTGGTTTGCACACGTTTCAAGGGCAAGGTCACGCCGCTCGCCCGCCGAATCGGGGCAGGCTTCACGATAGTGGATCACCAGCGGTTTGCTGCAGGCGACTCCATTGATGGTGTAGGGCTCGTTGTCGCGTCGGCCGCTCGGCTGCACCGGGTGATAGAGGATCGGATCTTTCACATCGATCGCACTGAGCGATTCGCCCGCGCAGGCGAACCATTCGTTGAGCGCAGCGACGTACTCACGTGAAGAACGATGGTTGGTGGCAAGGCTGAGCCGAGCATTTTCATCGGCCTGTCCGGCCGCCAGCTGGTACGCGTGAATGTCGCCACCGCGGAAACGATAGATTGCCTGCTTCGGGTCGCCGATCATGACCAGCCGACCCCGTAGGCCATTCTGGTCGTCACGATAAATACCATCAAGGATCCCATACTGAATACTGTCGGTATCCTGAAATTCATCGACCAGGGCGACTGGCCAAGTCGCGAACAAGGCATCGGCCAGTGTGCGCTGAGCGCCGGCTACCCGCTCTTTCTCAAGCACTTCGGAAACGCTGGTCAACAGGTTGTCGAAGGAGTGTTGATGGCGACGACCCAAGCGTATTTCGATCTGTTCGCGTGCAATCGATATGACCTGGTTCCAGAACTCATGCTGCATGCGAGTTCGTCGCTGGGCGATCAACGGAGCGCACTGCAGCGATAGAGCGACGGCAGCCTGGATATCCGCTGCGTCCTTGCGCGCCTTGATGACACCGGTCAGTGTCGCGGCGGCGCCGAGTTGTCCGGCAATTTCGTTGTCTGGAAAAAGCGTGGGATCATCGATCAAGGCTGCGAGTTGCTCCCAGCTTCTGCGCAGCTTGTTGCCTTTTGGAAAAGCGCTGTCATCGGCAACCAGTTTGCGCAAGTCAGGCAGACTATCGTTCGGCAACAGTGATTCTTGTGGCAACGGTGGAATCTGCGTTCCCGGCGTCATGCAATCGCGCAAGGTTTGCAGCAGTGTCGCGAGGGACAAATTAGCCGCGACGGTTTGCTGCAGATCGACCAGCGCATCTGGCGTATTCGATTGCTGAAAGCGCCGCATCAGATCGCGCGCCACTTCTTCGAGCATGCCCTGAGCATCGATCAGATCGCCGCTGACGAACGGTGTCGCGCAGGCGAATGGATGATCGGCGAGGATACGGCCGCACAAGGCATGCAAGGTACTCACCGGCGCGACATCCATCTCGGCGATGGCGAGTCGAATCTGCTGCAGGTCGATCAATCGTTGCTGCTTATCGATCGACCAACGTCCTCGCAGCCAATCTTCGTCGGCGGCGAGGCTGCTTTCGGCAGCGGCGTCTATCTGCGCAATACGTTCCGCCCAGCGCAGTTTGTTGCGCAGACGCTCACGCAACTCTTGCGCGGCGGCCTTGGTAAAGGTGGTGACGATAATCTGGCGCGGTGACAGATCGTGCTCAAGAATCAGGCGCAGATACAGCACCGCGATGGTCCAGGTCTTGCCGGTGCCGGCACTGGCTTCGATCAGGCTGCGCCCGCCCGCACTCAGATCGAGCTCGCGCCAATCGTGTGGTTGAGATTTCATCGACCGCGGTTGATTGCTCATGCGTACGCGTCCATCGCGGAATCAAGATCAATCCAGGAATTCAATTGTCTTGCCGTTGTGAAGAGTTCGATGTGCTCCGGTGTGCCCATGGAAAAGTCGAGTTCACCGGCGAGCAGTCGCGCATAACCGGGCGCGTAATCACGCTCGCCAATACCTCCTTGCGTGGAAATCCAAGTGGAAGCAACGCTGCCGTCATTGCCGCCACGCGCCACTCCCTTGACCGTTTGCCACGAGGTTTTCGGGAAGTACCACGCCGGTTTCGATTGTGCCGCACGCCAGAAATCGAGCAACGCGACGACGCGCGTGCGCAGATCGCTGAGCAGCGTCTCCCGCGTGTTGGCATCGGAATCAAACCAGACTTGATCCCAGCGATCGAACTGACCCAGCCAGTCGGTTTCGCCGGCAACCAGAGCGATCAAGCGAATAGCGGGCGGTTCGCTCTCTTTCTCGGCGGTTTGCAGACGCAGCAATGCCCAGTCAAGGAACATCGAAATCCGCTCCGAGAAGCTCAGATCGTTTTCCGACTTCATCGCCTTCTTTTCGTCTTTTGAGTTCGGGAAGACGCGCAACAGGCGCCACTCGTTCTCAGTGACAAGTACATGCGCAATACGACCGGTAACGCGACACTCCTCGATCATAAAATCAATATCGAGACCCCGCGCGAGCGGCATGCCCTTGGCGAATACAGCACTCTCATCGAGCGTTGCCAGCAGCGCTTCACAGGCCGCTTTTTCCTTGAGCCAGGCCGCGGCTCCCGCCCGTCCGGGTGGCATCCGTCCACTCAAGCGAATCCACGCCGGAATCTTTTCCAGCGAT
>JBBSVJ010000074.1:0-15541 GCA_038233665.1 Lysobacterales bacterium
GCGCCAGGAAGGCGCGAATCATCGAACCGCGCTCGATAGCGGTTCGATTCCCATGGTGCTGGGAACGACACGTCACCCGAAACGTGGTGGGAACTTGAATGCAAATGGTGGCCGAGGACGGAATCGAACCGCCGACACGGGGATTTTCAATCCCCTGCTCTACCAACTGAGCTACTCGGCCCTTGTGCTTGCGTGTCGGGGCGCTGAAGGCCACGACGAAGGGGCGCGTATTAGAGCGAGTGGGGCATGATTCGTCAAGCTTGGAAATCAGATTTGTCTTGGAGTCACTGGATCCCGGCCTTCGCCGGGATGACTGAGAGGGGGTCAGAATGTCTTTCTGCTTGGGTGTGGATGGCGCAAAGAGTGGCTGGATTGCCGTTTGGTTGGTCGGCGGAGAGTTTGAGTTTGATGTGTACGCAAGTGCGGCTCACGTCTTAAAAATGCATCCTCATGCAGAAGTAGTTGCAGTCGATGTTCCCATTGGCATGTCGGAGATGGGGCCTAGAACAGCGGATGTGATGGCGCGAAAATTCGTCGGTGGACGACGTGCTTGCAGCGTATTTTCATCGCCGGTTCGCGGGATTCTAGATTCGGAATCTCAAACCGAGGCATCAGCTCGACATAGGGCAATCGATGGGCGCGGATTCAGCGCGCAGGCATTTGGAATCCTGCCAAAGATCAGGGAATGGGATCTTCTTTTGCGCTCCGATCTGCGTGCGCGACAAATTGTCCGTGAGGTTCATCCGGAAGTTTGTTTTGCCGCACTCGATGGCAACGGTGGGCTCCTTGAGCCGAAGAAGTCAGCAGAAGGCGCGTCACGGCGTATAACTATCTTGAGCCAGCACTTTGGTGGTTTAGAAGTCAGCAAGCTATTGAAGCGTATTCCTAAATCTCGAGCGGCGCCTGACGATGTTCTAGATGCACTGGCCGCTTTATGGAGTGCCCCGCGAATTGCCAGTGGTTTGGCCCAAAGTTTGCCCAGTCCTCCGGAGGTTGACTCAACGGGGCTAAAACGAGCTATCTGGTACTAGCAGGGAAGTAGACTGGAGAGGTTTCGCAACGAAATGCGCGATGAACGGATCTCATGTGAATGTGTCGAATCCCCGCTCATTTCCGTCAATTCAAGGTCACAGTTCCCCCATGCCGATTGGAGTGCACGCACAATGAAAGCCCTGATGATGATTCTTGCCTTGCTATTGGCAAGCAGTGCTTCGGCGCAGACCCGGGAGGTGCAGCAGAAACGTTTGAGTGAATACCTGCCGTATGCCGGAGCGCCGGTGGATCGGTTCCAGTTTTGGGATTTACAGCGCTGGGAGTTGGTTGGCGAATACAAAGTGATTGTCTGGCCGCGGCTCAACGAGGCCTATCTGTTGACGGTCGATGCGCCGTGCAACGATCTCGAATGGACTCAGAACATCGCTGTGAGTTCGACCGCACAGGTGGTCAGCAAACGCTTCGATTCGGTGATGACTGGCAAAGACAAATGCCGCATCAACGAGATTCGGCCGATTGATTACAAGAAGTATCTGGCGGATCGAAAAGCCGCCAAAGACAAGGGCTGATTTCTGCGCCGGGCTTTTGCTTCGCATTTGTAGGCGCTCGTTTACGGGCGAGCATTTGTTTCACAATGTTGAAGGGCTCGCCCTTGGTGGGGCTCCTACGGGGGCGTTGCAAGATTCAAGGCGCGGGTTTGATGAATCCGGGCGGCGCTTCAGAGCCTTGGCCGAAGAAGAACTTCTCCATTTCAGCGCTGAGGAACGTGCGTGTCGAGGCGTCGAGGGGATTCAGGCGGTTCTCATTGATGAGCATGGTCTGGTGACTCATCCAGTCAGCCCACGCTTGCTTGGAGACGTTGTCGTAGATGCGTTTTCCGAGTTCGCCGGGCCATGGGGCAAAGCCGAGGCCCTCGGCTTCGAAGCCGAGTTTTACGCAAGTCACAGTTCGCATGGGTCGGATTCCTTGGCAAGTTCGAGCAACAGTTTACGCACGGGTGCGGGCATTCCCAGCGCATCGAACTCGCTGGTCAGAAACCACGCGTGATCAGGATCATCGGCAACGCGTGATTCAGCGGGATCGACATCGACCAGTATTGGCGTGATGAGAAGGCGAAAATGGCTGAAGGTGTGGACCAATTCTGGCAACACCTGGATCTTTGAAGCAGGGATTTCCCTGAGCGCCAGAAGATTTGTCGGCTGATCGGCTTCGATGCCCTCTGGAAGGCTCCAAAGTCGGGCCCACACGCCCGTCGGTGGTCGACGCTCAAGCAGCACGCGGCCGTCGGCGTCGCGGGCGATCAACATGGTTGTGCTTCGCGTCGGTATCTTCTTCGTGGGTTTCGCTTGCGGCAGGCTTGCGGTCAGGCCATCGCGCAAGGCAATGCAGTCGGCACGTTGCGGACATTCAGTACAGCGCGGTTTGCTGCGCGTGCAGACCATCGCGCCGAGATCCATGATCGCCTGGGTATAGTCGGCGGCACGCTCGCTCGGCGTATGTGATTCGGCGATGTTCCAGAGTTTCTTCTGCACGGCGCTGGCGCCGGGCCAGCCAGCCAGGCCGTGGAAGCGCGCAAGCACGCGACGCACATTGCCATCGAGGATGGCGTGCGGCTGACCATGTGCCTGGGCGAGAATTGCCGCGGCGGTGGAGCGGCCGATGCCGGGCAGGGCGCTCAAGGTATCGATTGATGTTGGCAATTTTCCAGCGTGCTCGGCCACGCAGATTTGTGCGCATCGATGCAGGTTGCGTGCACGACTGTAGTAGCCGAGCCCTGACCAAAGCGCGAGCACGCGATCCTGCTGCGCGGCGGCCAAATCAGCGAGGGTCGGCAAAGCCAGTACGAACCGCTCGAAGTAAGGAATCACCGTGCGCACCTGAGTCTGCTGCAGCATTACCTCGCTGAGCCAGACCCGATAGGGCGTTCGAGGATGCTGCCATGGAAGGTTTCGGCGGCCGTGCTCGTCGAACCAGGCAAACAGGTTTTTGGCGAAATCATCCATTCGGCGAGCCGACAATCAGTCGCGGGTGGCGGATTTGGCCAGCGATACCGGTAGCAATCCATCGACAAACGCCTGCGCATCGAACACGCGTAAATCTTCGATACCTTCGCCTAGCCCGACATAGCGAATAGGCAGGCCGAACTCGCGGGCGAGGGCGAAAACCACGCCCCCCTTGGCGGTACCATCGAGCTTGGTCACGACGAGGCCAGTCACGCCGATCGCCTCACGGAAATGTTTCACCTGGGCGATTGCGTTTTGGCCGGTGGTGCCGTCGATGACCATGAGCACTTCTTGCGGAGCGCTGGCGTCGATCTTGGCCAGGACGCGGCGAATCTTGGACAGCTCATCCATCAGGCCTGATTGAGTGTGCAGGCGTCCGGCGGTGTCGGCGATCAGAACTTCGGCGCGGCGTGATCGCGCGGCTTGAAGCGCATCGAAAATGACGCTGGCGGAATCGGCACCAGAAACTTGCGCGATCACCGGCACGTTGTTGCGTTGGCCCCAGGTCTGCAACTGCTCAACGGCGGCGGCACGGAAGGTATCACCGGCGGCAAGCATGACGCTGCGCTTTTCATCGAGGTAACGCCGCGCGAGTTTGCCGATGGTCGTCGTCTTGCCGACGCCATTGACCCCGACCATGAGAATGACAAATGGTGAATGTCCTTGAACATCAAGCACTTGCTCGACTGGCTTGAGAAGATCAACGAGGTGTTGACGCAGTCCGTCGAGCAAGGCATCGGCATTCGCGAACTCACGTTTGGCCATTCGCTTGCGCAAGGCTTCGACGATTTCGGTGGACGCGCTGACGCCAACATCGGCGGTGATCAGGCAAGTTTCGAGTTCATCAAGTAAATCGTCATCGAGTATCGGATGGCGCGCGAACAGGCCACCGAGACCCTTGGCGAATCCGCTGCCGGATAGCCGCTCACGCCAGCCGTCATTTGCAACGCCGGATCGAGCGGAACGATCCTGGATCTCGACAGTATCCCATTCGCTCAAGATTCTTTCAGCGACAAGCTGCTCGGTTGGCATCTCTGCCAGTGGCGTGAGATCGATTCCCGGCAGCTCAATGGCATGCGCCTCGATTGGCTGCGCGGGCGGCGCTTCAACGACCTCGACGACCGATTCTTCCGGCTTTTTCGTTGGCTCCGACTCGCCTGTGGGCTTCTTGTTCCAGAACTTGAGCATTGCGGGGATGGCACGCGATAAGGATGCGCGGCATGCTATCACTCCCTTGGCAGTCAACCGGCGCTTTGCTTTCCATGCGTTCAGCCCCGAGCAAAACCGGAAAAATTCGTATCGTCGGCGGTTCCTTGCGCGGCAGTCGAATCGATGTTGCTGATGGTGAAGGCCTGCGCCCGACCAGTGATCGAGTGCGTGAAACCGTGTTCAACTGGTTGTCGCCGATGATTGCCGGCGCGCGCTGCCTAGATCTTTTCGCAGGCACCGGAGCACTCGGCGTGGAGGCGATATCGCGCGGTGCGGCGGAGTGTGTCTTCGTCGAACGTGATCGCACGCTGGCACAGCAGCTCGGGCAAACCCTGTCTCGCCTCAAAATCGAAAATGCCAGCGTGATCAATGCCGATGCGTTGAACTGGTTGGACATGGATGCGCGGCGTTTCGACCTGGTTTTGCTCGATCCACCGTTTGCCGACGACTTCTGGATGCAAGCCGCTTCACGACTTGAATCGGGCGATTGGCTGGCGGACGACGCCTGGATTTACGTCGAGACACCAGCAGGGATGAGACCGGTATTGCCGAACTCGTGGCGTTTGCATCGCGAATCACGCGCCGGTGCCGTGCATTTCGCGCTCTATCGTCGTGATCCAGCGATTCGGCTAAGCTAGGGTGGATTGCTTCCAGCACTATTTCAGGTGGGTTGATGTCTGTTCCTCCCTCACGCTCACGCGTAGCGGTCTATCCCGGCACGTTTGATCCGATCACCAATGGCCATATCGACTTGGTTCTGCGTGCAGCGCCTTTGTTCGATCGGCTGGTCGTGGCAATTGCCGACAGCCAGAGCAAAGGCCCATGCTTCAGTCTGGACGAACGTCTGGACCTTGCACGCAAGGCGCTTGATGGCATAAAAAATGTCGAAATACGCGGTTTTTCGACCTTGCTGGCGAGTTTCGTCAACGAGATCGAAGCAGGAGTGATCCTGCGTGGCTTACGCGCAGTGTCTGATTTCGAATACGAATTTCAGCTCGCCAGCATGAATCGGCACCTGATCCCCGAAGCCGAGACAATGTTTCTGACGCCGGCCGAGCAATACAGTTTCATCTCGTCATCGCTGGTGCGCGAAATCGCGCGACTCGGTGGCGATGTTTCCGGATTCGTCCATCCGGTCGTCCAGCAGGCACTTGCGCAACGCTGGTCCTGAATTCATCCGATTTTCGACAGGAGCTATCCCCATGTTCAACAAACGTCTAACCCTCATTATTCTGGCCAGTACTCTCGCGTTTGGCCTCTCTGCCTGCAACAAGGAAGAAGCCTCCGACGCGCCAACCGAGCAAGCCGTTGAGGTTGTCGCCAAGCCTGCGGCCGATGCGCCACCTACCGAATGGAAAAAATATCTGGCGGCAGTCGTCATGCAGAACATGGAGGGCGTCAAGACCAATCGCCCGTACATGTATTTCGGTCCCGGGGGCGAAGGCGGCAAGGCGATCCTCGATCGCAGCAACCAGCTCGATAACGTCGGTATCACGGTGGCGCGTGGCGTTGTGCCGGGCAACATGATGGCGTTCGGTGGCCCTGATTCGAAAATCACCGCCGACTTGATCGTCGATTCATTCGAGAATGCCGGCGCAGGAACCTTCAAGGACGTGACTGTCTTGTTTGTGGGTGACCAGGCCGATTCAGACCGGGTCAAGGAAAAGCTTGTCGCGTCTGCCGCGACATATCGATTTGCGCAGATGAAGTAAGGGGCTCACGCAGTCGTCGGACGCTGACAAATCATGGCACTCAAGATCACCGACGAATGTATCAATTGTGATGTCTGCGAACCGGTGTGTCCGAATACCGCGATCACTCAGGGGCGTGAGATCTACGATATCGCGCCGTCCAGCTGTACGGAATGTGTAGGCCACTTCGACGTACCCCAGTGCGTCGAAGTGTGTCCGGTCGAATGCATCATTCTCGATCCCGATCATGCCGAATCACCTGGCCAGTTGCAGGCTAAATATGCCGCTTTGATGGATAAGGATAATAAATGAATCGCTATGGCTTTCTGTTTGCCTCAGCCTTGATGACCGTTTCTTGTCAGGCCGCAGATCAGCGTGTCGAACAGCCGACTCAGCAAGGTGTTTCCGCAACCGCGCCTTCCGCTCGGCCGGGCAAGGTAGCCGTAGCCAGTTCGCACCAGATCGCCACCGATGCCGGGCTAGAAGTGCTGGCCAAGGGTGGCAATGCGTTCGACGCGGCCATTGCGGTAGGCAGCACGCTTGCCGTGGTCGAGCCGCAGAGTTCGGGTCTCGGTGGCGGCGGGTTCTTTCTCCTGCATAGTGCTGCCACCGGCAAGAACGTCTTTATCGATGCGCGCGAACGAGCGCCAGCAGAAAGCCACAGCGAGTTGTGGGCTGATGCCGAGGGTAAGCTCGACAAGGACAAATCGATCAATGGCCCTCTGTCGGCTGGCATTCCGGGCGAACCTGCGGCTTATGTCTGGCTCGCCGAGCACTATGGCAAGCTGCCGCTGAGTGCATCGCTGGCACCGGCAATACGCGTCGCGCGAGAAGGCTTTCCGGTCTATCCGCGACTGCAGACTTCGATCGAGCGGCGCCAACCTGTGCTTACACGCTGGCCCGCGTCCGCGCAGCTCTATCTGAGCGGCGGAACCGCCCCCGCGCTGAAGTCAGTCTGGAAAAATCCGGATATCGCAAAAACCCTAGAGACAATTGCCGCCAAAGGTAATGACGGTTTTTACAAAGGTGAACTTGCCGCCAGCATGGTCAAGGCAGTGCGTGCCGCCGGTGGCATCTGGAGTCTTGAAGATCTTGCTGAGTACACGGTGAAAGAGCGCGAGCCGATCACACTTGATTATCGCGGTTGGCACATCATCACCGCGCCGCCGCCGTCGTCCGGCGGCGTTGCTCTCGCCGAGATGTTCAACATTCTCGCCGGTTACGATCTGAGCAAGTACGATCGCGTCCATCGCCTGCATTTCAATCTGGAAGCCATGCGTCGTGCCTATCGCGATCGCGCCGAGTATCTGGGCGATCCTGATTACGTGAAGATGCCGATTGGTGAATTGCTCAGTCCGCTGTACGCCGCTGGATTGCGCGCTTCCATTCATCCGGAAAAAGCGACCCCTAGCGATATGCTGCCGGGTTACATGTCGCCTGCCGAATCCGAACACACCACGCATTATTCGATCATCGATGCCGATGGCAACATGGCCTCGGTGACCAAGACGGTCAACCTCACCCTCGGTTCGGGTTTTGTCGTTGCCGGAACCGGTTTCGTGCTCAACAACGAGATGGATGATTTCGCCTTGTTGCCCGGACAGCCAAATTCGTTCGGTCTGGTCGGCGGCGAAGCAAATGCGCCGAATCCTGGCCATCGCCCGCTATCCTCTATGACGCCGAGCTTCGTCATCGGCAATGATCGGGTAGGGGTTATTGGTACGCCGGGTGGCAGTCGCATCATCACCATGGTTTTTGAAGGTATCCAGGCGTTCATTGAGGGCGAACTGCCCAAGCAGGTGGTCGCCAATCCGCGCTATCACCATCAATATTTACCCGATGTGGTGTCAGCCGAGCCGAACATGTTCACCCGAGATGAAACCAAGGCTTTGCAAGACATGGGCTACATCGTCAACTCGGGCGAACGCACTTGGGGTTTGATGAACATGGTCAGCTGGGATCGCAAATCCAACACCTTGCACGCCGGTTCCGACCCGCGCGAGGAAATGAGCAGCGGCAAGGTGCAATAGGCGCATGAAGCTCTGGTCGATCCTCGGCAATTCACAGCGTCTTGATGGAGGCGCGATGTTTGGCAATGCACCCAAGGCAGTCTGGGAAAAGTGGATAGCAGCCGACGAATCAAACACGATTCCGCTGGCTTGCCGGTGCTTGCTGGCCGAAGATCTGGCCGGGAAAACCGTGTTGTTTGAAACAGGCATCGGTGCGTTTTTCGAACCGAAATTGCGGACGCGCTTTGGGGTTGCCGAAGAGCAGCATGTCTTGCTCGATTCGCTGGCTGCAGCCGGTTTCAGTCATGCCGATATTGATGTCGTTGTCCTGTCCCATCTGCATTTCGATCACGCCGGTGGTTTGCTAGCGGCGTGGAAGCAGGACACGCCGCCCGAGTTGCTGTTTCCCAACGCGATCTTTCTGGTCGGTGCGGAGCATTGGCAGCGTGCAATTCATCCGCACTCGCGCGACCGGGCTTCGTTTATTGCCGAGTTGCCGCAATTGCTGATTGATAGTGGTCGTCTGGAAATTGTAGACGGCAAATATTCCAAGGCGCTGGGTGAATCCGTGCGCTTCGAAATTTCAAACGGTCATACTCCGGGCTTGATGCTTGCGGAAATCGTTGCGCCTGACGGCGGCGTGGTGTTTTGCGCCGATTTGATTCCTGGCCGCCCTTGGGTTCATTTGCCGATCACGATGGGTTATGACCGCTATCCGGAAATGCTGATTGACGAGAAGAGGGCTTTTCTTGCCGACAAGCGCGAGCGCAACGTGAAGCTATTTTTCACACACGACAATGAGTGTGCGATGGCGTCGCTACAGTGCAATGAGAAAGGCCGTTACAGCACCTTCGATGAGCGGTCAGAACTATCTGCGTGGCCGCTCACTGCCTGATTCAAAACTGAAACTGAAACTCGATTGGGGGATTTCGAATGCGAATTTTTCTTGCGTTTTCATTGCTGCTAAGCACCGCTGTCGTCGCTCATGAAGAAGCTGCGACAAAGGACAAGAAATTTGTCGCGGCGACGCCGGTCGAGATGACCGATGCGGGCGCGGTTTACGGCGAGCGTCTACCGTCTCCGATGCCGACTGCGGTCGATCTCGAAAGCGCCATCACGAATGCAAAAGATCATGCCGACAAGCCAATGGCTTTCAGCGGCCGCATCACCGAGGTCTGCCAGAAGATGGGTTGCTGGGTGGTCTTGACCGGTGAAAACGGCAGTCTCGCTCGCGTGACGATGCACGATCACGCCTTTGGCGTGCCCAAGGACAGTAGCGGCTCGGCGATTGTTTTCGGCACCTTGAGTGAAGCAACTCTGAGCAAGGATGACATCAAGGAAATGAAAAACGATGGCGCAAAAACGCCTGTTGCCAGTGAATGGCGGATCGATGCCGTGTCGGTGGTGATTCCACACGCAGGCTGAGCGGGAGGGTTTTGCGATGATTTTCGGCAAACGGCAATTGATCGGAATACTCGTTTGCATTGTCGTGCTCGTGGCGATCGTCGCAGCGATTGGTGATCGCGGCGGCTGGAACCGTTTCATGATGGCGCCAGAGCAGAAGGAAGTTGCGGTTTCCGTGGCGGCCAGTCCGGTCGATAGCGACAACGAAGGTCGATTGGTCAGCGTCCAGGGTCTTCTGCTCGCGGAAAAACCACCGGAAGATCTCGAATTCGGGCTGATTGCGCGCGACAGCATTTTGCTTGCGCGTACGGTCGAGATGTACCAATGGCTTGAGGACTGCATTGACGGCGTCTGTACGCAGCGCTCGGACTGGTCGGAAAAATGGATTGATTCCTCGGCATTCAGTGAAACGGTGGAGCATCGGAATCCAGAGCGGTTTCCTGTCGAATCCGCCCACTTCGTGGGTCAAGGAATTCGTATCGGTGACTTTGAGCCGGATCTCGGCTTGCTCGAATCGGAAATCAGCTTGCGGCCGAGGTTGATCAAGCCTGAGGAGCTGTCGGCCAACCTTGCTGCCAGTTTCAGTATTTCTGGAAACTCGCTGCTCTCCGGCAGTGATCCCTTGCACCCCGCAATCGGCGATCTGCGCATCCGTTACAGTGAGCTTCCAAGCGCGGCCACCACCTTGATCGGAATTCAGAAATCCAATCATCTGGTTGAATCCGCACGACCCACTTCACGATGAGAAATCACTGATGCACATCACCGGAATTTACGCCGCAATTGGCGCGTTGCTTTTCATTTTCCTGACGTTCCGCGTCATTCGCCTGAGGTTTTCGTCGCGAACCGGTATCGGCGATGGCGGAGATGAGCATTTGATCAGGCAAATTCGTGTCCATGGGAATGCCGCGGAGACCCTACCGCTTGGCCTGATCCTGCTGTTTTTGGTTGAGTGGAACCAGACTCAGCCTTTGCTCGTGCACGCATTGGGCATCGCGCTTATCCTTGGGCGTGCCCTGCATGCGTTCGGTTTGTCGCGATCTTCGGGTACAAGTCCGGGTCGCCTCGTCGGCATGCTGCTGACCTTGTTGAGCCTGACCGCAATGGCCATCTTGCTGCTCTGGCAGTCGATTGTCGCGAGCATCGTCTGAGCCGTTCATTCATACCGGCAGATTGTCAGCGATCACGCATCAGCCCATGGTGATCGATGAAATACAGCCCGGCGAACATCTTCGGATCAACCGAATAGCCTCCCGCCATTTTCTCGATCAACCATTCAGCCGCCTGCTCGCGTGCGACTTCGTGCACCGTGATGCTTTCGGTTTCATCGCCGCCGCCTTCGTTGACTCGGCTCAGTTCGTAGGCGCGCACAAAGGTCAGAATCTCATTGCTCATGCCGGCTGATGTCGGCCCGGCCATGATGAATTCAATCCGGGCAGCGGCGTAGCCGGTCTCCTCGATCAGTTCGCGGTGAGCGGCTTCGATCGCATCTTCAGCAGCGCTCTCGGCAACATCGCCGACCAGACCGGCTGGCATCTCGATGGTCATGCAATCCAGCGCGGGGCGAAATTGCTCGACAAAAAGAATCTTGTCGTCAGGCGTCACGGCGATGATCATCACCCCACCGCCAGGATTGGTGCGTTCAGCGTATTCCCATCGTCCGCGCCGTTTCAGGCGCAGCCAGGTTCCATTGCAAAGCGTGACTGTTTCGTTCATCGTGGTCGGCTCCATGAAACTTTTGCGGCCAAGCCGAGGTCTTCTCGGCCTTCTATCCCGCTAGCATCCAAGGTTCTACTGATGAATATCAAGCGATTGCTTTTCTGTCTCGCGTCATTGCTGTGTCTGCAGGTTGCTCTGGCCGCGGCACCAGCGACTAAGGCGCCGGTCAAGCGCGATGCCACCACCTTCAGCGAAAAAGATGTCAACGAGATTAGTTCGCTGATTGTATTGCGTCGCATGCTCGCCGGATACGAGCGGCTGGATGATCAAAAGCGTGTCGGTTGGACACTGGCCAGACTTAGCGAACTCAATCCGGACTCTGGAGACCTGCGCATGGCGCTGGCTCTCAGCTATGCCAAGCAAGGTGACAAGAGCAAAACCTATGACCTGTTGCTAAAGATGAAATCGCAGGGATATGGCATTGATCTCAAGGACGATCCGAGATTCGAAAAAGTAACCGGGACTGAAGCCTGGGACTACGTGGTCGAGAATCTGCAAGCCAATACCAAACCGTTTGGTGAAGGCAAGGTGGCTTTCGAGTTGCCCAAGGGCGATACCTTGTTCGAGTCCATCGTTTGGGATCCCAAGCGCAAGGAGTTTCTGGTTGGCAGCGTTCGCGAGGGCAAGATTTATCTGTCCGATGAAAACGGCAAGCTCAAGGAATTCATCACGCCCGCTGATGGCAGTGGACTGTGGAGTGTTTACGCGATGGCGATTGATCCGGCGCGTGATCTGCTTTACGTAACCTCATCCTCGACCCTGTACTTCAAGGGTTTCCGCAAGGAAGACTTCAACAAGACAGGCATCTTCAAGTTCAAGCTGTCGACAGGAAAGCTGCTCGACAAGATTCTGATGCCTGCGGATCACGGCACCTACACGTTTTCGACGATAACGGTCGGCAAAAACGGCAAGGTGTTTATCGCCGATGGCCTGCGTAACGAGATTTACACGATTGAGGGCGACAAGCTCAAGCTGCTGGTTGCCAACCCGAATTTGACCAGCATTCGTGGCCTTGCCGCGAGTGATGACGGCAACACCTTGTACTTTGCTGACTACTCGATGGGATTGTTCGGCGCCGATTTGAAGGAAGGCAAGGGTTTTTCGGTCGCCCATGACACCAGCAATCTTGTACTCGGCGGTATCGAAGGACTTTATTGGTACAAAGGAACCTTGGTGGCGATCGAAAACGGCATGTGGCCACGGCGTGTGATTCGACTCACCTTGGGCGAGGATGGAAAGAGCATCACCAAGATGATGCCGCTTGATGTCGCCAATCCGGCATTTGAACTTCCAACTTCAGGCACCGTTGCCGGAGATGATCTGTATTTCATCGCCAACAGCCAGAAAGGTCTGTATGGGAAGTACGGAGACCTCAAGGACAAGACCAAGCTGCAGCCGGTCAAGATCTTTCGCAGCAACCTGGATTTCGCCTGGAATGAGAACGGCATCAATGCCGGCGGTACGATGCAGCCCGTGCGTCAGGCGACCCCTGAAGAGGGGCGACAGATGATCAAGGAAGGGCCAAAAGGCCAGGACAGTCTCAAGCACCCGCCGGCCGAGAAGAAGCAAGACTGAGTATTGACTGGCTCAATAGATACGCAAGTCTGAAATCGCGGATTTTCCGGTTGAAGGAATTTTGTTGCATCGATTCCTTCGCCGCCAATTAACCGCTTTAATCTCTCGTCAAAAAAACACCCGGGTCAACCGGGTGTTTTTTTTTTGCAGCTTCGGTGGGTTCCGATCAGGCTTGCGCGGCGATTTCGCGCAATGCGTTCTCAAACACTTCCGGCGGCTGGCCTCCCGAGATCAAATGCTTGTCGTTGATGATCACTGCCGGGACAGACTGGATCCCGCTGGCGGTGTAATGTTGTTCTTGTTCGTGAACCTCTTGAGCGAACTCATCCGATTCAAGAATCTGCCCGGCACGATGCGGATCCAGACCTGTTTGTTCGGCAATGCGGATGAGTTCTGCATGTGAGGAGACATCGATACCGTCGGTAAAATAGGCGCGCAACAAGGCGTGCTTGAGAGTCAGTTCGTGGTCTGCGCCCTCAAGGGCGGCCCAATGCAGCAACCGATGTGCGTCGAATGTGTTGTAGATGCGATCGCGCGAGTTGAAGATAAACCCAAGCGCCTCGCCGCGAGCGCGAATGGCTTCGCGATTGGCTGCCAGTTGTTCGGCAGTCGATCCGTATTTGCGCGCCAGATGCTCGCCAGTGTCCTCGCCTTCGGCAGGCATTTTCGGGTTCAGCTCAAACGGTTGGAAGTGCAGGTCAACCTGGAATTCGTCGCCTAGTTGATCGATTGCCTGCTCAAGTGATTTGAGGCCGATCGCGCACCACGGACATGAGATGTCGGAAACGAAGTCGATTCGAAGCGTTTTGATCATGGACGGGGTTCCTTTATCGAGACCATCAATGTGAGGTTTCCCGCGACACTATCAAGGCGATCGCGGAGCGTCTGCGCTTTCGGAATTGGGGCTACAGCAACGAAAGAAGCCCGCGGTTAAGCGGGCTCCCAAACAAACGTTCAATGGTAAAAGCCTTCCGACTGCGGAAGAACCGGTCAACCCGAATCGAGTTGCCCGGATCAACAGCGAGATCGCCGGAATCGCACGATCACTGACGAAGTTCGGCTCTAAGCCATCTGGCTCTCGACGAACTTCCAGTTGACAAGGTTCCAGAATGCATCGAGATACTTCGGACGCGCATTGCGATAGTCGATGTAATAGGCGTGCTCCCAGACGTCACAGGTGAGCAACGCGGTGTCGCTTCCGGTCAATGGAGTTGCTGCATTTGACGTGCTGACCAAGGCGAGATCGCCATCCGCTCGCTGCACCAACCAGCCCCAACCAGAGCCGAACGTACCGGTGGCGGTTTTGGTGAATTCTTCCTTGAATTTGGCAAAGCTGCCGAAGGATTTGTTGATCGCATCAGCGAGACGGCCTTGAGGTTCGCCGCCGGCATTGGGTGCCAGGCAATTCCAGTAGAACGTGTGATTCCAGACTTGGGCTGCATTGTTGAACATGCCGCCCGTTGCCTTCTTGATGATCGCTTCGAGTTCCATGTTTTCGAACTCGGTTCCCTCAATCTGCTTGTTGAGGTTGGTCACGTAGGCTTGGTGATGCTTGCCGTAGTGATAATCGATGGTCTCAGCCGAAATATGCGGCGCGAGTGCATCTTTGGCCCAGGGAAGGGCGGGTAATTCAATAGCCATGGGAATCTCCTTTAGCCTTTGGCGGGGGGTCGAACGTTGTCCAGCAGAGACCGGCAAGGGCCTCAGGGTGACAGTCACGATATGCAGTGATGCCGAGGTAAATCAACCAGCAAAGCCCCGGACTGTTAAAATAGTCCATCGGCCGAGCGCACAGCGCGGCGCGGGTTTTCTTCAGGATCCCCATGGATATTATCGAACGCATCAGAACCACAGTTGAATCGACCCCGATTGTTCTTTTCATGAAAGGCACGCCAGAGTTTCCGATGTGTGGCTTTTCGAGTCGTACGGTCAAGGCCTTGCGCAACGTCAACGCACCTTTCGCAGCAATCAATGTGCTGGAGGATCCGGAAGTTCGGGCTAACCTGCCGCGATACTCCAATTGGCCCACGTTTCCGCAACTTTTCATCGCGGGCGAGCTGATGGGCGGCTGTGATATCGCACTCGAACTGCACGATAGCGGTGAACTCGAGCGCATTGTCCGCGACGTTCAGAAGGCGGACTGACGATGCTGCCGATTGTTCAGGCCGAGGCGCCGGTTTTGCCCGCGCGTTCATTGGAGGCACGGGTCGTTCTGATCACGGGTGCGACGGGTGGTTTGGGTCGTGCTTGCGCGCTTGCCTGCGCGCGTGCCGGCGCCACTGTCGTACTCGCCGGGCGCAAGGTCCGTCCGCTTGAGAAGCTCTACGATGAGTTGGAGGCGCTTGACGCCAAAAAGCCGGCGATCTATCCGATCGATCTGGAAGGCGCGACGCCGGATGATTACGCAAACATGGCCGAAGCAATTCGACTGCAATGCGGTCGCCTGGACGGTATCGTTCACGCGGCGGTCCACTTTGATGGGTTGCGCCCAATTGATCAAATCAAACCGAGTGACTGGATGCGCACCCAGCATGTGGCGGTCAATGCCCCGTTCTTGCTGACACAGGCCTGTCTGCCGCTACTGCGCGAGAGGGCCGATGCGGCGGTGGTTTTCGTGCTTGACGATGCGCAACGTGTTGGCAAGGCGTTCTGGGGCAGCTACGGAGTTTCCAAAGCGGCGGTCGCGGCACTCGCATCGATCCTGCATGAGGAAACTGAAAATGGTTCGGTGCGAACACACGCTTTGCTGCCACCACCGATGCGCACGGCGCTGCGCAGGATGGCCTACTTCGGCGAAGATACCCTCGAGCGTGAATTGCCTGATCGCGCGGCCGAGTCGCTGGTCTGGCTGCTCGGACCTGAAGCCTCGTTCCTGCGCGGGCAAACGCTCGATCTTCGACCAATCGACTGAGGACGCATTTCGATGAGTACCTTGTCC
>JBBSVJ010000075.1:0-15533 GCA_038233665.1 Lysobacterales bacterium
AGGTGCGCGCCAAGGATCGCGAGCTGGCAATCGTCGTGCTTGACTGAAACACCTTCAGCTCAATGCGAAACGACGCGATTGCGACCCTTGGCCTTGGCCGAATAAAGGGCCTTGTCGGCGGCTTTCAGTACTTCAGTGGCACTACGCAGGCTTTCCGAACGCTCAGCCAAGCCAATGCTGACGCTGACTTTGACCTCGCTGGAATCCCTGCGCTTGGAAGTCTTGGCAGTCTTGGCGGTCTTTCGATCCACATTCGATCGAATTGAAACGCGCATGGCCGCAATGCGCTGGCGTAAATCATCACAAGCGTCGCTTGCCTGACCCACGCGCGCACCGGTGAACAACAAGCAAAACTCCTCGCCACCGTAGCGGAATGCGCTGGCGCCGCGGGTTGTCTTCAATTGATCAGCGACTGCCTTGAGCGCACGGTCGCCAGCGGCGTGTCCGTGCTGGTCGTTGAATTTCTTGAAGTGATCAACATCGACCATGGCCAGGGCGAAGTCGCCGGAGAGTCGTGCCAACTCCTCATCCAGTGCGCGCCGATTCGGTAGCCCGGCCAGCCCATCGACAAAGGCCATCCGATACGAAGCAAACAGGATGGCTGCCACGGCAACTGCACCAGCAATCGCCAGCAATTCGCTGGCGCCGCTGATTCGCGTCACTGGCAACATCGCGATCGCGAGCAGCACAAGAATGGACGCCAGAGCCGCTTCCATCGGCGCGCGCAGAACGATCCAGCGCAGTACGCAAATGGCGGCAGCGGCGAGCACGATTGCAGCGGCGACCAAGCCGCTGCGCCACGGCAGCCAGCCCAGTGGAAACGCATCGCGAAGTCCCGGCCAGATATGCGCAGGAGCGCTCAGCGTAAGCAGTACGGCTAGGCCGAGAAAACCAAGCAGCAGCAGGTTCCGCTTGGCCAGCAGCCGGCGCTCGGGCATTGCCGCCGCAGCCAGCAAGAGGCAGGGCGCAAACATCCGATAGGCCTCGATGCCGCGTTCAAACAACAAGGCCTTGCCGAATCCCGCCAGTCCCAGCGCTGCAAAAAACACAGTCAGCAAAACCATGAACGCACGGTTGCGCCGAAAGCCCAACGCCAACAACAAGGCCATGCCATTCAACAAGGGCGCCGCAAAAGCGGGCCAGAATTCGATCGAAATCACCTTTCCCCTGCCCCAGAGCGCCTCGCCAAGAACGCTTGATCAGCGCAAAAGATCGTACGGGCCACCGCGTTCCAGCGCACGTTGATACGCCGGTCGCGAGTGAATGCGTGCGAGCCAGTCACTCAGCCGAGGTTGACCACTATCGAGTCCACCGCGCGCCGAAAACGCTTCGACGATAAAGCTCATTTGAATATCGGCAGCCGTGAAGTCGTTGCCGGCAAACCAGTCACGACCCTTCAGTTCGCTTTCCAGATAATCCCGGTGCGCCTTGAGTTGGGGCTCGATATAGTTGCTGGAGACCTTCTCTGCGATGCCCTTGGCGACCGGTTTCACGAAAAACGGCATCGGTTGCTTCGGAATACGCGAAAAAATCAGGCTCATCACCAGCGGCGGCATGCCGGAGCCTTCGGCGTAATGCAACCAGTAGGTGTATCGAAGTTGCTCTGCAGTGCGATGGGCCGGCTTGAGTTTGCCGTCACCGTGGCGATCGACCAGATACTCGACGATGGCACCTGATTCGGCAATGGTCAGCTCACCTTCGGTGATCACCGGTGATTTGCCGAGCGGATGTATCTTGCGCAATTCCGGCGGCGCCAGCATGGTCTTGGAGTCACGCTGGTAGCGGATCACTTCGTATTCAGCACCGAGCTCTTCGAGCAGCCAGAGAATGCGTTGCGATCGGGAATTGTTGAGATGGTGAACGGTGATCATGACGCTCCTCGAGAACGATTTCGGGTTGTCCCAGCAGGCGCAGCATGTCGGTTCGATGGCAGACGTGGCAAGCTTCACGTCTTGCTGTGTGATGGCTGCAATTGATCGTAGTTCTGCACCCAGTCGAGGCCATCCGCCCTGAACTCGCCTTGCGTTCTCTCAATCATGCCATCTCATCGTTTCTATCAACTTGATGTGTTCACCCGCCACCCTGGTGGTGGCAATCCGCTGGGGGTCGTGGTCGGCGCCGATGATTGGAGCGACTTAGCGATGCAGGCATTCGCGCAGTGGACCGATATTGTCGAAACCACGTTCTTGCTGCGACCGAAATCGAAAGACGCCAGCTACCAACTACGCATCTTCACGCCGACACGCGAGCTCGCCTTTGCCGGACATCCTTCCATCGGCAGTGCGCATGTTGCCCTGCTTTCCGGTTTTGCCAGCGCCAACAAAGGCACCCTGATTCAGGAATGTCAGGCGGGTCTGCTGCCGATTCGTGTTGAAGGGGAATCGGCGGAGCGACGGCTTTTTATCCAGGCACCAAAAGCGACTGTGCTCAAGACCGGCGTAGAGCCTGGTGGTCTGCTCGACAAGACCTTGAGAAAGGTCAGACTCGGCAAGCTGCCGCCGGCGTTTGTCGAAGGTGGTCGACGTTGGTGGCTGGCCGAATTTGCCGATGCCTCGGCGTTGCGTTGCTGGCACCCGGACCACGCATCAATCCGCAAGATCGCCCTGGATAGTGACAGTCTCGGACTCTGCGCATTCGCACGCAGCAACGAGCCCGGACATGATCTCGTCTTGCGCGCGTTTCCAGCAGGCGTCGGCATTGTCGAGGATCCCGCCTCCGGCGCGGCAAACGGATTGGTCGCAGCGTATATCGCACATGCCGAGCCCGATGGCCCGCTGGCCCGCGGCTACACGGTCAGCCAGGGTCGCGAGATCGGCCATGACGCCGAATTGATTCTGCGCATCGATAGCGATGCCTCGGTTTGGGTGGGCGGGCAGACGCAAACCGTGATCAGCGGTGAGGTGGAGTGGCCGCACTCGGCCTAGACCGTTTTCTATCACTCGGCGTTTGCGCTGACGACTCGATGTGCGACGAGCTCGCCCCTGGCGGGGCACCTGCAGAAACATGGGTACATTCGACGCCTGCTGATCGGTAGGAGCCAAGCGAGGGACGAGCTTTCATGCCGAATGACTGAGAACTCGGCTGTAAACCGGTTCGGTCAGCGGCGGCCGTGATCGAGCCAGATCTCCAAACCTTGCGCGTTCAATTCGATATCCGATGACAGCAGTTCGCCCATGCGCTCGTGGGTCATCTCGCAACCGTGTTTCTCGGCGCGCCCGAAGTAAAGCGCCGCCAGCTTTTCCTTGATGAACTCATGCCGCTCGGGCTGACCCGCGCTCGATACGGCAATCGCAACCATGCCATCGATCTGCTCGAACAGATCACGGCCCAGCCGCTCAACATCGGTTACCCGGCTGTAATGGGTTAGAAACATCGCATCCGGCTTGAACATCAGCATGCGGGCGATCGAGCCTTTCAGCGCCACCGGATCAAACTGCACCGGCGTAGTGGTCGGCAGGATGAAGGCTCCGTTCGCGGTATCAAACTCACGATAGGACAGGCCGAAGGTGTCGCCCGGGAAAAACGAGCGACTGCGCTCATCCCAGACCGAATAGTGATGCCGCGCATGCCCGGGCGTATCCAGACAACGTAGCGAGCGACCGGCGAAATCAACCAGGGTTTCGTCACGGATCTCGACAACGCGCTCGGCGGGAACCGGCACCAGCTCGCCGTAGGTACGTCGCACCTCGGCCTCGCCGTAAACCGATGAGGCACTGGCCACCAGCCGAGCCGGATTGATCATGTGCGGCGCGCCGCGTGGATGCACGGCGAGTTTCGCATTCGGCAATTGACGAATAATTTCGCCGGCACCACCCGCGTGATCGAGATGAACGTGAGTGACAAAGACGAAATCGACGTTGTCTCGACTGATGCCTTTGGCGTCCAGCTCCGCGAGCAGACCCGGGATCGAATAATTGGTACCGACATCGATGAAAGCCGCGCGGTCACGCTCAATAATCAGGTGACTGGCATCGAACATCGGACGATGGAAGCCGGTGTCGATGGCCGTGATGCCGTGGTCAAAATTCATGGATGAGTCGCTGCAAGCGTTGAAAGGTGGCCCATGATCGCAGAGCTAGCCGCCGAGGGAAATCAGACACACCGTTGCCGGGCCCGATCACGCGGCTCTCACCTGGATTGCAGCACCTCGCGCAAGATGCCCGCCAGGAAACGTGGATTGCTGCGGCGAATGGCGATCGTAGGGGTTTCGTGCCAATCCGCGCATTTTTGGATGGCACTTGCTATGGCATCGATCCGCTTTTCATCCACGTCGATTCCAGGTTCGAGATGGATACTCTTGATCTCGAACAGCCCGTCAACGCGATGTGCCTTTGCGTCCAGTCGCCCGATGATCGCGCCACGATCGAGGATCGGCAGGACAAAATAGCCATAACGTCGCTTCGCCTCGGGCACATAGCACTCGATCGTGTAGTCGAAGCCGAACATGACGCTGGCACGCTCACGATCCCAAACCAATGGGTCAAACGGCGAAATCAGCGTGGTATGCGTGGCACGCAACGTGCCGGCCTCGGCCATCTGCAACATCGCGGCATGTTCGTGATGCACATACGCCGGGTTTTCCCAGCCGTGAACCTTGATCGGTATCACCTCGCCGGAATCGACCATGTCATCCAGATCGGCGTCCTTGAGCCGGGGCTTGGTCCGATGGTAATCCGCGATCCAGCGCGCCTGGGTGATGCCGAGTGCTTTGATCGAATTGAGCAGCAGCTTGCGTGAGACCTCGGGCTGATCAATTTCGTCAGGTTCCGATCCGATACCCATGGTCGCCATGACGCGTTCGCTGAGATCATAGACGCGCTGAAACCGATCTCGCCTCGAAATCATCAGCTCGCCCCGTTCAAACAAGGCTTCGAGCCAGCGTTTCTCGTCCTTCCAGCCCCACCAGCCAGTCGTTACCCGCTGGGTGGTTTTGAAATCGGAGGCCTTCATCGACCCGTGCTCGCGAATGCGCACAAGCACGCCATCCATGCCATGGCGTTGTGAGTCGTGGACGCGCGCGGCGTTCTTGCTGGCCCAGTGATGGGCGCGCCCGCCCGCGACTTTATGCGCACGATGCAGGGCAAATGCCGCCGTTGGCGCAAAACAGGCCTCATGCGCCCAGCATTCAAAAATTTCACCGCGCTCCAATGCCTCGTCGAGCCAGCCGGCGGGATATTTTCCAAGCCGCGAAAAAAGGACCAGATACGGGCTGCGCGCCACCACATGAATGCTGTCGATCTGCAGCAACTGCATGCGCTCGATGGCAGCCAGCAGATCCGTGCGCGAGGGCTTGGCCTTGGGTTTGCGCAACAAACCCTGCGCGTCGAGGTGCAGATTTCGAGCCTGCTGAACGCTGAGATCAGATTTCGTTGCATGGATTTTGGCCATACCCTGATGATGCGCATCGACCCCGATAAGGGCAATGGCAAATTCACTGCCCGCCGAACCGACCAGCCCGCCGACCATAAAACTATCGTGCGATAATCGGCTGCTAACCTCATCGCGATAGTTCTGCTATCGACGCATTCAACCCCAACGGAGAACTCCCATGTCCGGTATCGTCATCGTCGGCGCCAAGCGCACCGCCATCGGCTCCTTCCTCGGCCAGTTCACCGGCGTCCCCACGCCCACACTCGGTGCAACCGCGATCAAGGCGGCACTTGAGCAATCGGGCGTTGCGGCAGCCGATGTCTCTGAAGTCATCATGGGTTGCGTGCTGCCAGCGAACCTCGGCCAAGCCCCGGCACGCCAGGCCTCGCTCGCAGCGGGCCTGCCAACGTCAACCGGCTGCACCACGATCAACAAGGTCTGCGGCTCCGGCATGAAAGCGATCATGTTGGCGCATGATCTGATCAAGGCAGGTTCGGCCAGCATTGTCGTCGCCGGTGGCATGGAGTCGATGACGAATGCGCCGCATATGCTGCCGAATTCGCGTACCGGCAATCGCTACGGCAACTTTGAAGCGGTCGACCACATGGCTTGGGATGGCTTGACCAATCCGTATGATGGCCAGTCGATGGGCGTGTTTGCTGAAGCAACCGCCGACAAGTATTCGTTCACGCGTGAAGAGCAGGATGCGTTTGCGATTGAGTCGGTCAAGCGCGCCCAGGCTGCTATCGCTTCCGGCGCATTTGCCGATGAAATAGCGCCTGTCACCGTGAGCACGCGAAAAGGCGAAGCGGAATTCGCCACCGACGAGCAGCCGGGCAAATCCGACATCAGTAAAATTCCAAACCTGCGCCCTGCTTTCCGCAAAGATGGCGGCACGGTGACTGCGGCAAGCTCGTCGAGCATTTCCGATGGTGCGGCGGCAACCGTGGTCATGTCCGCTGACGAGGCTGAAAAGCGCGGAATCAAGCCCTTGGCGACGATTGTTGGCCATTCAACCAGCGCCCAGGAACCCGAGTGGTTCACCACGGCACCGGTTGGCGCGATCCAAAGCTTGCTGAAAAAAGTGGGCTGGAAAATCGAGGACGTTGATCTTTTCGAAATCAACGAAGCCTTCGCCGTGGTCGCCATGACTCCGATCCGCGAACTCGGTATCCCGCATGAGAAAGTCAACGTCAACGGCGGTGCCTGTGCCCTGGGTCACCCGATCGGCGCGTCAGGTGCCCGCCTCGTGGTAACGCTCATCAACGCGCTTCGTGCACGTGGTGGCAAGCGTGGAATCGCCACCTTGTGCATCGGCGGCGGTGAAGCGACGGCCATCGCGGTGGAGCTCTCATAACAATTTTTTTTCATTTGCCCGATTAGAGTACGCAGCTCGACTTTCGACCCGAGCAAAATTCTCAGGTAGTTGTGTGCCTGACAACGGACACTGCCAATGCGGCGGGCAGTGCTCCGAATACCCTGAAACGCTGCTTCAAATTGAGGGGATACCATGAACTTCACCCGTATTATTCTTGCTTCGGCACTCACGCTCGGCCTGGCCGCTTGCGACAGCCAGCAGAAAGACGCCCAGCAAGCGGCCGATGCCGCTACTCAGGCTGCACAGGAAGCTAACGCTGCGACTCAGAAGGCTGCGAATGATGCTGCGATGGCTGCGCAGAAAGCTGCAATCGCGACCAAGTCTTCCGTGGATTCCGCTGCCGCAGACGCTGCAAGCCAAGCTGCCGAGACAGCTGGCGATACAGCAGAAGATGCCGCAGATGCGGTAGATAACGCTGCTGACAAAGCCAAGGAAGCCATGGAAGAAAAGAAAGACGCCATGGAAGAGAAAAAAGACGACGACGCAAAGCATTAATCCCGCTTTCCGTATCGCTATGATCCGGCCGCCTTGTGCGGCCGGTTTCATTTTTGCCTCGGGGGTTCCAGAAAGTTGCGTTTGATACGGCGCTGTCCGCTATGCTTTGATCTGCTGATTCCTGAAACACGCGCTCGTCATGCCCCGAATCCAATCCCAGATCGACCCCCGTTCACCCGATTTCATCGCCAACGCAGAGCATCTTCGCGGCCTCGTCGATGATCTCAAACAGCAACTTCGCACGTCTTCGCAGGGCGGAGGCGAGAAGTCTCGCGGCAAGCACACCGATCGTGGCAAGTTGCTCCCACGCGAACGTATTCGCGCCCTGCTTGATCCCGGCTCTCCTTTTTTGGAACTCTCCCCGTTGGCTGCCTACGGCATGTACGACGGTGCGGCACCTTGTGCCGGCCTGATCACGGGTATCGGCCGAGTCAAGGGTCAGGAGGTTCTTGTCGTCGCCAATGATGCAACGGTCAAAGGCGGAACGTATTTCCCCATGACCGTGAAAAAGCATCTGCGCGCGCAGGAAGTTGCGCTGGAAAACCGCCTGCCCTGCGTCTATCTGGTCGATTCCGGCGGTGCGTTTCTACCCCTGCAGGATGAGGTATTTCCGGACAAGGAACATTTCGGCCGCATTTTCTACAACCAGGCGCGAATGAGTGCGCTCGGTATCGCCCAGATCGCTGTGGTCATGGGCTCGTGTACGGCTGGCGGGGCCTACGTGCCGGCCATGAGCGACGAGACCATTATCGTCAAGGAACAAGGCACGATCTTCCTTGGCGGTCCACCGCTGGTTAAAGCGGCCACTGGCGAGGTGGTAGACGCCGAATCGTTGGGAGGCGCCGATGTACACACCTCGGTGTCTGGTGTCGCTGACCACTTTGCCGAAGATGACAACCATGCCTTGGCCATTGCGCGTGACCTGATCGGCAATCTGAATCGCATCAAGCCGATGCCACTGGCCTTGGTTGAGCCACGCGAACCTGCTTATGCCGCCGAGGAAATTTACGGCATCGTGCCTCGCGAAACCCGAATTCCGTTTGATATTCGCGAGTTGATCGCCCGCATCGTCGATGCTTCGGAATTCAGTGAGTTCAAGGCGCGCTATGCAAAAACCTTGATCACCGGGTTCGCGCATATCCACGGCTATCCGGTCGGCATTATCGCCAACAACGGAATTCTTTTTGCCGAATCCGCGCTCAAAGGCGCGCACTTTATCGAGCTGTGCAACCAGCGCAATATCCCGCTGGTTTTCCTGCAGAACATCTCGGGTTTCATGGTTGGACGCAAATACGAAAACGCCGGGATCGCCAAGGATGGCGCCAAAATGGTCACCGCGGTGGCGTGTTCTCATGTGCCCAAGTTCACGGTCGTCACCGGCGGCAGTTTTGGGGCTGGCAACTATGCGATGTGTGGCCGCGCCTACGGCTCGCGGTTTCTATGGATGTGGCCAAACTCGCGCATCAGCGTGATGGGCGGCGAGCAAGCGGCCAGCGTGCTCGCCACGGTCAAGCGGGATGGTTTGGAGGGCGCCGGCAAGAGCTGGTCCGCCGAGGAAGAAACGGCCTTCAAAGATCCTATCCGCGAGCAATATGAGCGCCAGGGCCACCCTTACTACGCCAGCGCTCGGCTCTGGGATGACGGCATCATCGACCCGATCGATACGCGGCGCGTGCTCGGTCTTGCGATCTCCGCTTCGCTCAATGCGCCGATTGAACAGGGCCGATTCGGGGTCTTTCGGATGTAAGTTCATTCGCCGCATAATTTCAGGTAATTCAATTGCTTACGCGAACTTTCTCGACCAGGTCTCGATTATTTCTCGGGGTCTTGACGCTTGGCTTGGGCAGCGCGTCGGTGAGAGCAGACGAATTGACGCCCGGCTGGCTGCAGACTCGCGACCAGAATCCGTTTGCCCTCGCGAGCGGCCTGCCCCTGGCGCCTTCGATTCCATCGGCCACCCAATGGCAGTTTGATGCCACGTTGAATATCGCCAATACCGAGCTTCGACAATTTCGCGGCACCAGCGAATTGTTGTTTGATGCCGAGACCCACGAAACCCGAGTCAGTGCCGCTTATGCGTTCGATGATCGCTGGAGCCTGCGCGCCTCGATCAGCCATGTGTCAATCGGAGCCGGATTCCTCGATGGACCGGTCGAGCGCTTCCATCGCGCATTCGGATTGGATAATGGTGACCGCGGTCAGCTCGACGCGCAGGCGCCGAGGATCGAGGTGCGTGACGGGGACACGACTCTGTATTCGTTGGACCGCAGCCAATCCGGCTCAGGCCCTCTGCTCATCGATCTGAGTCGGCGCTGGGCGTTGGGTGATCAGGCCGGCGCTGGCGTTACCCTGGGCGGCAAAGTCTCGACTGGCAGCCGATCGCGCTTGACTGAGAGTGGCGGCATGGAGGGTTCGCTATCGGCATTCACCGTGATGACACTCGGCGATCACTTGGTATTTGGAGCGCGCGCCGGCGTGCTGCTACAGAACAACAACCGCCTGCTCGAAGACCGTGCGCGCATGCGAGTGCCATTCGCCAGCGTTCTAGTGCGTTATCGGCTGGGCGAAAACTGGAGCGCGCTGCTGCAGTCCGATGCACACGGCGCGCTGTATCGGGATCTTCCCGATTTTCTAGGCAGCACCAGCAATCAATTGAACGTTGGATTCAGCCGTCGCTTCGGTGATCGTAGCGAGTTCCAGACAACCCTCGGCGAGGATCTTCCCGCACTGCACACCACCGACGTGGTTCTCAGCTTCAACCTTCGCATCTACCCTGGTGCTTGAGCGCTGCGGCAACTTGCCACCAGCCTGGGGCCTTTGAATCGGCGATCTGGCCAGCATCTCTGTGGATGAAGCGAAGAGTCCATTCCGGAATCTCCGCCCAATTTCCGACTTAATCAGGAGATTCACCATGATTCGTAATCTATTCATTGCAGCATCGCTGCTGATGGTTTCGTCCTCCGCGTTCGCTGCCTGCTCGGTTGATATCGATGGCAACGATGCCATGCAATTCGACAAGAAAAATATCGAGATTCCGAAAACCTGCAAGGAATTCACGGTCAACCTGACCCACTCTGGCAAGCTTGCCAAGAACGTCATGGGCCATAATTGGGTGCTGAGCAAGACCAGCGACATGTCGGCCGTAGCCACCGACGGCATGGGTGCAGGAATCGACAAGAACTACGTAAAGGCCGACGACGCTCGCGTCATCGCCCATACCAGCGTCATCGGTGCCGGCGAAAAGACATCCGTTACCTTTGCCGTGAACAAGCTCGCTGCTGACGGCGATTACTCGTTCTTCTGCTCGTTCCCAGGCCATTGGTCGCTGATGAAGGGCACGGTCACACTCAAGTAACTCGAAGTTTCAGGTGCCGCTCGCAATGAGCGGCGCCTTCTCACCGGCTGACATCGCAGCTTGGTGATCGGCATGGCGAGAAAATCTGATCACTACGGATTGCTCTCACTCGGCTTTCGACGAGGCATGTGGGACAATCACGTGCTGCATGCAGTCGCTGTGGCTCCGTAGTTCAGCTGGATAGAACAGCCGCCTCCTAAGCGGCAGGTCGCGCGTTCGAATCGCGCCGGGGTCACCATTCAATTCAATGACTTGAGTTGGACACTTGATTTGAAGTGTCAGCCGGCATCCGTCTGGCTCATGCGCGGAAATCGACACCCACGCCTGCAATCGTGCAGCGTGAGCCTGGTTGGATTCCTTTGACCGAGGACGAGCCATGAGCACGCAACCCCTGGACCGACGCGGACTTGTCGCGGCAACGGCCGCCTTTGTTCTGTGGGGCTTGATGCCTCTGTACTGGCATCTGCTGAAAGCCGTGCCCTCGCTGCAGATCATCGCCCATCGCATCGTCTGGAGCAGCCTGCTGGTCGTCGGCTGGTTGCTCTGGCGCTATGGTCGCGGCTGGTTGCGAGAAACCTTGCAACAGCCTCGGGCAATCTGGATGCTCGCGCTTTCCGGCGTCTTCATCGCCTTCAATTGGGGCTTGTACATCTGGGCGGTAAACGCCGGCCACGTCGTGGAATCGAGTCTTGGCTATTTCATCAATCCCCTGCTCAATGTTGTTCTTGGCGTCGCCGTGCTCGGTGAGCGGCTCAACCGAGTGCAATGGATCTCCGTCGCGATTGCCGCCGCCGGCGTGCTCTGGCTGACCTTCAACTACGGCAGTTTTCCGTGGATCGCGCTGACCCTCGCCTTTTCGTTTGGCATGTACGGATTGATACGCAAGATCGTCGCTGTACCGCCGGTGCGCGGACTTGGGGTCGAAAGCATTTACCTGTTTCTTCCGGCACTGGGCTTCATGCTCTGGAGCGAATTCACCGGGCATGGCGGATTCGTTGCCTCATCGACAGCAGGCGGCTGGGGATTGAGCGCCGGCCTGCTGCTGATACTCGGCGGCGCATTGACCGCCATTCCATTGATTGCCTATGCAGATGCCGTGCGCCGGATCCCGTTCTCGATGGTCGGACTAATGCAGTACATCGCCCCCACTCTGCAACTTTTGTGTGGCGTGCTGATCTTTGGCGAACCCTTCGGCAACGAGCGCATGTTCGGATTTGCCCTGATCTGGATTGCGCTGGCTCTCTTCGCAACTGAAGGTGTCATTCGTTCGCGAAGGCGGTCAATCGTATTGCCTGCAGGCACTTGATCGTTTCCCTCGACAAGGCACGCCCACGGTCAGCGCAAGCTCTCGATCCTGATCCACAAGTGCACTGATTGCATTGCATCTGACACTCAGACTTGGCCAGCTGCGGAAAGCAGGAGTATGGTTGTTCAGGTTCGACGCGGAGTCGTCATACCGCGATGACTTCCATGCGGAGTCTTGACTCCTCCTGAGCCATCAAGCAATTGGAAATCCAGACCCGCGATGATCCTGGACCCACCGACGCCTGAATTTAATTCGTAGCATCAATCGATGGGGAGATTTGAGCGGAACAACTTTTGTCGGCACTCATCAAACCGGATGCCCGCTGAACTACCGGGGAGGAAGGTTATGGCGCGCGATAGAGTACCCACGCTTGACGAATTTGTTGATGAATTGGAAAAACGTAATCCAGGGCAACCCGAGTTTAGCCAGGCCGTAAAAGAAGTGGCCGAAGGTGTTCTCGAACATGTTCGAGAACACCCCAAGTACAACGAACATCAGATCCTCGAGAGAATGGCTGAGCCGGACCGGGTGATTTCATTTCGGGTTTGCTGGATGACAACGAAGCCGCAACGATCGAAAAATTTCCCCTGGATTTTAACTGGGGGGGGGCGCAATGCCCGTCCGCCTTCGCACCGAGCTCGGTAAATCGACGCGCCTCTCCGTAAGAGCCGCAAGCAAACTCAGACACACATCACCAATAACCTGAATCCCGATTGCACTACCCAGGATTTTTGGTATTCGACTTTGCGACTGCCGGAAACTCGGAGAACAGCTGTTCGATTCCCGCATCAATCGCCGCATGCAGCCGGTCTGACGAAATCGGGATTGTGACTTCAGTCTTTCCGCGCCAGACGATTTTGTGCCTCTTGGTGTCGACAAGATTGATAGTGAGAATACCAATTTTGTCTATGTGCACGGTTGTCGTCGGAGGCATGGGTGAATTGATGCGTCCACTGCTGAAAGGGCGTAGTCCCCAGCCACGCGTTGCGCCCTGGCTGTAGAAGACTTTTGTCGATTGTTTCTGTCGGGTTGCGACGTTGGCAACGATGGCGACATCTGCGTTTTCCGACACAACCCAGCCCTTCAAACTCAATTGCGCGTCTATGTCGGCGACGACGCGTTGGCGCCCCAAAGGCGTGTTCGACGGCGGCTTGTCCAACCAGCTGTAGGACTGATATCCGGAAAGCGGAGATTTCGTCGAAACTTCAGTCTTCGTCGCGACTAATGGTGCCGTCGCGCAAGCCGCGAGCAATAATGTCGCTGTCAACAAACATAGCGTCTTCATCGAAAGATCTCCCGAATAGATCTGCATCCAAGAAAGCACTGAGCGCTATTGGCTGTCGCGCACTCACGAATAAACACCATGCCTTGTTCTTGCAGTCACCTGAAATTCTTATTCGACCACTATTTCTGCGGACCAGTTTGCGCCTTCGCAACCCGGATTGGAAATTCCAGCAGCAGCCCCGCTTCAACGCCCCGGAAGTGGATTAAACCATCAATACTGGCGGCCATCGCGAGCCAGATAATTGACGATCAAATCCATGGTCGGTACCACGTTCAGCGTGGTTTGGCGGAAATCGTGCGTACAGGTGCGCTGTGCGAGACTCATCGATTACGCGCTCAGCGCCCTATCGAGAAAAGGAGAAACGTATGCAGATGATTCCAACCGGAACATGGGTGGTAGTTGCCGACGGAACAGGTGCTCGCTTGTTTCACAACATGGGCAAAGGTGCCACGGTATCGCTCAAACAGCAGACATTGCTGGAGCCGGAAGACCTGCTCGGCGACGGACCCTCGGGCAAGCGCCCAGCCGAACAATCCGAGCAGGCGAATGACGAAGCAACGTTCGCTAAACAACTTGCACATCATTTGAATGCAGCAGCGCTCAAACACGAATTCTCAGACCTCGTGCTGATGGCTGATCCACAAACCCTGGGTCAACTGCGCCCACAGCTGCACAACGAAACCACCAAGCGAATCATCAAGGAAATCGCCAAGACTTTCACCAACTCCCCGGTGGCAGATATCGAAGCGGCACTCAACCACTAAGTTGATTCGAGCATGTGGATTGCCTGCCTGATCGCAACCTTGCTGCTTGCCGTGATGTCGGCGTTGCCGCTCTCACGCTCGGAAATCTGGTGGGTGCGGGCACTGGATTTTCCCCGCTTGCAGCTCGCAGCGTTCGCACTGCTATTGATGATCGTTGACGGTTTGTTTCTTGATACAGCGTTGCTGAGCACTTGGATTCTGTTTGCGATCGCTGGGATTTGTCTGGCCTGGCAGGCGTGGTGGGTGCTCCCCTTCACGCCGCTGGTACGCGTTGAATCAAAGGCTGCAATTGGCGACGGAGATGCAGGCAATTCGCTGCGTCTCATTTCCTCCAACGTGCTCGGTCCCAATCGAGAAGCCGACAAGCTGCTCGATCTGGTGCGTCGAAATGATCCTGACATCCTGATCACACTTGAATCCAATGCGTGGTGGCAGGAGCAACTTGATTCACTCGAGGACGACTATCCGCATACGATCAAATGTCCACTGGAAAACCTCTACGGCATGCATGTCTACTCCCGATTGCCCTTGAGTGAACGCCAAGTCGAATATCTTGTTGAAGACAAGATACCATCTATACATTGTTGCATCACGCTGCGCTCGGGACAGCAGGTAAGCGCGCACTTCCTGCACCCCTCGCCACCCAATCCAAAGTTCAATGATCAATCCTCAGAGCGGGATGCCGAACTCGTGATGGTGGCGAAACGAGTCGCCGAGAACAATTCGCCGACCATTGTGTGCGGGGATCTCAACGATGTTGCGTGGTCATCGACCACGCGACTCTTCCGCAAGCTCAGCCACTTGCTCGACCCCCGCGTCGGTCGCGGCATGTTCAACACCTTTCACGCCGATTGGTGGTTCATGCGCTGGCCGCTGGATCACTTGTTCCACAGTGCTCACTTCACACTGAAGGCACTTCGCCGATTGCCGTCGATTGGTTCCGATCATTTCCCGCTGTTGACCGAGCTTCAACTAAACCCGAATCACAAAGCAGAGCAGAATGGATTGGAGGCGGACGCCGATGATCAAGCGCGAGCGCAGGCCAAACAGTCACAGCTTGACGTTGATCCCGACGACGTACCGCAACCTGGCAGCACGTAAGCGCGTGCTTTTCTGCACCACGTTGCTAGGGCAATACAGCTGTCCATGCCTCGCTGGAAAATTTGTCTGAAGCCAACCGAGTCGCACTCGCGACTTCCTCTGACGTGAGCTGATCGTCCTGCAGGCGATATTTCAGACGAAACGTTTCAATCATGCGGTCGATGATCGTCTCTCGTGTCAAACCGGTCTGGCTGCGCAATGGGTCGACTCGTTTTGCCGCACTGATCGTGCCCTTGTCTGAAAGCTTCTCGCGCCCGATTCGCAGCACATCAAGCATCTTGCTGCTGTCTATGTCGTAGGCCATGGTCACGTGATGCAACACCGCCTTGCCACGTCGTGCCTGTGCGGCGCCGGCAATCTTGCCGTCGGCCGAGGTGATGTCGTTGAGCGGCTGGTAGCTGGCGCGAATCCCAAGACAAGCGAGTGCATCAATCACCCAGCTATCCATGAGCTGGTATGCCTCGGGAATCGACAAACCC
>JBBSVJ010000076.1:0-14748 GCA_038233665.1 Lysobacterales bacterium
CAAATCCGGGTGGTGCGCAACCGAGGTTTGGCGCGGGATCCATCGGTGATGATGGACCGGTCACGGACTGAGCGAGCGCGATCAACCATACTGGGCTTTGCTATGAAGGCTTTATGGGGATGCTTGATGATTCGAATAGTCGCGGGCTTGATTTTGCTTGTGCTCGGCAACGCCGTCAGCGCGCAAGGAGTTTTTGATTGTGTCACTCCGAACGAGCCTGTTTTGTCGAATCCATATGTCCTTGGTAACGGCTCGGCGGGTAGTGTCAGCACCGCAGCGTTGCAATCAGCATTGGACTCAGGCGGTGCGATCCGCCTGAATATCGGTGCATCGACGCTGACGCTTGCATCGGAATTGCGCGTCACGCGTGCGACGACTCTGGATGTCGGGGGGGCAACTTTATCCGGCGCTAACGTGCGCCGAGTATTGCGTGTGGATAACCCGGGCAATCAGAGTTACGGGTTTGATTTGCTCAATGCAACGATTGCCGATGGCTCAACCGCAACAGATTCAGGCGCGGGTCTGTGGAAGCCTTCGGGTGGGCCGTGGCAGGCCGTCAGTATCCGTATTTTCAATTCACGGTTCACCAATAATCATGCGGTTGTCAGTGCTCAAGATGGAGGCGGCGGAGCTATCTATGCAGTGGGTGCTCGCGAGCTGACGCTGGTCCGATCATCGCTTGATGGGAATTCCGGTGCCAATGGCGGTGCCGTCTACTCACTGGGTTCAAAACAGATCGATCTCTTCGACAGCATCTTTTCCGGAAACTCGGCCACTGGCACGGGAGGTAATCCCGGCAACGGCGGCAATGCGGGCGCGCTCGGCGTTGATGGTGGCGATCGAAATCTCAATCTTTGTCGGGTTCGCCTGCTCGACAACCAAGCCAATGCGTACGGCGCTGGCTTGTTCACGACGGTCTACGACAACACCAGCTTCACGCGCATTCTCGACTCGACCATCGAGGGCAACAACAGCGTTGGATCGAACAACGCGCACACCGGTGGTGTCTATCTGCAGGGCGGTAAATTTTCGATTCGCGGTTCGACGTTTCGTGACAATCAGGCCGCCGGCTACGGCGGCCTGTCTATCTTTGATCACCAGACCGCCACTCTGATTCGGGCGAGTGGCGATATCAGCAACAGCACCTTCGTCGGCAACATCGCGCGCACCGGCCTCGGTGGCGCGATGAACTTGCAGGGCAGTGGGGGTTTGCTGCTGCAGAACCTGACCATCGCCGACAACGTGGCTGTGTGCGATGTCTGCTTCTCTGCCGGAATCAACAATGCTGCGAGTGTGCCAATCACGATGCGCAACACC
The DNA here is from genome assembly GCA_038233665.1 of Lysobacterales bacterium. Classification (GTDB taxonomy): domain Bacteria; phylum Pseudomonadota; class Gammaproteobacteria; order Xanthomonadales; family Rhodanobacteraceae; genus Dokdonella. The sequence continues at coordinate 1,318 of JBBSVJ010000076.1, forward strand.
GTGTTCCAGAACAATACCGCGGGCAATGCCTACAACCCTTGGACGCTGCGCTTTCCAGTCAGCGGCAGCAACAACCTGCAGTGGCCACAAACCCGTCCGGGCTCGGGCGGCCAGCAAGAACAGGCAGTGACGCCGGGTGCCACTTTCGCCAATCCGCAATTGTCCGCGGTCGCTGCGAATGGTGGTTTGACCGAAACCATGGCCTTGATTCCAGGTTCGCCTGCAGTCGATGCCGGAACCTCCACCGGTGCGTCCGTAACTGACCAGCGCGGTGCGGCACGTCAGGGTGCCGTCGATATCGGCGCCTATGAATTGCAGCCGGATATTCTGTTTCGCAACGGCTTTGAAACCTCTGCTGTCTTGCAATAAGCACGATCGCCGTTCACGATCGCCGGCTTCCCGCGACGGGGATCGTTTCATGTCCTGACAGGGTGAGCTCAAGCGCGCACCTTGATCGACCAAGGGCTAAACCTTTTCTCCGTTGCTCAACTGCTTCTGCAAGGTTTCCGTGTCATGGCAAACGCTGGCCCCGCCATTTTCACCATTTGCTCGAACAACTATGTGCCGATGGCCAAGGTGTTGTTGGAAAGCGCTCGACGCCATCATCCCGAGGCGACACTGTATTTGTGTCTCGCAGATGAGCCGTTGGTGGATGAGGGCTTCTATCCGAAAGGATGCACGGTGGTGCGAGGTGATGCGCTGGATATCCCGGATTTTCGCGATTTCGCGTTTCGCTACGATGTCATGGAATTCAACACCGCGCTGAAGCCTTTCATGTTTCGGCACTTACTGGCGCTGGGTCATTGCCACGTGATCTATCTCGATCCGGATATCGAGATTTTTTCACCGCTCAAGCCTGTGTTTGATGTGCTGGAGGAGGGCGCAAGTTTTGTCTTCACGCCACATCTGACTCAGCCGGCAGAGCGCGAAGGCTATCCGAGTGATACCGATATCATGCGCGCCGGTATTTACAATTTGGGTTTTCTTGGACTTGGCGCCAGTGAGGAAACCGATCGCATTCTGCGCTGGTGGTCGCGAAGGCTCCGGTTTGAGTGCGTCAGTGCCCAGGAGCGGGGTATTTTTGTCGACCAGAAGTTCATGGATCTGGTGCCGGGTTTTGCCGATGGCGCTCGTGTGCTTCGCGACACCACGTGCAACGTGGCGTACTGGAACCTCAATCAGCGTGAACTGACTCGACAAGGCGATGGCTGGTGTGTGGATGGTCGCCCATTGTGTTTCTTTCACTTCAGCGGTATCGACGTCAATAAGCCCACTTTGTTGTCCAAGCATACCGTGGGCTTTCGAGATGAGGGTCGCTCGCCGGCACTTCGTACTATCATGGAATACTATCTTGAGCAACTGCGCGCTAACGGCCACGGATTGATCCCGAACGCGATTTACAGTTATGGCCGATTCGCCTCGGGTACGCCGATCCCCACGTCAGCGAGAAAGATGTTTCGCGACCTGCATGTGAGTTGGTCGAACGGTGATCCGTTCGAAACCTACGAAGAATATCTGCATCTGGCGTGTGTGCCGAAAGCCGGAACATCGAGATTTCCGGTGTCGAATTTCATGCAGTATCTGTATCAGACCAACCCGGGACTTCAGGCGAGCTACCACCTGAATCACCTGGCGAGTGCCGAAAGCTATGTGATGGGGCATATCGGTCAGGCGAAAACCCGAACGCTTGATCGCCGATTGGTCGAGGCGGCGGTAATTCGCAGTGGCGATGATCTCGCGCGAACCGGCTCGAAAAAACCGCCGCCCCGCAGCCCTGGCGAGCCCGAGATGAATGTCATTGGCTATTTGCGCCTGGCGCTTGGCGTGGGGGAAGCGGGGCGGCAAATGCTCGGCGCTATCGAGCAAGCAGGGATTGAAGTGCGTGGTCTGCCCGTGGAGTTTGAATCCCAGTCCAAGGCCACCGAGTGTGGGTTGGACGAGCGGATGGAAGTGCGCGCTACGGCGCCTATTCAGTTGTTCAACATCAACGCAGATCAGTTGCCACGGACCATCGATCATCTGGGTAACGCGTTGCGTGCCGATGCCTACCGAATCATCATGCCGTTCTGGGAGTTGGAGGAGTTTCCAAAGCCTTGGCTAAAAGCTTTTGATTGCGTCGACGAAGTTTGGGCGCCTACCCGCTACATCCAGTCGATGCTGGCGCCATGCGTGAAGATTCCGGTCACCTACATGCCTTTGCCTCTCGCCTTCACGCCGCCGCCAAAACTCGCGCGATCGGCGTTCGGCCTTCCTGAAGATGCATTCCTGTTCTTCTTCGCGTTCGATTTTTTCTCGTTTATTGAGCGCAAGAATCCTCTGGCGGCAGTGCGCGCGTTCCAACGTGCCTTCAGCTCGATTAAAGGCGCGGCCAAGCCGAAACTGGTGATCAAGACTCTCAATGCCGACGTGGTTGCGGACAAAAGTCGCGCGCTTCGTGATTGTTTGCGCGACGACCCCGATATCATTCTTATTGACGAGGCGTTGCAGCGTGAGCAGGTTCTGCAATTGATCAACGCCTGTGATGCGGTTGTCTCGCTGCATCGAAGCGAGGGGCTGGGTCTCATCGTTGCCGAGGCCATGTCACTGGGCAAACCGGTTATCGCAACGGACTATTCGGCGACAACTGAACTGGTGTCACCAAAGACCGGTTGGCCGGTCGACTTCAAGCTCGTGCCACTTGCCGAGGGTGAGTATCCATTCGCGGAAGGGCAGGTGTGGGCGGAAGTTGATGAAGTGCACGCCGCATGGCAGATGCGACAGGTCTATTTCGATTCAGCCGAGTGTGAGAAGAGAGCCCGGGCTGCCAGGATTTTTCTGGATAGTAAATTCAGCGTCGATGCGTGCGCGCGGCGTGTGCGTCATCGAATCGACGCGCTGCGCGGTGTTTGATTGATCTTTCGAGGAGTAGTTCAAGGTGGTCTCATCCCGTGATAGCGAGAGCATTGCAAACGCCGCGCGCCATTCGAATGGAGGGTCAGCATCCAATTCAACAGATCCTGAACCACGCTCGAAGACTGCGTATGACCTTGATCTGACGGACTGCCGGCAAGAGCTCAGCCGTCTGCAGACGGCTTTGAAGGAGCTGCGTCGCGAGAATCTGATATTGAATCGAGAGCTGGACCGCGATGACGTGCCGATTCATCTTCAAGTGTTTATCGAAGACCAGGCCAAGCGGCTGGAATTGATGCGGACCTCGCTCTCTTGGCGCGTCACGGCACCTTTGCGAATGCTGGCGCGCCTGCTCGGTGCTGCCTGAGTGGATTTGAAGCCAGCGTTGTTGTCGGTCACGCTCATTGCATCGGCTGATTCGATCACCATATTTGCAACCTGTGCGGTGCGCGTTGTATTCCGTGCGCTGACGTATGGTTTCGGCATAGGTTCAGCGCGGTCTTGTCGCGTATAGTTCAATGTTCGCCCCAACCGGTAGAAACCATGTTCGATTCGATCGTCGATTTCCTGACCAATGGCCTGACCCACGCGTCTTGGCCGGTGCTGGTGTTGTATTTCGTGATTGCATCCCAGTTCACGATTTTCTCGGTGACGTTATATCTGCACCGCAGTCAGGCGCATCGCGGTGTCGACTTCCATCCAGTGCTGGCGCATTTCTTTCGTTTCTGGTCGTGGTTTTCGACCGCGATGGTGACCAAGGAATGGGTGGCCATTCATCGCAAACATCACGCCAAGTGTGAAACCGCGGAAGATCCGCACAGCCCGCAATTCTTCGGTATCAAGAAGGTGCTGCTCGATGGTGTCGATCTGTATCGCACGGCGCGACGCGATTCATCAATCACTGAAAAATACGGTCGCGGTACGCCCGACGACTGGCTTGAGCGAAACATCTACGCCAAGTATCCCGAATATGGTCCCACCTTGATGCTGTTCCTCGGCTTCGCCCTGTTCGGTCTTTGGGGCGTGGTGATCTGGGCCGCGCAGATGATCTGGATTCCGCTCATGGCGGCGGGCGTGATCAATGGCCTCGGTCACTGGTGGGGTTATCGCAACGTCGAAAGTGATGACACATCGACCAATCTGACCCCGTGGGGATTGATCATCGGTGGCGAAGAGCTACACAACAATCATCACGCGTTTCCGAGTTCGGCAAAGTTTTCGCTGCGCAGCTTAGAGTTCGATATTGGCTGGATGATGATTCAAATCTTTACCGCCGTGGGCATGGCCAAGGTCATCCGCGTTGCGCCATCGCTGGATATTCGTGAAGACGTACAAGCGCCGGATACCGATACGATCAAGGCCTTGCTGACGCACAAGTTTCAGGTGATGACCGACTACTTCCGTGGAGTGACGGCGCCGACCTTGCACGCCGAAGCAAACCACGCCGGAGCCAGCCTCAAGGAATTGCCGCGTCGGCTGCGCAAGGCACTTTCCAACGGCGGGCGTTGGCTGGATCACGATGCCCGTGAGCGCCTCGGCCAGTGGATCAACCAAAGTCAGAAGATGGTGACGGTCATGGAATACCGCCAGCGACTCCACGAATTGATGGAGACCCGCAATGGCGATGCGATGCTCGAGGGCCTCAAGCAATGGTGTCGTGAAGCCGAGGAAAGCGGCATACGCGCGTTGCAGGAATTTGCGGGTCGGATCAAGGGGTATCGACTCGCTCACGCGGGCTGAACGACCTTTAATTTCTCGTTGTGACGCCCGCTTCTGAAGCGGGCGTTTTTTTATCTGGGATGCGGGGCGTTTGGCTCGCTATTTGCTCTTGTTGTTCCTTGCACCGCGTTTCACTGACGAAAGTGACGCATCTTCGTTCATTCCGACACAAGGCGATCAACCATGCCCCAACTCAAGCGATTCATGATTCTCGGCTCCATGCTGTTTATTCTTGTTGCGGCCCCAGCTTTCGCGGCCAAAGATTCCAAGATCATTGTCGTGAACAAGTCGCAATGGGCGATCCATGAAATGTATTTCTCGCCGACTGATGAAACCGAGTGGGGTGAAGATCAGCTGGGCGCGACCACCATCGAAACCGGTGAGCAATTCACCTTGACCGGCGTCCCGTGCGACAAATGGGATGTAAGGGTCGTTGATGAAGACGGTGACGAATGCGTGATCGAGGATGTTGGCCTGTGTGCCGATACCGACAAATGGGTGATCAAGGATAGTGACTTGCTGGCCTGCCAGGCTGCTACCGACTGAGTGGCAGTTCGCAGGCATGAAAAAGAAACCCGCCAGCAGGCGGGTTTCTTTTTTGCTTAAGGCTCAGCTTCAGGATGCCTTGGCCAGGCCGGTTGATTTATCCGGGTTCGACTTGCCGCCGTCGATGATGTGCAGATCACGCTGCGGAAACGGAATACTTACGCCGTCACGGTCGAAGCGTTTCTTGATCGCCTCAGTCAACTCGCACTTGGTCGCGAAATAGTCGGCATTGCCGACATGGCAGCGGATGCCGAGGTTGACGCTGCTTTCCGCCAGTTCATATACAAGCACGGTCGGTTGCGGATCTTTCAACACGCGCGTATCGGTCTGCATGATTTCCATGGCGATCGAGCGTGCCTGGTCGATGTCATCCTGATAGCCGATGCCAATAACCAGTTCGACGCGGCGCATCGTGTCCGGCGTAAGGTTGATTATCGAGTCATTGGTAATCAGGGAGTTGGGCAGGGTGATAACCTGATTGTCGGCGCCGCGCATTCGCGTCTGGAAGATGCTGACCATCTCGACCTTGCCCGTGACGCCATTGATGGTGACGAGGTCGCCGACCTGAAAAGGACGCAACGTCACCAGCATGATGCCGGAGGCGATATTCGACAGCGAATCTTTCATCGCCAAGCCAATCGCCAAGCCCGCTGCACCGAGTACAGCAAACATCGAACTGACCGGAACGCCAAGCACCTGGACGACGGCCAGCAACAGAATAATCTGCACGATGACCAGTACGACCTTGCCGAGAAACATCGCAGCGGTCGCTTCCAGGTCACTGTTGTGCAGCCTGACACCTACCCAGCGCCCGAACATTTTGGCCAGACGCAAGCCCACCAGCAACAATATCAACGCCCCTATCAGGCGCCCACCAACGGAGATGCCAAGATCAAGCCAGTAGGCATTTTCAGGTGCCTTCAACCATTCCATCATCGTGCGTTCCTCCAAGTTGAAGCCGGCTGCACAGCCGGCGGACAATCCTCAAGTCTATCGGGATGTCGATTAACCTGAACCGTGCCATGCGGCAGGTCGATCGGCTTCTGCGCGCAGCTCAGCGACGACTCAACGTCCGTCGGGGAGGCCAATTGCGTCGCGAACTCCTGCAAATGGTTTGGCCTGATCCAATCCATGGAGCGGTCTATGCATTGGTTTATCCTTGCATGATGGTTTGATCGGGATGGCGTATGTCTGACCAGCACACCGTGTGAAAATTCTTGGACCACATTGCGGGTGGAGTTGTTGATGCGCGGATGGTGGGTGTGCTTGATGCTGTTGGCTGGCGTCGCTGGATACATGGTCGTGCAACGGGAGGGTCCGGGCGCCTCGCAGGGGGTTGTCGACGCGCAAACGCGACCGAAGACTCACGATGCCGATGCGCACATTCGAAGTCAGCGCACGGCCAGCCCTGAGAGCAATAGCGAGCCGGTCTCGATGCCCGCCTTGGCACAAACCACCACACCACCGGGTGAGGGACAAGATCTGGTCGCTTTGGCAACGTCGCTGATGCACGCTGACTATTCCGAAAAGGCTTGCCTCGCCGGTACCGCAAAATCGGCACATGCAAAATCGGCGACGATCCATCGATGGGTGGATGCCAATGGCATCCTTCACTTTTCCGATCAACCGCCTAGTGGTCACGCGAGTGAACATCGGCAGATCGAGATTCAGGGCGCGCCAGCGGTTGTGGTCCGTGCTACCGGCTATGACGTGAATATCCCTGATGAGCTCAATCAGAATGCGATTGCTGCCGCGCAAGCGATCGAGCGCGTTTTGCATGAATCCCTCGGTGTGGTGGGTGATCCCGGGCTGGAGCTGACCATTGAGTTCATCCGTTCAGCCGATGCCTGGGCAGCACGTGCAGGAATACCGGCCATGCTCAATGCCGCGGGAACGTACTCGACGCGTGATCGCACAATTCGTATCCGTTTGCAGAGCGAGTCCGAACTGAACTTGCTCATTCTTCGGCACGAGATAACCCATGCCTTGGTGCATGAGCGGATTGGTCGCTTGCCGACGGCGGTCAATGAGGGAATGGCCAGCTATTTCGAGCACATCAAGGTGGCCGGCATGGGCGCGCAGATTGCCATTGCCGAGTCGCGCCGATCACTGGCATCGGCAACCATCGAGGGAGATGGTCAGGATGAGTTGGTTGATCTGCTGACCCGCGAGGGCACAAGCTTTTACTCCGACGGGCAGGAAAAACGCTATCTGCGTGCGTTTGGCCTGGTCGCGATGCTCATGCAAACTCCAAGTGGAAGAGCAGCGCTCTCGGCGGTTCTCAGTGCGCAGCGCGAGCATCCCTGCGTTCCGGTCAAGGCAGAGCGCATCCTCGATCAGCACTTTCCCGGCGGGCTCAAAGCGATGGCGCTGGCATGGGCGGGCTGGTTGAACAATCCGCCAGCGTCAGTACAGGCGTTTTGATCGACCGGGTAGGGCACCTGGAATTGCGCTCAATCGTACTTGTCCAGCGTTTCGTCATCTCTGCGAAGTCATGGTCCATTGAGCGTGCCGTTGATCGATGCTGCAGAGCTGGGCGCCTGGAGCTGGCATTTCATGCCGCGCTGAAACGTTGCGGCGTCGCCGCTCTGCGCGGTAAGCCAACGGCGCGGTGAGCCCCGGCCTTCGCAGGATCGAAGAAAAGGGGAGATTATCGGTTGGCTGCGTTTTCATGGAATTCTGCGTTCGATTGTGGCGATCAGCAGCGCGCTCAGCAGGAAGGCGTTTGCAGGAGGTGACGAGATCTGGCCTGTGAGCGACTCAGCTTGCTCCAGGTGCTTGAATCCATTACCATCCGCGACCCTTCGTCTGTCCAGCGACGAAGTTTCTTGCCTCACCGTCTGTCGGGAGGCTGTCCCCGCAAGTTAAATTGCGGACATCCACAAGGATTTCCCATGCGTCATTATGAAGTCGTGTTTCTGGTCCATCCGGATCAGAGTGAGCAAGTGCCTGCCATGATCGATCGTTACAAGACAATGATCGAAGCCGATGGCGGCAAAATTCATCGCCTTGAAGACTGGGGCCGCCGTCAACTGGCGTTTCCAATGGAGCATCTTGCCAAGGCCCACTATGTTTTGATGAACATTGAAGTCACCCAGACCGTGCTCGACGAGCTGCTGTCCGGATTCCGCTTCAACGATGCCGTGCTGCGCCATCTCGTGATCAAGACCAAGGAAGCCGTCACCGAAATGTCGGCGATCATGAAGAACAAGGACGACAAGGGTGATCGCCGCCGTCGTGATGACGATGGTGATTCGGATGATCGGCCACGCCGTTCGCGTTCCGATAACGATTCGAACGATGACGATTCGGATGATTCCGATTCCGATTCGAAATCCGATTCGAAATCCGAATCCTCCAGCGCCGATTAATCGACCTCGACTTCAGGAGTTGTTCCCATGTCCAAGTTCTTCCGCCGCAAGAAATTCTGCCGTTTCACCGCTGAGGGCGTTGTCGAGATCGATTACAAGGATCTCAACCTGCTGCGTCAGTACGTGACTGAGACCGGCAAGATCGTGCCGAGCCGCATCACTGGCACCAAGGCGCGCTATCAGCGTCAGCTCGCCACGGCCGTCCAGCGCGCCCGTTTTCTTTCCCTTCTTCCGTACAGCGACAGTCATTGATTTGACGTGTCGATCATCGATCCGCCTTGTTTAGGTGGGTCGATTCGGACAGCGCAAGCTGCGCCGGCAACGCCGGCGCTAACGAATTGGAGTTATCCCATGCAATTGATTCTTTTGCAGAAAGTAAAAAACCTTGGCAATCTTGGTGACAAGGTCACGGTCAAGCCGGGCTACGGTCGCAACTATCTCGTGCCTCAGGGCAAAGCGGTTCCGGCGACTGCCGGCAATCTCGAGAATTTCGAGACCCGTCGTGCCGAATACGAAGCCAAGGCCAACCAGCAGCTTGGTGGCGCGGAAGGCCGCAAGGCGAAGTTTGATGCCTCTGAGGGCGTCACGATTGCAGCCAACGCAAGTACCGAAGGCAAGTTGTTCGGTTCGGTCGGTCCGCGAGATATCGCAGATGCATTCACGGCTGCCGGTCTCGCGTTGGACAAGAACGAAGTGGTCCAGGGCGAAGGCCCGATCCGTCATATCGGCGAGTTTGAGGTGCGCATCCATCTGCACGCCGACGTCGAATCGATGGTCAAGGTGATTGTCGTTCCGGATAAATAATCCGCAGCGCCAAGATTCTGAACGAAAAAAGGACGCCGAAAGGCGTCCTTTTTTCGTTGCTGCAGCAAAAGCTGCACAGCTTATGCACAGGGTTGTTCTCTATTGGTGAGACGCCGGGCTGCGTATGATTGAAAGTTGCCGTCACTTAGATCCGAGCATCAATCCATGGCCACCTTCGCCGATCGCAAACCTGCGCCGAACATAGAAACACTGCGTGTCCCGCCGCATTCGATCGAAGCCGAGCAGGCGGTGCTCGGCGGTCTCATGCTGGCCCCGGATTCGTGGGAGAAAGTAGCGGATCGCATTGGTGAGGAGGATTTCTACCGGCGCGATCATCTGATCATCTTTCGTGCGATTGCGACGCTCAGCGAGAAAGACCAGCCGTGCGACGCGGTGACGCTCGGCGAGTGGTTCGAGACGCAAGGCATGTCCGAACAAGTCGGCGGCATAGCCTACGTCATGGAGCTCGCCAACTCGACGCCAAGTGCGGCGAATATCACCGCTTATGCAGATATCGTGCGCGAGAAATCGGTGCTTCGGCAGTTGATTGATACGGGCACCGAGATCGCCGGTGACGCCTATCTGCCCGAGGGCCGCAGCAGCCAGGAGTTGCTGGAAACGGCCGAGCAGAAGGTTTTCAAAATCGCCGAAGCAGGTTCGCGGGGCCGCAAGGGCTTTGTCTCGATGCGCTCAGCGGTCAAGGATGCGTTCCAGATTCTGCATCACCGTTACGAAAATCGCGGCACGATCACCGGTTTGCCGACCGGTTACACCGATCTCGATGAGATGACCACGGGCTTGCAGCCCTCGGATTTGATCATCGTCGCTGCGCGCCCATCGATGGGCAAAACCGCGCTGGCACTGAACATGGCCGAGAACGCAGCGATGCGCACGAAAAAAGCCGTCGCCGTGTTTTCGATGGAAATGTCTTCCTCGCAGCTCGCGTTCCGTTTGATCTCCTCGATGGGTCGTATCAACCAGCAGCATCTGCGCACCGGCGAGTTGGCCGAAGAGGAATGGCCGCGCGTGACCAGCGCGATCACGATGCTCAGCGAAGCCAAGATTTTCATCGACGACACGCCAGCGTTGTCGCCGGGCGAGTTGCGCGCGCGTGCGCGCCGCCTCAAGCGCGAGCATGACCTTGGCCTGATCGTGATCGACTATCTGCAACTGATGCAGGTGCCCGGCAGCAAGGAGAATCGCGCTACCGAAATTTCGGAGATTTCGCGCGGACTCAAAGCCCTTGCCAAGGAGCTCAATGTTCCCGTGATGGCGCTGTCCCAGCTCAACCGATCACTGGAGCAGCGTACTGACAAAAAGCCGATGATGTCGGATCTGCGTGAGTCCGGTGCTATCGAGCAGGATGCCGACGTCATCATGTTCATCTACCGAGACGAGTACTACAACCCGGACTCACCCGAAAAGGGCGTCGCCGAAATCATCATCGGCAAACAGCGAAATGGCCCGACCGGTTCAGTGAAGCTGGCCTTTCTCGGGCAATTCACCCGCTTCGAGAATCTCGCTGTTGATCGCTATACGGAAAGCTTCGAGTGAGTCGAGCGACCTGCGCGACGATCCATCTCGGCGCGCTGCGGCAGAATCTGCAACGTCTGCGAGAGTTGGCCGGGGATGCGCGAGTCATGGCGGTGGTCAAAGCCGATGGCTATGGACACGGCTTGGAGCGAGTTTCACGTGTGCTCGACAACGCCGACGCGTTCGGGGTCGCCTGTATTGCCGATGGCCAGCGTCTGCGTGCCGCTGGGGTGCGTCAGCGTATCGTCGTGCTATCGGGTATCGATGAGGCGGCCGATATCGCCGAGATGCGCCGACTTGGCCTCGAATCGACGATTCACCACGAAAGCCAGATTGATTGGCTCGCCGCCGATCGCGATTCTCGACCCTTGAAGGTATGGCTCAAGATCGATAGCGGTATGCATCGGCTTGGATTTCCTCCTGCGAAAGTGGCAACGGCGCGCGCACGTCTGCTTGCGCTGCCGAATGTCGATCGCGAGATCGGGTTGATGACCCATTTCGCCAGCTCCGAGTTGTTCAACGATCATCAGACTCAGGCGCAGATCGATTGCTTTGAGAGTATTGCCACCGCGTTGCCCGGCGCGCAATCGCTGTCGAACTCGGCTGCGATACTCGGCTGGCCGCAGGCGCGTGGACAATGGATCCGCCCTGGTGGGCTGCTTTACGGGATTTCTCTTGTCGCCGGAAAGAGCGGCGGCGATTTCGGATTTCGCCCGGCCATGACCTTGTCGAGCAAGATCGTTGCGATCAATCGCATCGCCAAGGGCGAGGGGATCGGCTATGCCGCCAACTGGATTTGTCCCGAGGATATGGATATCGGTGTGGTCCAGATCGGCTACGGCGATGGCTATCCGCGTTCGGCCGAATCGGCCACACCTATTCTCGTCAATGGTCGGCGCGCATCGGTGGTTGGTCGCGTCTCCATGGACCTGATCACGATTGATTTGCGTCAGCATGCCGACGCGCGAATTGGTGATCCGGTGATCTTGTGGGGCCCCGGACTACCGGTTGAAGAGATCGCCGCTCACGCCGGAACGATCGGCTATGAGCTGGTCTGCGGGATGACCCGGCGCGTCCGTTTTATTGAGGATCAAAACTGAGATGGCCAAAGCGAAGACAGCCTACGTATGCAGCGAGTGCGGTGGCGAGCATTCCAAGTGGCAAGGCCAGTGTGCCGAATGTGGGGTCTGGAACACGCTCTCGGAAATCGTGCTCGAACCGGCGACTAAAACTACAGCCGCAGGTGCACGCCGCGGCGGTTATGCGGGCGACTCGGATGCGCCAAAGGTGACCCGGCTGGCCTCTATTTCCGGCGAAGAGGATCAGCGCAGTGCGACCGGCATCGGCGAACTTGATCGCGTCCTCGGTGGCGGGTTGGTCGGTGGTTCGGTGGTCCTGATTGGTGGTGATCCCGGCATCGGCAAATCGACCCTGTTGTTGCAAATGCTCGGCGCGATCGGCGCACGCATGCGCAGCTTGTATGTAACGGGTGAGGAAAGCCTGGCCCAGGTGGCCGCACGCGGTCGTCGACTCGATATCAATCTGGAAGGTCTTGAAGCGCTTGCTGAGACCTCGATCGAACGTATTCTGGCCGAAGCCGCCAACAGCAAACCCGAAGTACTCATCATTGATTCTATTCAAACCATCTGGACCGAGTTGCTGACGGCTGCACCGGGTTCAGTCAGCCAGGTGCGTGAATCGGCCGCGCGTCTCGTGCGGTTTGCCAAGGAAAGCGGCACCAGTGTTTTCCTTGTCGGTCACGTGACCAAGGAGGGCGGCATCGCCGGCCCGCGCGTGCTCGAACACATGGTTGATGCGGTGCTTTATTTCGAGGGTGAATCGGGCAGCCGATTCCGCATCCTGCGCGCGTTCAAGAACCGCTTCGGCGCGGTCAACGAGCTCGGCGTTTTTGCGATGTCCGAAAAGGGCTTGAAGGAAGTACCCAATCCGTCCGCGATTTTTCTTTCTTCCCACGCGCAACCGACACCCGGCAGCGCCGTGATGGTGACCCGCGAAGGCACGCGTCCTTTGCTGGTTGAAGTGCAAGCCCTGGTCGATTCCTCGGCGTTGCCGAATCCGCGCCGAGTCACCTTAGGGCTGGAACAAAATCGCCTTGCGATGTTGCTGGCCGTTCTGCATCGGCATGGCGGTGCCGCGGTCTATGATCAGGATGTCTTCGTCAACATCGTCGGCGGCATTCGTGTGCAGGAAACCGCCGCTGACTTGCCGGTGCGGCTCGCGGTCCTTTCAAGTTTTCGCGATCGCGCCTTGCCGGACAAACTCGTGGCTTTCGGTGAGGTGGGTCTATCGGGAGAGATTCGCCCGGTACCGAACGGCGAAGAAAGACTGCGCGAAGCGGCGACCCACGGATTTCGTCATGCCATCGTGCCGAAAGCCAACGCGCCGAAGAAATTGCGCATCGGCGAGCTTGAAATCATAGCGGTGGATCGACTCAGCGACGCGCTCGCTGCGACGTCGGAGATCTGAGCGCAGGGATTCGCGGTGGCCAGACATTCAACGGTCTGCCGCAGGAGTTAGACCCAATTTCCGATTCGTTGAATTTCAGAGA
>JBBSVJ010000077.1:0-14679 GCA_038233665.1 Lysobacterales bacterium
ACGCAGATTCCGGCTGTGCAAGGCGCCCTGGTTGGCCTCAACCCCGAAGATGGCGCGATCCGATCGATGATTGGCGGCTTCAATTTCTCTCGCAGCAAATACAATCGAGCGACCCAGGCTAGCCGCTCGGCGGGCTCCAGCTTCAAGCCGTTTATCTACTCCGCAGCGCTTGATCACGGCTTTACTCCGGCTTCGGTGATCAATGATGCGCCGCTGGTTTTCCCCGATCCATCGCGTCCGAATGGCTTGTGGACGCCGTCCAACGACGATGGCAAGTTTGATGGCCCGATGCGCTTGCGCGAGGCGCTGGTTCGTTCGAAAAACCTGGTTTCGGTGCGCTTGCTCGATGCCATAGGCGTCCACTATGCGCATGAATATGTGACTCGATTCGGCTTCACGTCGCAGCAGGTGCCCGAAAACCTCTCCATGGCGCTGGGTACGGCGGCTGTTTCGCCGCTGGCCATGGCGCGTGGCTATTCGGTTATCGCTAATGGCGGTTATCTGGTCGACCCGTATTTCATCACCGAAATCGACGATCGTGATGGCAAGACGATCTATCGAGCCAATCCACTACGTGCCTGTCGAAGCTGCCCGCAAAGACAATTGCAGGAGGCGCAAGAGCAATCAAACGCATCGAATGACTCTGCAGTCGTGACTACTCCGGTGGTATCCACGCAAGCTACTGATTCAGCAGCGAATCCAGATCAACCTCGATTGGCTCCACGGGTTATCGACGCGCGCAATGCCTACCTGATTACCTCGATGATGCGCGACGTGGTTCGCCGCGGAACCGGCTCCGGTGCGATGGTTCTCAAACGCAACGATCTCGCTGGAAAAACAGGTACCACCAACGACTATCGCGACGCCTGGTTTTCCGGCTTCAATGCCACGGTTGTCGCGACCGCGTGGGTAGGTTTCGACGACTTCAGTTCGCTTGGAAGTCGTGAATTTGGCTCGAAATCGGCGCTGCCAATCTGGATCGGATTCATGCGCGCCTCACTGGACGGAATGGACGAGCAACCGTTCGACATGCCCCCGGGCATCAGCACTGCGCGCGTTGACAAGGAGAGCGGTCTACTGGCGCCGGCCGGCGATCCGGACTCGATAATCGAGTACTTCAAGACTGAAGATCTGAAGCAACTGGCCACGCGTCCGGATCAGCAAAACGAAGAGCAGCGCGAAGCCTACGACGTTTTCTGATGCGCCGCGCATCCGACAAGGGCGCTGCCGCGCAGACCCGTCGACGCATTGCAGTTGAAGCTGCGCGATTGATTGCCGAGCAAGGTCTGCGCGATTTTCATTCGGCCAAGATCAAAGCTGCCGCACAGCTGGGCTTGGGCGAGTCAACTGCTTTGCCACGCAACAGCGAGATCGAGGAAGCGTTACGCGAACATCAACGCTTGTTTCAGTCAGTCGCCCAACCCAGCGCGCTTGCCCGACTGCGCGAAACCGCCGTCGAAGCGATGCGTTTCCTGAACCGATTTGAACCTCGTCTGGTGGGCGCGGTTCTGGAGGGAACGGCCGATGCCTATTCGGCCGTCTGCCTACATCTGTTCACCGAAAACGAGGATGACGTCGCGGTATTCCTCGGCGATCAGCGAATCCCGTTTGAGCAACAAGACCGGATGATGCGTCTCGACGCGACGGCCAACATCCTGCTGCCGGTCTTTTTGTTTTCGGCGGCCGACACGGCGGTCGATTTGACGGTGTTTCCGCTCGATGGCTTGCGCCGACCGCCGCTAGATCGCATCAGCGAACGGCCGATGCGACGGGCAACGCTTGATACCGTCATCTTGCTTGCCGAAGTAGATTGAAACGCGTCAACGCAAGCGCAGGCGCCGCGTGAGTTTGCTCACGTCAAAATCCGCGTCTCTGACACGCACCATGGCATCTGACGACGAACCGGAGTCGCCGCCAGCACTCAATAACCGACTCCTGCGAAACAGGAACCGACGCCACTATCAGCGTTTGCCCAACTCCACGTAGTCGCGCTCGACCGAGCCGGTATAGATTTGGCGCGGGCGACCGATCTTGCCATCGGAAGACCCTTGCTGTTCGAGCCAGTGAGCGACCCAGCCTGCAGTGCGAGCGATCGCAAACATCACTGTGAACATTTCGGTCGGAATCTTCAAAGCCTTGTAGATGATGCCCGAGTAGAAATCGACGTTCGGATAAAGCTTGCGCTCGACGAAGTAAGAATCCTTGAGCGCCACCTCTTCGAGTGCCACAGCAACTTCGAGCAGCGGATCTTCGATATTCAGATCCGCCAGAACCTTGTGTGTCATTTCGCGAATGATCGTCGCGCGCGGATCAAAATTCTTGTACACGCGATGACCGAAACCCATCAAGCGGAACCCGGAATCCTTGTCTTTGGCCTTGGCCACGGCAGACGCGACGTTCTTGGCATCACCGATTTCGTTCAACATCGACAACACCGCCTCGTTGGCGCCACCGTGCGCCGGGCCCCATAGCGCGGCAATACCGGCTGACACACATGCGTACGGATTTGCCCCGGTAGAGCCGACCAGGCGCACAGTTGACGTTGACGCGTTCTGCTCGTGATCCGCATGCAGAATAAACAGCAGATCGAGCGCCTTGGCGACGACCGGATTCAACTCCAGCGGCTCGCTTGGCACCTCGAACATCATGTGCAGAAAACGATTCACGTATTCCTGATTGTTGCGCGGATAGCGTACCGGCCAGCCAATCGACGAGCGATAGGCGGCCGCGGCAATCGTCGGCACCTTGGCGATCAGGCGGATCGCGGCCAGGCGCCGCTGCTCCGGATCATCCATGTCCAGCGTGTCGTGATAGAAAGCGGACATGCCGGCAACCGAGGCACACAGCATTGCCATCGGATGGGCGTCGTAGCGGAACCCGTTGAGAAAGTTCTTCTGCGACTCGTGCATCATCGTGTGATGCGTGACTTCATGTTCGAACTTGCTGAATTCCGTCTTCGTGGGCAGCTCGCCGTTGATCAGCAGATACGAGGTTTCGAGAAAGCTCGAATGCTTGGCCAGTTGCTCGATCGGGTAGCCGCGGTACAACAAAACACCTTTATCGCCATCGATATAGGTAATCGCGCTGCGGGTACTTGCGGTAGAGACAAATCCCGGGTCAAAGGTGAAATAGCCAGTATCTTTTTTCAGCCTGCCGATATCGAGCGCGGGGTCCCCGAGGGTTCCGGTGACGACCGGCAGCTCCGTGCTGCGATCATTCTTGGTATCGGTGAGTTGGACGAATTGGTCGGACACGACAGACTCCTTGAGCAGGTTCCGGGCCACGGGACAGGCACGGAAACGGGGAAAATGGGGGTTGGGTCAGGCGCGCGAATACGCAGCGATCAAACCTTTCGACGCGAGCATACGCAGCCGTACCGGACCCAATTATCGCATAGCAAAAGGGTCGAAGGTCGACCCGACCGCAAGCTGCAACCGCCAGAAACACAAACGCCGGCATAATGGCCGGCGTTCGCTGACACTCCGTGGAGGTCTGCTTACTTGGCGTAGCGACGGCGGAACTTGTCGACGCGGCCGCCGGCATCGATGACTTTCTGTTTGCCGGTATAAAACGGATGCGAATGGCTCGAAATATCCACCTTGACCAGCGGGTATTCATTGCCATCCGTCCACTTCACGGTTTCCTTGCTGGACATGGTCGAGCGAGTCAGGAACGTGAAGTCGCTGGACAGATCCTGGAAAACGACGTGCTTGTACTTCGGATGGGTATCGAGCTTCATGAGACAGAATCCGTTTGCCGGGCGGGCCCGGGAGAAAAGAGCGCGATTGTAGCGGCGAGCCGGGGTCCGTGCAAGCCATTGAGCCGCCTTGTCGCTCAATTTGATTCGAGCGAGGTCCGCACAATATTCTCGAAACGCCTCTGATCGACCGCTAGGACGATTCTGGCGTTTGCCGACTTGCCCATCCGGTTTTCCCAATCAACCACGGTCGCTCCCCGGGTCAGGGAACCGGTCAGTTCAATCCCGACGTGGCGCTCTTCTGACTCGGTGACGATCTCTGGCGCCAGCGCCACGGCCATGGCCAGCGCATCTGCCGACAAGAAACGCTCGCGGCCATGTTCACGAGCCCACGACCGTGTTCGGCGGGAAATCGCGGCATAGAATCGCGCTTGTCGGCTGTCCACTGCCAGCCACTGCTCGAACTCGGCATAGTCGAGACCATGCCGCAGCGTCGCTTCCCAATCGATCAACTCGAACATCGGCCAGCTTGAAAACACCACGTGCGCCGCCTCGGGGTCGAAACCGATATTGAATTCGGCGGGAACCAAATGCGTGTTGCCCCGCCCGTTCACCGCACCACCCATGACGACCAGACGCTTGATCCGGCCGGGCAAACCCGGATCCAGACGCAAAGCCAGTGCCAAATTGGTCAGCGGCCCGAGTGCAACCAGGGTCAACTCACCCGCGTGTTGATGACTCAGGCGAAGAATGGCCAGAACCGCGTGTTCATCGGCAACGCGGCGCGTCGGCGCGTCATAACCAGTGTCGCCAAAGCCATCGGCACCATGCACAAACGCCGCATCGGCTGCCGGCAAAACGAATGGGTGCTCGCAACCGGGATGGATCGGGGTATCCACTTCAAGTACTTCGACCAGCTTGAGCGCGTTGGACACCGTGTGGCGCAAACCGACATTGCCCGCCGCGATCGTCATCGCGATCACCTCGGAACCGGCATGTGCCATCAAGATCGCCAGGGCATCATCAACTCCCGGATCGGTATCTATCAGCAGCTTCGTAGTCATGGATTCGTGATCCTGATTGTCGGCAGAATCGCTGATTGTTTCAGATAACGCGGGGATTCTTCCAGCCTACTTGCAGCTCGAAATCAGCGTTCACGCGCCAGCAAAGCGAGCGGCGCCACCGACCCAGCGCGCGATCAGGCGCGCGCAGGTTTCGCTGTGCTGTTCAAGCATGATCGCGCCGATACGCTGCACGTCGGCGAGCATGTGTGCATCGCGACCGAGGTCGGCGATACGAAATTCGAGGCGGCCGGTCTGGCGCGTGCCGAGCAGTTCGCCAGGTCCGCGCAGTTCGAGATCCTTTTCGGCAATGACAAAGCCATCGTTGGTTTCGCGCATGGCAGTCAGGCGCTCGCGAGCCATCGCGGACAGCGGCGCTTGATACATCAGCACGCAACTTGAGGCCTGACTGCCGCGCCCGACGCGACCACGCAGCTGGTGCAATTGGGCCAGTCCGAGACGCTCAGCGTTCTCGATGATCATCAAGCTGGCATTCGGCACATCCACGCCCACCTCGATGACCGTGGTCGCGACCAGCAAGGCGATTCGCCCGGCGCGAAACTCGTCCATGACCGATTGCTTTTCGCCGGCCTTCAAGCGCCCGTGGACCAAGCCGATGCGAACGCCATTGAGCTGGTCAGTCAATTCTGCAAAGGCAACTTCAGCGGCTTGCGCTTCGAGTTGTTCGGATTCTTCGATCAGGGTGCACACCCAATAGACCTGCCGGCCTTCGGCACAGGCGGCGCGGATGCGTTCGATAACTTCACCACGGCGTGCGCCGGACAAGGCGACCGTGGTTACCGGCGTTCGTCCTGGTGGCAGCTCATCGATCACCGAGACATCGAGATCGGCATAAGCTGTCATCGCCAAGGTACGTGGAATCGGCGTCGCCGTGAGCACCAGCTGATGGGGAACCCTTGAGCCTTCACGACCCTTGTCGCGCAGCGCCAGGCGTTGATCGACCCCGAATCGATGCTGCTCATCGATGATGACCAAGCCGAGATCACGAAATTCGACACCCTGTTGCATCAGCGCATGCGTGCCCACGACCAGTTGCGCATCGCCACAAAGTGCCTGCAAAGCGGCCTTGCGAGCTTTGCCTTGGACTTTACCCGCCAGCCAAACCGGCTCGATACCCATGGGCGCAAGCCAAGCACAAAAATTGCGAAAGTGTTGCTCGGCGAGCAGCTCGGTCGGCGCCATCAAGGCCACTTGAAATCCTGACTCGATCGCAGCCAGCGCGGCCCATGCAGCGACAACCGTCTTGCCGGAGCCGACATCACCCTGGACCAGACGCAACATCGGCTCGTCATCGAGCAAATCTTGCTCGATCTCGGCACTGACTCGCTGCTGCGCCTTGGTCAGCGTGAAGGGCAAAAATTCCAACAACTGCCTGCGTAGCTGACCATCGCCGCCCAAGCGTGGAGCGCCATGCGCTCGCACTTGCGCACGCAAGCGCTTGAGACTCAAGTGATGGGTCAGCAGCTCTTCAAAAGCGAGGCGTTGCTGGGCCGGGTGCGTGCCCAGCACGAGCGCAGCCAGATCTGCATTGGCCGGCGGTTTGTGCACCAGCAACAGGGCTTCGCGCAGTGACAGCAACTGCAGGGAATCAAGAAGCTCGCCAGGAATCAGCTCCAGCGCAACGTCGGCCGGCAGGCGCGTCAGTGCCTGTGCGATCAGACTCGAAATTCGTTTCTGACCAAGGCCTTCAGTGGTCGGGTAGACCGGCGTGAGGGATTCCTCAACCGTGTTGTCTGCGGCAGACAGGCGCTGGTATTGCGGATGGACAATCTCGGGTCCGTGTGCGCCGTGACGAATCTGGCCATAACAGCGCAATCGCGAACCGGGCGTGAGTTGATCAACCTGAGCGCGTCGAAACGTGAAAAATCTCAAGGTCAACATGCTGCGCTCGTCATCACTGATGACAACGCGCAGTTGCGGACGAAATCGAAAACCGCGCTCGACCGCCTCAATGACGCCCTCGACCTGGGCAGACTCGCCCATGCGCAGATCGCGGATCGGCGTCAGCCGGGTGCGGTCCTCATAGCGCAGCGGCAGATGAAACCAGAGATCTTGCACGCGAGTAACGCCGATACGCGCCAAAGCCGCCGCAAGTTTCGGGCCCACACCGGACAACCCGCTGACCGGCGCAAGACCTGGGTCGCCAGCGGGGTCCGCTTTCGTGGTGTTGATCGCGATCGGCATCGATCAAGAATACCGAGCCGATGCGCGAACGCCTATCGAGACCCGCTCAGCCGACCACCGCAACCAGATCGATCTCGACATCCGCAGCTTTCGGCAACGCAGCCACGCCAATGGTCGAGCGCGCTGGATAGGGCTCGCTGAAATACTGCTTCATCACCTCATTGACGGCAACGAAATTGCCCAGATCAGTCAGATAAATACCGACACGCGCAACGTCCTTGAATCCCAGATCAGCCGCCGCCAGGACAGCCTTCAAATTCTCGAAGACTTGGCGCGCCTGCGCGCTGATATCTCCCTCGACCAGTTCACCGGTATTCGGATCGATCGGTGTTTGCCCGGAAAGATAGAACGTATTGCCTACCTGCACCGCCTGCGAATAGGGGCCAATGGCCTTGGGTGCCTGATCGGAATGGATGATGCGACGATTGGACATGGCAGATAAACCTCAGACAGGATGACGGTAGATGGCATTGACGACCGCCAGCCGGCGGACACCGCGGATGACGTCGGCGAGATGTTTGCGACTGGCGACTTCGATGGTGAACAGCAAGGCGGCGCTCATCAAATCGCGCTCCTTGTATTCGACATTTTCGATATTCGAGTTGGCTTGAGCAACCGCCGCGGCAACCTGAGCCAAAACGCCGGGCTTGTTGGCGACGATGATACGTAACTCGACGCGATAATCGCCGCTGACGCTGGTATCCCAGCCGATCTCCATGCAACGCTCAGGCGACTTGCGCAGCTCCGGCATGTTCGGGCATTCCAGGCGATGCACGACGATTCCTTTGCCGGCTGACAAATAGCCCATGATGTCGTCGCCGGGCACCGGATGGCAGCAATTGCCGAAGCTCAAGACCCCGCGCTCAGCACCTGTGATGAGGATTTGCTCAACCGAATGAGGGTCGACCAATGAACCTACATCCTGCAGCTCAAGCAACGATCGAGCGACTTGATCCGCGTTTCGGTTGCCGAGCGCAATATCGGCCAGAAGGTCTTCCAATGCGCGCAACTTGTTTTCTTCGAGGTAACTCGCCAGTTGATCGGCAGGGAGTACTTCGAGCGAGGCACCAAGCATGTCCATGGCACGATCGAGCATACGATGACCCAACTCGATCGCATCTTCGTGCTGCAGATGCTTGAGGAAATGCCGGATGGCGGTGCGCGCCTTGGCGCTGACCACCCATTCCAACCATTGGGTACTCGGTACGGCGGAAGGTGCAGTGATGATTTCCACCGACTGGCCGCTGCTCAGGCGCGTACGCAACGGCGCCAACTTCTTGTCGACGCGCGCAGCAACCGCATGGCTGCCAACATCGGTATGCACCGCGTAGGCGAAATCCAGTGCGGTCGAGTTGCGCGGCAGGGAGAGAATCTTGCCGCGTGGCGTGAACAGATAAACCTCATCCGGGAAAAGATCAATCTTGACGCTTTCGATGAATTCTAGCGACGAGTGGTTGCGGTTCTGTTCGTCCACCAGGCTTGAAACCCATTCCCGGGCACGATTCTGCGCGCTGTTGGCCGGCGCCGAATCGGATTTGTAGGCCCAGTGTGCAGCAACGCCGCGATCCGCCACCGCGTCCATGTCCTCGGTGCGGATCTGGATTTCGATCGGCGCGCCAAACGAACCGAACAGGACCGTGTGCAGCGATTGGTAGCCATTTGCCTTGGGAATCGCGATGAAATCACGAAAGCGACCATCCATCGGCTTGTACAAGGCGTGCACCGCGCCGAGCGCGTGATAGCAGTTCATCACGCTGTCAACGACAACGCGAAACCCGTAAACATCCATGACTTGAGCGAACGATTTGTTCTCGTTGCGCATTTTTCTATAAATACTGTAAGGCGACTTGATCCGACTGACCGTGCGGTGGCTCAAGCCTTCCGCATCCAGACGCGCATGCAACGCCGCCTCGATCTTGCCCATCGCCTCGCGCCGATTACCAAGTGCGGTGCGGATACGCGCAGAGACCACTCGATGCCGATCCGGATACATCGCCTTGAAACCGAGATCCTGCAGCTCCGCCTTGAACCGATTCATGCCCAGGCGCTGCGCAATGGGCGCGTAGATTTCCAGGGTTTCCAGCGCAATGCGTCGACGCGAAGTCGGCTCCATTGAACCCAGTGTGCGCATGTTGTGCAGGCGATCCGCCAGCTTGATAAGGATGACGCGCAAGTCACGTGCCATCGCCAGCAACATCTTGCGAAAGCTTTCGGCAGCCGCTTCTTGTCGGCTCTTGAAATGCAGTTTGTCGAGCTTGGTGACCCCATCGACCAACGCAGCGACGGTTGCTCCAAACTCGCCGCTCAACTCTTCCGAGCTCAGCGCAGTGTCTTCAAGAGTGTCATGCAGAATGGCTGCGATGATCGTTTCGACATCGAGACGCAGATCAGCCAGGATGCTGGCTACTGCGACCGGGTGGGTGATGTACGGCTCACCGCTCTTTCGAGTCTGGCCAGCGTGCGCGCGTGCGCCGATTTCGAAAGCGCGACGAACTCTGACGACAGCATCTGCCGGCAGATACTCGGCAAGCTTGTCCTCCAGGGCAAGCACATAGGCGGGCATCTTGCCGCGCCCACTACCCTCTTTCGCACCTGCCCCTGGCGAGTTGGCCGCTGCCACCGTTGTCACCTCGTCGTTGCGTCGGATCCGGTCGTCGGGCAGTTAGCCAAGACATCTCATGGAAGTTCTGGGCTAGTGGATGGGTGCGCGCGCTCTACTTTTAGATATCGTCGCTGGCCTTGGAAAGGTCTTCATCGACCTCGGCAGCAGCCCATTCAAGCGCTTCGCGTTCCGCGCGCTCACGGGTTTGCTTCTCGATCTCGTCGATCATTTTCTGATCGACCTTGCGAGCGGCGATTTCGCGCAGCGAAACCACGGTCGGCTTGTCGTTCATGGCGTCGACGGTTGGGTCCGCTCCCTTGGCCAACTGACGCGCGCGTTTGGTCGCCATCAACACGAGTTCGAATCGGTTGTCCACGACCGAAAGACAATCTTCTACGGTAATACGCGCCATCTTGGTCAAGCCTCTTGGGAATTCGATACAGCACCGGTTTGGCCGCTATTGTAGCGGGGCGTAATTGTGCAGTGCAAACAAGACGGGAATCCGGGCGTGCATCCGTGTACGATTCGCTTCTTCTGGCTAATGGCTTCTGCCTGAAGCCTTCTGTCTCGTGCTTAGCGAGACACGGCGCTCACCCCGCCACCGGCGCCCGCAATCGAGATGATCTGGACAATGATGCAACCCATTGATTTCAATGCCTTGCGCAAGGGGCTGCTTGCGGCTGCCTTGATTGCGTTGACCGGCTGCACCATCGCCAAACCACGCACCGATGACCCGTGGGAAAAATTCAATCGCAAGGTCTATCACTTCAACGACAAGGTCGATCGCGCGGTTATTCGGCCGACTGCTGTGGCTTATCGCAAGGTCACCACGCCGAACGTACGCCGCGTGATCAGCAACTTTTTCGCCAACGTGCGCATGCCGATTACGATAGCCAATGATGCACTGCAAGGTGAAATCAAGGACGCATTGAGGGGCACCGGGCGGTTTGTAGTCAATTCGACGGTGGGTTTCCTCGGCTTTTTTGATCCTGCCAGCCAGATGCGTCTGCCTTCGCAGGAAACGGACTTTGCCGCGACCTTGGCGAAATGGGGCGTTGGCGAAGGCCCTTATCTTGTTTTGCCGCTGATCGGCTCGACCACCGCTCGCGATGTCTGGCGTATGCCGGTCGATGGACGATTGTTCGACCCGATGGGCTATTACTCGCGCACTCACAATTACGAGTTGGGGCGTGAATACTGGCCGAGCATGCTGTTTCTGGTGACCCTGCGCGCAGGCGCGATTGATGCCGAGAATCTGGTTCAGGGCGCTTACGACCCGTATGTCTTCTATCGCGATGCCTATCGTCAGCGTCGTCTCTACACAATCTACGATGGCGAACCGCCTTTCGAGGCTATCCAGCAGCTCCAAGGCGTTCAAGATGACGATCTTGATGCCTTGCTGGATGAGCAACAAGCCTATGAAAAGAAGCAGCAAAAGACCGAGAAAAAAGACGAGCACTGATTAGCTGAGCGCTGAGCCAGTGGTTCAACCGGCATGGTTTTCGCCATCGTTGCGATTGGAACGTGGTGGCCAAATGAAAGCGGGTTATTGCCACAAGTCCGAACAGTGCTTGCTTTTAACGCGCGCAGACCCGACCGGTTTGATTCAAAATCCTGGTTAATCCCCGTTGGCCGCGGTCAGCGCGCGTCATTTTGTTGCGCTGCTTTGAGGAACGAGCCAGCCAATCAAGTCGCCGCGCTCAAATTTCAACGTAGTGACCTATCGCCACGATTGAGTCGATTGCTCAACGGTGGCGGGATCAGGATCCGATCGCGCTCAGGCGTCAACGACGCCGACTTGATCGCCGCCGAACCCCAACAGTGGTTCGGCGTCACCGAGATGCGCAATCGCTTTTAGCCGCTCCGAAGCGCGCGTGAAACTCAACGCGCCTCCCGATTTGCGTGCACGAGCCGCCAAAGCAAGCAAAACGGCCAGCGTGATGCTGTCGGCACTCTGCAATTCGGATATATCCGCAATCAGCGGTTTGCCGACGGCGAAGAGGTCAGTTCCCCGCGAGAGCGCTTCTGGCGCATTCTCGACATCGATGCGCCCGACAATCCGGCCGTAGCCGGAAGCCATTATTTCGATACTTGGAGAATGACTCACGCGCCGCCCTTCTGCTCCATGCTTTCCAATGCCTTTGCGCCTTGCGTCTCAAGGCGATCAATCAGCGAATCAAGGCTGGTGGCCTTGATTTCTGCGGCGACCTGGTTGCGATAGTTGGTGATGTAGGAAATCCCTTCGATGATCACATCGTAAGCCTTCCACTCACCGTTGGAGGATTTGCGGAATGCATAGTCGACAGCGACTTTCTTGCCATCATCAAGCACCACTTCGGTGCGCACGATGGTGCGTTTGTCATTCAGCGCACTCGAGAACGGCAGGACGTTGACGTTGCCGCGGGTGTAGTTCAAAAGGCCTTCGGCATAACGATGAGCAATCGAGTTGTAGAACGCTTTGGCGAAGCGCGAGCGTTGCGCGGGACTCGCCGCCCGTGCGTCGCGACCAAGAACCAGCAGTGACGCATAGTCGATGTCGAAATGCGGAAGCAGGATGCCGTCGATTTCGCGAATCAGCTTTTCGTGATCATTCTTGAGCTCATCGCGATGTGCACCGATGGTTCCGGCAAGATCGTCGGCGATTTTCTGTACTACTTGTTCCGGTGACAGCGGAGCCGCCTGAACCGTGGCCGCAATGAATAAACCCGCGACCAGCGCAAGTGTCCAACCAATGAAACGCTGCATGCTTCTATCTCCAGAAATTATTTCGAAGGCGAGCCGGAGTCTTCTGACGGAGGATCCGTCTTCGCCGGCGATTTTGAAGAATCACCGCTGACGAGGAATTTGCCGATCAGGTCTTCGAGCTGCATTGAGGATTGGGTCAGGATGAACTCGTCACCGTCCTTGAAAGCGACGGGCGAGCCGCCCGGCTGGACGCCAACGTACTGATCACCGAGTAAACCGCTGGTGAATATGGCGGCACCGGAATCATCGGGAATATCCTTGAACTGCGTGTCGATGCCAATCTTGACCAGCGCTTCGAGTGATTTTGGATCAAGCTCGATCGACTGCACGGAACCGATACGCACACCGGCCAGCTTGACGGGTGCCCGCGCTTTGAGCTGGCCAATATTGCTGAACTTCGCTTTCAGCGTGTAGCTCTCGCCCTGGGTGTAATTGGCTACAGATGTGGTCTGCGTAGCCAGGTAAGCGAGCGCGGCGAAACCGAGCAGGATAAAAAGGCCGGTACCGACCTGGAAGGAACGTCTGGGCTGGGTCATGGGTTTTGTCCGGTCACATCAGGAAGGCGGTCATTACGAAATCAAGCGCAAGCACAACGATCGACGAGGACACCACGGTACGTGTCGTCGCGTAGGCAACGCCTTCGCTGGTTGGTGGCGTGGTGTAGCCCTGGAAGGTCGCGATAAGGGCGATAACCGCGCCGAATGCGGTACTTTTCCAGACCCCGTTGATCAAATCGTTCCAGACGTCGACATTCGAGGTCATATTGCCCCAGAAGGTGCCATTGTCGAGGCCGAGCCAGCTCACACCGACCGCATGTGCACCGAGAATTCCGAGTGCATTGAAGACGCAAACCAGCAGAGGCATCGCAACAATTCCAGCGATGAAACGTGGCGCGACCACGTAGGCGAGCGGGTCAACGGCCATCATTTCCATCGCCGAAAGCTGATCGGTGGCGCGCATCAGGCCTATCTCGGCAGTCATTGAGGTGCCCGCGCGACCCGCGAAGAGCAACGCCGCGACAACGGGCCCCAGTTCGCGAAACAGCGACAAAGCGACTACGGTTCCAAGGGCGGCCGTACCACCAAATTTGGCCAGCGTGTAGTAAAGCTGCAGCGACAGGACCATGCCGACAAACAAACCGCAGGTCACGATGATGACCAAGCTCATCGCGCCGAGAAACCAGATCTGGCGCAGGGTTTCACGGAAATGACGCAGGCTTTTCGGAATGGCCCCAAGAATCGAGAAGAGGAACAGGCCAACCGCGCCAACCTGGGCCAGCGCATCGCCGATCATCGACGGCTTGCGTGAAGCACTCATACGGCACCTGCCGGGAACCCGAGATCCGCGGCATAGTCTCGCGCCGGGTACTGGAACGGTACTGGACCGTCGGCCTCGCCTCCGAAGAACTGCCGCGTCCATGGCGAATCACGCTCGGCGAGCTCGTCAGGGTGGCCTTGCGCGGCGACCTTGCCGCCCGCGATCAGATAGACATAATCAGCCGCACGGCGCACCGCAGCGAACTCATGCGCGACGAGAATACTGGTGATGCCGAGAGTGTCATTGAGTGTTCGAATCAACTTGAGCACCTGATTCAGGGCGACTGGATCGAGGCCCACAAAGGGCTCGTCATAAATCATGAGGCTGGGATCGCGGATGATTGCGCGGGCCAGCGCAACACGGCGCGCCATGCCGCCGGAGATTTCTGCCGGCATCAAATCAGCGGCTCCACGAAGCCCGACCGCCTGCAGGCGCGTCAGTACGATATTGCGAACGAGCTCCTCGGGCAGGCGCAAATGCTGGCGCAGAGGAAAGGCCACATTCTCGAAAACGGTGAAATCGGTCAGCAGCGCCGAGTTCTGGAACAGATAACCAATCTTCTCGCGCAGATCGAACAATTGCTTGCGGGATAAATCAGGAACATTCCGGCCGTCGACACGGATCTCGCCGGCATCGGCATCGAGCTGGCCGGTGATATGCCGCAGCAGCGTGGTTTTTCCGGTTCCACTCGGGCCCATGATCGCGGTGATCTTGCCGCGCGGAATATCGAGATCTATCCCATCGAAGATGGTTTTGCCATTGAGCACGGTGCGCAGACCACGAATCTGCACATACGCGTCCGCGTCGGCGGCATCCGGGCTTGTCGATGCATTCGATTTGTTCACGCGTGCGGGGTCACCAGAAGAAAAGTCGGGCTGCAAGCCAGGCAGTCGATCACCTTAGCCCATGCAGTTGAGAACACGCCAGTGCAGCGTGCGACGCCACTCAGGCCGGCTTCAGCAGATCATCAAGCAAGCTGGCATGGCGAATAACCTGTGCATCACGGCGCAGTCTGCGCGAGGCAAAAATCGCCCGCAAATCATCAATCGCTG